>JBFWXJ010000462.1:0-4778 GCA_050187535.1 Alphaproteobacteria bacterium | reverse complement strand
CGCTCGACCTGCAGCTCCTGGTACGTCGGCGCCAACGTCGCGGGCAAGCCGCGGGTCTTCATGCCCTATATCGGCGGCTTCCCGGTCTATGTGGAGAAGTGCCGCGAGGTGGTCGCCAACGGCTACGAAGGCTTCGCGCTCGCCTGACCGAGGGGGCCGCGGCCGGGTGAGAAGGTGTGGCCCGCCGCCTCCAGGCTGGCCGCGCCGGCCCATCGCGCCGTGTGGATCGAGGCGAGCGGCCGGTCCGGGAACAGCGCGATCGCGCGCGCCAGGAAGCGATACTCGACGGACGCGCCGAAATAGCCGCGCTCGACCGTCGCGTGGCCGATCTTGGCGTCGAGGCCGGGGCACAGCTTGAAATGGGCGAGTGCGGCCTGCAGGCCGAGGAACGGCGTCGCCGACACGCAATGCGGGCCGGCCGGAACGATGCCCGTGCCCCAGCGCAGCAGCGGTACCTTCCACAGCGAGGCGGGCCGGTAGTCGCCGCCGAACACCGCGCGGAACTCGGCCGGGTGCTCGGCCGCCAGCATCGCCGCCAGCCTCGCGCGAACGCCGGCGACGGCGGGGATCGGCTCGATCCAGCCGGGCCGCCAGTCGAAGAGCGGCCCCCGGTCGAAGCGCGGGCAGGCGGCGAAGGGCGACAGGGCGGGGTCGTAGTTGCGGCCCGCCAGCGTCGGCGGGAAGAAGTCGACCATCGCGGCTGCCATGCAACGCTCGCCGCGTCCTTCCAGCTCGGCGGCCAGCGCGGCGACGTCGGGATAGCCGACCGGCGGGACCAGGAACTCGTCGGCGTCGACGGTCAGCACCCAGCCGGCGCCGACGAGGCTCTCGGGGCCGCGCCTGCGGATGACGTCGTGGACCGGGATTCCGTCGGCGGTGCGCTCGCCCCAGCGCCGGTCGCATTCGATGACGAGACAGTCGGGCTCGGCCAGCAGCATCTCGCGCGTGCCGTCGCCGGAGCGGTCGTCGACGAAGGCGAAGCGTTCGATCCCCAGCGCCCGGTAGTGGGCGAGGAAGTGCGGCAGGAGATAGGCTTCGTCCCGAATTTGGCAGAAGAGCGTGCAGCGTCGCGGATCGGGAAGCGGGCCGGCGAGCCGGGTCAGCCGCATCGGGGCTCACCCACCGGCGGTCTCGGCCATCCAGGCGCGCGCCGGCGCGAAGGCCGCCGCGCCCGCGGGCGTGAACCGCGCGTGGGCGTCGATGGTCGCGAGAGCATCCGACCAGTTGCGGCGATGGCCGGCGCTCGCATCCACGGCGGTCGCGCGCTCGTCGGGGGACAGCACATCGGCCGCCAGCAGGCTGCGCAGGCAGAGCTCCATGCGGGCCGAGACATAGGCCGCGTGCACGATCCCGTCGAGCGGTCGCGCGCCTTCGCGCAGCGGCGAAGGAAGGCGCTCCCCCGGGGGATTGTCCACCGTCGAGGCACCCAGTGTCAGGCCGTGCAGCAGCGTGTGCCCCGTCTCGTGGGCCAGGGTTTGGATCATGTCGAGACGGCTGGTCAGCGCGGTGCCGTTCAGCAGCAAGGCTCCCCAGGCGTGGAAGCTCGATACGCCGTGGAACAGAAAGCCGTCGGCACCGCCGGTGCCGTCGACGATCACGACCTCGCGGGCGAAGGTCGCGATCTCCGCGGCGAGGCTGGCGTCGGCGGCCGCAAGGGCCGCCATCGCCGCCTCGCCCAGCGCGGCGACGCGCGCCAGATCGCCGGCCGACGCCGCCCGGCAGCGGACCGGCGATCCGGGATCGTCGTCGAACAGCGCCAGATACCGCGCAGCCTGCCCCGGCCCGAGATCATGGTCGTCGAGCGTCAACCAGCGCGGGGCCGTGATGGCCGTGATGGCGGGGCAGGGGGCGGCCACCAGCGCCGTGAGCGCCGCCGCGGCGCCGCCGCCATCGTCGGCGAAGACCGCGTCGACCAGCGACGCATAGGCCACGAAGACGCCGGGACCGGCCGATCCGTCGCGCACCGCTGCCGCGACGCGCGCGATCGTGGCCTCGTCTGTCGCGCCCTGTGCCGCAAATGGCCGCAGGACGGCGGCGATGCTGCTGGCGAATGACGACCGAACGACGCGGTCGAGGCCGGCCGCACGGGCTGCCGAGGGCCGGAAGCCCGCAAGAGCAGCCGGCATCTTGCCGTGCGGCCCCCCATAGGCTGGACTGCCGGACATGCGAACCCCTTGCTATGCCACCGGAGGCGCGGGACGACCCCGGCCGCGCGCGCCGCGCCGCCGGGGCGATGGCAGCCGGCGATGATCCTCTTCGTCGCCACCGCTGCCCATCGCTATACGATGGCCTGTCTTGCCGACGAGACGTTCGGTGTCCCGCTGCCGCAATGCCGCGTCACGTCCTACGAGCGACTGTTCGCCGCGAAGACCATTCCGACGGCGACCTGGATCTTCACCGACATCGACCGGCTCCTCCCTTGGGAATTGCCGGTGGCTGCCGAGATTCACCGCTGGCTGCGCGACCAGGGCATGCGCTGCCTCAACGACCCCGCGCGCGTCATGGGCCGCTTCCAGCTCCTGCGCCGACTGCACGACGACGGCCACAATCCTTTCAACGTCTATCGTGCGGACGAGCGGCCGCGGCCGCGCCGCTTCCCGGTGTTCCTGCGCAACGAGGACGACCACACGGCACCTCGCCCCGCGCTCGTTCCCGACCAGAGGGCGCTGGACGCGGCGCTGGCGATGCTGGCGGCGGCGGGCACGTCGCCCAAGGGGATGCTCGTCGTCGAGTTCGTGCACGCGCCCCTGGCTCCCGGGCTGTGGCGAAAGTTCGGCACCTTCAGCGTCGGCGAGGGCGTCTCGGTCGACCATGCCGTGATCGAAGACCAGTGGGCGGTGAAGCAGGGCACCGTCGGGACGGCGACCCCGGAGATGTATGCCGAGGAGCTGGCGGCGGTGACGGAGAACGCCTTCGCGCCGGCGCTCCTGCCGGTCTTCCGGACGGCCGCCATCGAATGGGGTCGCGCCGACCACACGACGGTGGCGGGCCGCGAGGTCGTGTGGGAGATCAACACCAACCCGGACATCCGCCCGCTGGCGGCGCAGGCCTCGCCGCTGCGCGACCGCTCGCTGCTGCTCGCGCGTCGCCGCATGGCGCTGCTGCTGGATGCCGTCGACACGCCGCCCGGCCCGCCGGTCGCGTTCGAGGCGGGGCCGCGCCTGCGCCGGCTGCGCGAGGCGATCCGGCATCACGGCCCGGACGTGCTGCCGCGGCCGTGAGCCGCCAAGAGCGTCAGGCGCTGCGGACGCCCTTGCCGACGGCGCCGACCTTGACCGGGCCCGCCTTGGCGATGCCGATGCGCGTCGCCGCCGTCTCGCCCGCGGGCTGGACGAAGCCGAGCAGATCGACGCCCGCCAGGCCCTCACGGATCTTCCTGAGGTCGATGGAACGATCGCTCATCGCAGGTCCTCCTCGACTGGCTCGCCGGAGAAAATCATAGTCGCGCAATACGGCGGCCGCAAACCAGTGGCCGGCGATCCCCAGGGAGGAGACTGGAATGCGGCAGCCGGCGCAGTACGGACGGATCAACGCGCCCGACGCGGCGTGGCTGGCGTCGGCGGCGGCGGAGCCGGTCCTCGAGCCCGACCTCGCGATCGTCGATGCCCACCACCATGTCTGGCAGCGCCCGGGCTATCGCTACCTGATCGACGAGCTGCAGGCCGATCTGGCGACCGGCCACAACGTCGAGGCGACGGTCTTCATCGAATGCCGCTCGATGTACCGCGCCGGCGGCCCCGAGGAGATGAAGCCGGTCGGCGAGACGGAGTTCGTGGCCGGCGTCGCCGCGATGAGCGCCAGCGACCAGTTCGGGCCGGCGCGGGTCGCGGCCGGCATCGTCGGATTCGCAGACATGCGGCTGGGCGACCGGGTCGAGCCGGTGCTGGAAGCGCATATGCGCGCGGCCGGCGGCCGCTTCCGCGGCGTGCGCCATTCCGCCTCATGGGACCCCGATCCGATCATCGGCAGCAACGCCGCCGAGGGCCACCTGCTGACCCGTGCCGACTTCCGCGAGGGTCTGCGGCGCCTGACGAAAATGGGCCTCGTATTCGATCTCTGGGTCTTCCACACCCAGCACGACGAGGCGATCGACGTCGTCCGCGCGCTGCCCGACACCACCTTCGTGCTGGGCCATTGCGGCGGCCCGCTCGGCTACGGCCCCTATGCCGGCCGGCGCGACGAGATTTTCGCCACGTGGAAGGCGGGTATGGCCGAGTTGGCGCGGGCGCCGAACGTCGTGGTGAAGCTGGGCGGCATGATGATGCGGCTGGCCGCCTACGACTACGGCACCCGCCCGACGCCGCCCGATTCGGCGACGCTGGCCGGGCTGTGGGGACCCTATATCGAAACCTGCATCGAGCTGTTCGGGCCCGCGCGCTGCCTCTTCGAGAGCAACTTCCCGGTCGAGAAGATGGGGATCGGCTACGCCGCGCTGTGGAACGCCTTCAAGCGCCTCGCCGCCGGCGCGTCCGCCGACGAGAAGCGGGCGATGTTCTCCGGCACCGCGTCGCGCGTTTACCGGCTCTGACGCCAATGACTGAGACACCTGCCGACGAGCCGATGTGGATCGCACGACCACCAGTGCGCCCCTCGACGATGCTGCCTTGAAAGCAGGAAGCAGGACGTCCGCTTCCTCGTGGACGAGAAGTGTTTCCTCGTCCTCGTCTTAGGAAGAGAGCCTAGCTTGTGTGTGTCGCGTGAGCGATGCCGGACCCCGGGTGGCCACCCGGGGTCCGGCGGCTGGCCGAAGGATCGACCTCGTCCAATCCAACTGGGAT
>JBFWXJ010000461.1:0-4782 GCA_050187535.1 Alphaproteobacteria bacterium | reverse complement strand
TGGAGCCGCAGCCCGTGGGCGGCGCGACGAATTGAGAGCGACCCGCGGCGGCTCGCGCTGGCCCAGGGGCTTACGGAGTGGGCTGTAACGGTCAGCGGCTTCGTCGAGGCCGGCCTGAAGCGTCGCCTGGACCCGGCGATGACGCTGCCGATGCCGGCGACCGCCGTCATGAAGGATACGCGTTCCGTCGTCGAGCGACGGTTGGCGGCGCTCGACGATCTGCACCGCGCCGGCGCTATCGATGCCGAGCAGTACAAGGATCACGCGGCACGCTTGGTCGAGCGCGGCCTGGAGCCTGGATCCGAGGTCGTCGACCCGGCGACGGTCGCGCTGTACAAGACAATGTCCTATCGCCCAATGGTTTCCTTCGCCAATATCTTCATCGATTACTACTGGATCGGGCAGCCGTTCGCAGCCGGGGTGTTGGTTTTTCTGCAAGTCACCGTCAATACGACGAAGTTCTATTTCCATGAGCTGGCCTGGGAGGGAATCGCCGGGGGCGGAGCCCGGCGGGACAGCGCCCGCACCATCGACTTCGAGTATTTCGGCACCAACGGCTGACGGGTCGACATCGCGCGGGCCGATCGTCTTCGGCGCACCGGCGGGCGGGATGCCGATCGATGCGCGGAGCGACGCTCGTCCATTGCGGCCGCCGGCCGACGCGCGCTTGACGCCGCCGGCCGCGCCCGCCATCAGCCTTGCCCTATGCCTTTCGTCTCTCCGCCAGCCTCCGGCGACATCGACGTCGTGGTCGTGGGCGCCGGCGCCGCCGGGATCGCCGCGGCGCGCCGCCTCGCTCGCGCCGGCCTTTCGCTCGCCGTGGTCGAGGCGCGGGCGCGTGTCGGCGGCCGCGCCTGGACCTCCACCGACCTCTGTCCCTATCCCCTCGATCTCGGCTGCGGCTGGCTGCATTCCGCCGACCGCAATCCGCTCGTCGCCGTCGCCGAGGCGCTGGGATTCGCCGTCGACCGCTCGCTGCCACCCTGGGGCCGCCGGTCCTCCGGCATGGCATTCGCACCCGGCGACCACGACCGCTACCGCGACGCGTGGGAGGCGTTCTACGCGCGCGTCCACGCGGCGGCGGAAGGCGGACCGGACCGGCCGGCGGCGGATCTGCTGAACCCGGGCGACCGCTGGAACCCGCTGCTGAACGCCGTCAGCACCTACGTCAACGGTGTCGAGCTGGACCGGCTCTCGGTCGTCGACTACGCGCGCTATGACGACAGCGGCGTGAACTGGCGGGTGCCGGCGGGCTACGGGACGCTGATCGCCGCCGCGGCCGAGGGGCTCCCGGTCGTTCTCGACTGTCCCGCGGCCATGATCGACCATGCGGGCGCCCGCATCATTGTCGAGACGGCGCGCGGCCGGCTCACCGCCGGCCACGTCGTCGTCGCGGTGCCGCCGACGCTTCTCCTGCGCGGGGCTCCGGACTTTCGCCCTGCACTGCCGGACAAGCTCGCGGCTGCCGCCGGGCTGCCGCTCGGCCTCGCCGACAAGCTGCTGCTCGCCGTCGACCGGCCGGACGACCTGCCGAAGGGCGTGCATTCCTACGGCCGCGTCGATACGGCTTCCACCGCCGCATACCACTTCCGGCCCTACGGTCGACCGCTGATCGAAGGTTATTTCGGCGGCCGGCTCGCGCGCAGCCTGGAGGCGGGCGGCGTCGCCGCCTTCCTGTCCCATGCGTCGGACGAGCTGGCGGGGCTGCTCGGCAATGACATCCGTGGGCGCATCCGGCCGATCGTGGCGACCGGCTGGGACGGAGATCCGTGGTCCCGGGGATCGTACTCGCACGCGCTGCCCGGACACGCCGACGACCGGGCGCGCCTGGCCGCCCCGGTCGACGATCGCATCTTCTTCGTGGGCGAGGCGTGCTCGCCGCACGACTTCTCGACGGCGCACGGTGCCTGGCAGACGGGAGAGCGGGCGGCGGATGCGATCGCCGCCGCCCGCCGCGGCCTTCAGGTGTAAATCGTGAAGTCGTCGATCGTCAGGGCGGCCTTGGCGACGCCGAGCAATGTGAGGGTGCCGCTGTCGGCGAAGGTGAAGACGCAGTCCGGCCCGACCTGGTCGGCCAGCGCCATGACGTCGTTCCAATCGGCGAAGCCGAAGCCGGCGTCGAAGACCAGCACGTCGTCCGTGCCTCCCGCCGTGAAGTCGGCGACCACGTCGTGGCCGTCGCCGGGATCGAAGTAGAAGCCGTCGTTCCCGGCGCCGCCGAAGAGACGGTCGTCGCCCTGCTCGCCGAACAGGGCGTCGTTGCCGCCGCCACCGTCCAGCGTGTCGTTGCCGTCCCCGCCCCACAGGCGATCGGTGTTGACGTCGCCGTACATGAGGTCATTGCCGTCGCCGCCGTAGAGGCGATCGTCCTGGGCCGAGTTGGCGCCGGCATCGGCCACCGGGTCGTCGCCCGCGAAAATGGTGTCGTCGCCGCCCTCGCCGTAGAGCCGGTCGCGGGTGCCGCGGCCCCCGTCGATGAAGTCGTCGCCGTCCTCGCCGTAGATGCGGTCGTCGCCGGCGTCGCCGATCAACGTGTCGTGGTCGCCGCCGCCCAGCATCAGGTCGGCGTCGGCGCCGCCGCGCATGAGGTCTCGGCCATCGCCGCCGTCGAGCGTGTCGTAGCCGGCACCGCCGAGGAGGACGTCGCCGCCCGCGTCGCCCCACAGCATGTCGTTGCCGCCGCCGCCGTCGACCGTGTCCGCGCCGCCGGCGGCATGGACGGTGTCGTTGCCGTCGAGGCCGTTGAATCGCTCGGTCGCGTCGGTGCCGTTCTTCGCATCGTTGCCGGCGGTGCCGTTCCAGACCGGCACGAAGGGCGGCAGGTTCGGGCCGGGGATGTCGCGCGGAAGCTTGGTGTCGATGCCGATGTTCAGTGCCATGGGGCTCTTCCTCTGTGCGGCTCAGATGCCGCCTGCCCCTCGGTCGTTCCTGTGACAGTTAAGGTTCACAGGAAAATATACGACAAGATACCGCTGCTTCCGGACGTCATTCCTCCAATGGAAGGAGCCGCGCCCGGCGCCCGGGCGCGGCTCCGCGTCGCCGGTTCGGGCCCGTCGCTATTCCGGCTGGAAGTTGACCGAACGCAGCAGGCCGACCGCGCGGTCGAGGTCGGCGCGGATGAAGTCGCGAAACTCCGCCTGCGCCATGTAGGTCGGGATGATGCCGTAGGTCGCGAGCTTGGCCGCGAATGCGGGGTCGGCGGCCGCCTCGGCCATCGCCGCGCCGATCCGCGTCACCACCGCGTCGGGCAGGCCGCGTGGCCCCCACACGCCGTACCACGAGCCCATGACGAGGTCCGGCATGCCCGCTTCGGCGGTCGTCGGGATATCGGGGGCGAGCGCGCTGCGGGCCCGGCTGGTGACCGCCAGCGCCTTCGCCCGACCTGCCTGCGCCTGCGGCAGCAGGGCCGTCAGGGGGTCGATCATGAGCTGGATGTTGCCGGCGACGAGATCGGCCAGCGCCGGCGCGGCGCCGCGGTAGGTGATGGTCTCGATCGGCGAGCCGGCGAGGCGGATGAACTCCAGCGTCGCGAGGTGGCCGGCCGAGCCGAGGGATGAGAGGCCGAAATTGTACTTGCGCGGCTCCGCCTTCGCCGCGGCCACCACCTCGGGGATGGTGCTTCCCGGTACGCTGGTCGCGGCCAGGATGATGAGCGGCACTTCGCCGATGCGGGCGATCGGCGTGAAGTCGGCGATGGTGTCGTAGGGCGCCGCCTTCACGACGTTGCGGCCGAGCACGAAGATGCTGGCGTTGAAGAGCAGCGTGTAGCCGTCCGGGTCGGCGCGGCGCACGGCGTCGCTGCCGACCGTGCCCGAGGCGCCGGTCTGGTTGACCACGACCACCGGCTGGCCGAGGCGCGGCGACACGGCCTCGGCCACGAGGCGCCCCATGATGTCGGTGCCGCCGCCCGGCGGGTAGGGCAGGACCCAGCGGATGGGCTTGGTCGGATAGCCCTGCGCCGCCGCGCCGCCGTCGAGGGCGAAGGACACGAGCGCGACGGACACGAGGGCGAGCGCGATCACTCTCTTCATGGGCGGGTCTCCGGCAACGGGGGCGTCACGGTGCGGTGGGCCGGGGCCGGTCGTCAATTCGTTCGCGGAGCGCACGGGCGTTCGCGAGGCAAACATCTGTCGGATGCCCGGGCCTGGGCGTAGCGTCCCCGTCAACCGCGCCGGAGGACCGCCATGCCCGAGCTTTCAGCCACCGTCAGGGACCACCGCCGCGCGGCGCTCGCCCGGGTCATGGACCGCGCCGGCGTGCCCGCGCTGCTGCTGGCCGGGTCGGACTGGTTCGAGCACGCGACCAACCATCCGCTGGCGGTGCAGGCCTGGGAGCGGCCCCATCTCCTCGTCCTCGCCCGCGACGGCCGTGCCGCCGCCGTGCTGCCGGACATCGCGCGCAACCGCATCGACGCGCAGCGCGCCCGCGGCACGCTGTGGCTCGACGAGGTCGCGTATTACTCCGAGCAGCCGCGCCAGTCGGGCCGGCGGCGCCTCGTCCACCAGATGCCCGAGCTGGCGGCGGAGGTCGTCGACGGCATGGGGCTGGCCCGGGCGCGCATCGGCGTCGACGCGGCGGGCGGCCCGGCGGGGCGCGTGGCGGCGCTGCTGCCCGAGCTGCGCCTCGTCCCCACATTGCGCTGGCTGCGCGACGCCAGGCTCGTCAAGCATCCCGACGAGATCGCGACGATGCGCGCCGCGGCCGCGATCGCCGACCATGCGCTCGCCCGCGACGCCGAGGGGATCCGGCGGGGCCGCCTGCTGCAGGAGCTCGTCCACGCGT
>JBFWXJ010000460.1:0-4805 GCA_050187535.1 Alphaproteobacteria bacterium | reverse complement strand
AGTGCGCCCCTCGACGATGCTCGGGGTGAGGAACGCCGTTGATGGTAATGAGATAGCTCCTCGTCCCGAGCATCGTCGAGGGACGCAACTACGCTCGTCCCATCTTGCGATCAGCCGCCCCGCGCCGCCAGCAGCGCCTCGGCCACCTCGGCGAAGCCGTCGCCGCCTTCCGACGGGGCGACATAGGTCGGCGGGCGGTCGAGGCGGTCGCGGAAGCGCAGCACGTTGGCGACGCCGACCGCATTCGGGAAATGGCCGAACATCGTCTGGTCGTTGGGGGAGTCGCCGACGAAGACGAAGGCGCCCGGGTCCGCATCCACGTCGAGGCCGAGCTCGCGCGCCAGCCGGCGCGTCATGGCGAGCTTGCTGAAGTCGCCGAACCACATGTTGACGTGGATCGAGGAGACCTTGGCGGTCGCACCCGCCGCCTCCGCGATGGCGACGATGCGACTGACCTCGGCATCGGGCAGCGCCGGCACGTCCTCGCACCAGTCGATGGCGATGTCGGCGGCGCGGTACTGCTGGTCGGATGCGATGGCGGTGCCCGGCACCTCGGCCAGGATGCGCCGGGCGATCGCCCAGAGCCGTTCGTGGTCCTGCGCGCGCTGCGCGTCGGGGACCCAGAAGCCGCGCAGGAAGCGGCGCGAAGCCGCGTCGTAGCGGAAGTGGAAGGCGCCATTCTCGCCGACCACGCCGGCGACCGGCCACTGCCGGGCGACCATGTCGCACCAGCCGGCGGGCCGGCCGGTCACGGGCACCACGGCGATGCCGGCGGCGGCCAGCCGCTCCATCCCCGAATAGGCGCTGGCCGTCAGCCGGCCTTCGGTCGTCAGCGTGTCGTCGATGTCGGTCAGCACGCAGCGCACGGCGCGGCGGGCATCGGCCGGGAAATCGGCCAGCGGGCGGAGGGTTGTGGTCACGGGTGGGGCTGCTTCAGGAACATCTCGTACAGGGTGAGGCCGATCTCGACGACGATCAGCGCGACGATGTACCACTCGACGCGCAGCGAGCGGTCCTGCTGGTCGAGGTCGATCAGCGTCTGGAGGGTGCGCGAGACGAGGTCGAGCTTGCGGTCGAGCGCCACCGACCGGTCGCGCAGCTCGTATTCCTCGGCCAGCCGCGCATGGATGCGCTCGAGCGCGGGATGGTCCCACAGCACGTCCGGCTTCTCGGTCACCTCGGCGCGGCCGACCATCTGGTGCAGCGTCATCAGCACATCACCGATCTGGCGCAGCAGCGCTCGCCCGCGGGCGTGGCGCCGGCCCTCGCGCTGCAGCGAGCGGGCCAGCGGCTCGATGCCGTCGAAGACCACGCCGAGGCGGCGCTCGTAGTGGGCGAGCAGCACCGACTTCGCCAGGACGTCGGCGACGATCTGGATGCGTGCGAGCGACAGGTCGTGCAGCGCGACCGCTCCGTCCGGCCGGATCGGCTCCGACGCCTCGGGGTCGACGGCGAGGACGAGCCGCTCCTCCTCCGGCGGCGTCACCGGATCGGCGACCTGCTGCGCGACCTCCGCCAGGAACGGCGCCTCGTCCTCGGGTGCCACGCCGAAGAGGACGACGGCACCGTAGCGGAAAAGGACCGCCTGGCCGCCGCCGACCGAGATCAGAACCGGGGCCGTCTGGACCGGGCGGTCGGCATCGCGCCGGCGCGCGTCGAGCCGCTCGCCCAGCAGCAGCGCGCGGACGGCGACGGCGGTCACGCCACCTCGAAGAGGCCCGCCGCACCCATGCCGCCGCCGACGCACATCGTGACCACGACGCGCTTCGCCCCGCGCCGCTTGCCCTCGATCAGAGCGTGGCCGACCATGCGCGCACCCGACATGCCGTAGGGGTGGCCGATGGAGATCGAGCCGCCGTCGACGTTGAGCCGCTCCATCGGGATCCCCAAGCGGTCGCGGCAGTAGACGACCTGCACCGCGAAGGCCTCGTTCAGCTCCCACAGGTCGATGTCGTCCGTCTTGAGGCCGTGGCGCTCCAGCAGCTTCGGCACGGCGAAGACCGGGCCGATGCCCATCTCGTCCGGCTCGCAGCCGGCGACGACCAGGCCGCGGAAGATGCCGAGCGGGTCGAGGCCGCGCTTCTCCGCCAGCTTGGAATCCATGACCACGACGGCCGAGGCGCCGTCGGAGAGCTGGCTGGCGTTGCCGGCCGTGATGCGGCCCTGCTCGCTGAAGACCGGCTTGAGGGAGGCGAGGCCGGCCGCCGTGGTGTCGGCGCGGTTGCCCTCGTCCTTGGTGAGCGTCACCGCCTCGTCCCACTTGCGCTCGGTCGCCTTGTCGACCTTCTCCATGACGCTCGGCAGCGGCACGATCTCCTGGTCGAAGCGTCCGGCCTTCTGCGCCGCGGCGGTGCGCTGCTGGCTGACGAGGGCATAGGCGTCCTGGGTGTCGCGCGAGACCTGGTAACGCTCGCCGACGATCTCGGCGGTCTGGATCAGGCTCATGAACAGCTCGGGCTTGTTCCGCATGACCCATTCGTCCTGCAGATGCGCCTTGTTCATGTTGGGCTGGACGAGGCTGATGGACTCGACCCCGCCCGCCGCCATGACGGGCGCGCCGTCGACGACCACCCGCTGGGCCGCCATCGCGATCGCCTGCAGGCCGGACGAGCAGAAGCGGTTGACCGTCATGCCCGACGTCGTGACGGGCAGCCCGGCGCGGATCGCGGCGTTGCGCGCGATGTTGAAGCCGGTCGCCCCCTCGGGGAAGCCGCAGCCGATGACCACGTCCTCGACTTCGGCCGGGTCCACCTTGGCGCGCTCGACCGCGTGGCGCAGCACGTGGCCGGTCATCTCCGTGCCGTGGGTCTTGTTGAAGGCGCCGCGGAACGCCTTGCCGATCGGCGTGCGTGCGGTCGAGACGATGACGGCTTCACGGGCCATAGGGGCTCTCCGGTGGTGGGGTGTCAGACCTTGAGGTCGGCGAAGCTGCGGCCTTCGCCGGCGAGCTTCTCGATGATCGCGGCCGGCTTCCAGAAGGCGCCCTGCGCGTCGCCCAACGCGCGCAGCCGCGCCAGCACATGCGACAGGCCGAGTTGGTCGGCGTGGAACATCGGCCCGCCCTTCCAGGACGGGAAGCCGTAGCCGTAGATCCAGATGATGTCGATGTCGCCCGGGCGCAGCGCCAGCCCTTCCTCGAGGATCTTCGCACCCTCGTTGATCAGCGGCAGCAGGCAGCGCTCGACGATCTCCTCGGGTGCGATGGCGCGGCGCGCGATGCCGGCATCGCGCGAGTTGTCGACGATGATGCGCTCGACGACCGGGTCGGGGTGGGGCGTGCGGTCGCCCGCCTCGTAGCGGTACCAGCCCGCACCCGTCTTCTGCCCGAAGCGGCCCTGCTCGCAGATGAGGTCGGGCAGGCGCGAGAAGCGCTGGTCCGCGGGCCGCGGCTTGGTCTTCTCGCGGTGTTTGCGGATGCGCCACTCCACGTCGTTGCCCGCCAGGTCCATCATGGCGAAGGGACCCATGGCGAAGCCGAAGTCGTAGATCGCCTTGTCGACGTCCTGCGGCAGCGCCCCCTCTTCGAGCAGGAAGAGCGCCTGCTGCATGTAGCCCGCCAGCATCCGGTTGCCGACGAAGCCGTCGCACACGCCGACCAGCACGCCGACCTTCCGCAGGGTGCGGGCCAGCGCCATGGTCGTGGCGATCGTCCGGTGGTCGGTCTTGGCGCCGCGGACGATCTCCAGCAGCTTCATGACGTTGGCCGGGCTGAAGAAATGGGTCCCGATCACCCGCTCCGGCCGGCGTGTCGCAGCGGCGATCTCGTCCACGTCGAGCGTCGAGGTATTGGTCGCCAGGATCGCGTCGGTGCGCGCGATGCCGTCGAGGCGGCCGAAGAGGTCCTTCTTGATCCCCATGTCCTCGAACACCGCCTCGATCACGATGTCCGCCTCGGCGACGTCGGCCAGGTCGAGCGTGCCCGACATCAGCCCCATCGCCAGGTCCATGGAATCCTGCGAGAGGCGACCGGACTTGACGGTACGGGCATAGTTTGCGCGGATCGTGGCGAGTCCGCGGTCGAGTGCGCCCTGCTCGGTCTCGACGATGGTGACGGGCACGCCGGCGCTGGCGAAGTTCATGGCGATGCCCGCACCCATGGTGCCGGCGCCGATCACCGCAGCGTTGCTGATGCCCGCTACGGCCGTGTCCTTCGGCACGTCCGGGATCTTCGCCACCTCGCGCTCGGCGAAGAAGAAATGGCGCAGTGCCTTCGACTGCGGCGAGGCGAGGCATTCCTCGAAGAGGGCGCGCTCGCGCCGCAGGCCCTCGTCGAACGAGGTGGTGGTCGCGATCTCGACGCAGTCGATGCAGCGCCAGGGCGCCACCTGGCCGCGGCCGGTCTTGGCGATCGATTTGCGGAGCTCATCGAAGAAGCCGGCGGAGACCTTGAGCTTGTCCGCCATGTCGCGGATGCGGCGCAGCGGCCGCCTCTCCGCCACGACACGGCGCGCGAAGGCCGCACCGCCCTCGGCGAGGTCGCCCGCCACCAGATCGTCGATGATGCCCAGCTCGCGCGCCCGGTCGGCCGGGGCGAATTCGCCCGAGAGGATCATGCGGGCGGCCGGCTCGGCGCCGATCAGGCGGGGCAGGCGCTGCGTGCCACCCGCACCCGGCAGGATGCCGAGCTTCACTTCCGGCAGCCCGTACTGTGAGCCTTTGACGCCGACCCGCCAGTGGCAGGCGAGCGCCACCTCCAGCCCGCCGCCGAGCGCGGTGCCGTGGATGGCGGCGACCACCGGCTTGGGCGAGGCCTCCAGTGCGGCGATCATGTCGAAGATCGTCTTGGCCTCGGGCGGCCGCGGCTT
>JBFWXJ010000459.1:0-4818 GCA_050187535.1 Alphaproteobacteria bacterium | reverse complement strand
ATCGCCGCCCCGGCCCTCAACCGAACGCCTCGGCGGTGATCGTCGCGAACCAGGCATTGGCGTAGTCGGCCTCGAGCGCGCGGACGCTCGCGGGCGCGTCGGGCGGGCTGGTGCCGCCGGCGCCCGGGATATCGGCCAGCACGCCGTTGGCCGGGCGGTACACACCGGCGATGGAGATGCCGTAGTCGGGCGCCAGCAAACTGTAACAGGTGTTGATGAGGCGCGGCTCGTCGGGTGCCCTGCCGGCGAGCAGCCGGACGATGGCGGCCGCGCAGTTCTTCGCCTGCGAATTGGCGGCGAAGGCCGATTTCGGCATGCCGCCGGCGATGCAGGCATCGCCGATGACATGGATGCCGGGCTGCAGCCGCGATTCGAAGGTGACGGGGTCGATCGGGCACCAGCCGGTGCGGTCGGCGACGCCGGCCGCAGCCGCGATGCGGCCGGCGCGGTGCGGCGGGATGACGTTTGCGACGGCCGCCTCGTGGGTCGCGAAATCGGTCTCCAGCGTCATCGCCGCGGGATCGACGCGCACCACCTTGCCGCCCTTCGAGAGGGGGACCCATTCGACGATGCCGGGATAAAGCTTCGCCCAGCCATCCGTGAAGAGGCGTTGCTTCGAGAAGGCGTCCTTGGCGTCGAGGATCAACAGCTTCGAACGCGGCTTGTGCGCCTTCAGGTACCAGGCGATGAGGCTCGCACGCTCGTATGGCCCGGGCGGGCAACGGAACGGGTTCGCGGGCGCGGCCATGACGACCAGCCCGCCATCCTTCATCGCCTCCAGTTGCCGGCGGAGCAGCAAGGTCTGCTCGCCCGCGCGCCATGCGTGCGGCATGCGCTCGGCCGCCGCCATGTCGTAGCCGGGCAGGCCATCCCAGGCGATGTCGATGCCGGGCGACAGCACCAGCCGGTCGTAGGCAAACGCCGAGCCGTCCGCGAGGCCGACGCGCCGGGCCGCGGGATCGACCGCCGTCGCCATGGCGTGGACGACGCGGATCCCATCGGCCGCCACCTTGCCGTAGCCGAAGCGCTGCTGCGCGATGCCGTGCAGGCTGCCGATGACGCCGTTGCTGAACGGGCACGCGGTGAAGGTCCGGTCCGCCTCGACCAGGGTGACGTCGATCGCCGGGTCGAGCCGGCGGAGAGCGCGCGCGAGGCTCGCACCGCCGAAGCCGCCGCCGACCACGACGACGCGGCCCCTAGCCTGCCCGCGCGCCGCGCGCGACAGGAGGGGCGCGGCCAGCGCGGCCGCGGACCCGGCGATGAAGCCCCGGCGGGTAGCGGTGGTCATGGGCGGCCTCGCGACCAAGAAGTGTTTCCTCGTCCTGAGCCTGTCGAAGGGCGAGGCTCTCCGGCCGGCGCGACCTCGTGATTCGACGAGCTCAGCATGAGGACCCTGCCGTCCGATGCGCCGCGGGCCTCCTCATCACCGTTGCGTCGCGAGCCAGGCGGCGATCGCGGCCGTCTCCTCGCGGGTGAAGCCCTTGGCGATGCGGCCCATCACCGTGGATTCGCGGCCGCCGGTGCGGAACGCCTCCATGGTCTCGACGGTATCCGCCGCCGGTCGGCCGACGATCGGCGGGATCGCCGTCGCCCGGGCAGCCGGCACGTGACAGCCCGAGCAGCTCGCGGCACCCGGCGGTGCAAGGGTGGGTGGCGCCTCGGCCGCCGCCGCGCCCGCGGATGCGAGCGCGGCGGCGAGCGCCGAGGCGATGGCGACGCGCATCCGCGCCTACGCCGTCCTCAGGTCGTGGTGCTTGAGGGGCATGGTGCGGATGCGCTTGCCCGTCGCCGCGAAGATGGCGTTCAGCACGGCCGGTGCGGCCACGGCAATCGTCGGTTCGCCGACGCCGCCCCAGAAGCCGCCGGACGGCACCAGCACCGTCTCGACCTTGGGCATGTCGTCGAGCCGCATGACCTCGTAGTCGTGGAAGTTGCTCTGCGCCGTGCGGCCCTTCTCGATCGTGATCTCGCTGTAGAGCAGGGCACTGAGGCCGTAGACGAACGAGCCTTCCACCTGGGCTGCGATCTGGTCGGGGTTCAGCGCGTGGCCCGGGTCCGTGGCCGCCACGATGCGGTGGATCTTCAGCTTCCCCTTGTCCGAGACCGAGACCTCGGCGACGGCAGCCGTGTAGCTGCCGAAGCCGTAGTTCTGGCAAAGGCCGCGATGGACGCCGGCCGGCAGCGGCTTGCCCCATTCGGCTTTCGCGGCCGCCGCCTCGAGAACCGCGAGATGCTTGGGGTTCTTGGCCAAGAGCTTGCGGCGGAACTCCAGCGGGTCCTTGCCGGCGGCATGGGCCATCTCGTCGATGAAGCACTCCATGTAGATGGCGTTCTGGTTGTGGTTGACGCCGCGCCAGAAGCCGACCGGGACATGGGTGTTGCGCATGGCGTGGTCGACGAGGAGGTTCGGGATCGCCATGTAGCCGAACTCGTCCTCCAGCATGCCCTGGAAGTGCAGCCGGTCGATGCCGTTCGTCAGCCGCGACGGCGCGACCGACGCCAGGATCGACTGACCCGAGAGACGCATGTGCAGGCCGACGAGGTTGCCCTCGGCATCGAGGCCGCCCGTCATCTTCGCCTGGGTGATCGGGCGGTAGAAGCCGTGCTGGATGTCCTCCTCGCGCGACCAGATCATCTTGACCGGCCGGCCGGGCACCTGTTTGGCGATCAGCACCGCCTGGCGGGTGTAGTCCTGGAAGCCGCGCCGGCCGAACCCGCCGCCGAGGTGCAGCTTGTTGACCTTGACCTTCGCGAGCGGCACGCCCCCCGCCTCGGCGGCCGCCGCCAGCGAGGCGTCGCCGTTCTGCGAGGCGACCCAGATCTCGACACCGTCGGCCGTGACCTTGGCGGTGCAGTTCATCGGCTCCATGCAGGCATGGTCGAGGAAGGGCGTGGCATAGACCGCCTCGACCTTCTTCGCCGCGCCGGCGATGGCCGCCGTCGCGTCGCCGTGCTTCTGGCCCAGCACCGCGTCCTTGGCGTCGAGGCCGGCCTTGAGGAACTCGGCGATGGACGCGCTGTCGACCTTGCCGTTGGCTCCCTCGTCCCACACGACCGGCAACTGCTCCAGCGCCGTCTTGGCCTGCCACCAGGTGTCGGCGACGACGGCGACCGCGTTGTCGCCGACCGCCACCACGTGCCTGACGCCCTTCAGGCCCTTCACCTTCTCCGCGTCGAAGGAGACGAGTTTGCCGCCGAACACCGGCGACTGGGCAATGGCGGCGTTCAGCATGTCCGGCAGGCGGACGTCGATCGCGTAGACCTGGGCGCCGGTGAGCTTGTCGGCCGTGTCGAGCCGCTTGACCCCCTTGCCGATGACCTTCCAGTCCTTGGGGTCCTTCAGCGCGATGTCCTTCGGCACGGCGAGCTTGGCCGCGTCTTCCGCGACCTCGCCGTAGCGCAGCTTGCGGCCGGTCGGCTGATGCGTCACGACGCTGTTCTCCGCCGCGCATTCGGAGGCCGGGACGCCCCAGCGCTTCGCGGCGGCTTCGGTCAGCATCATCCGCGCGGCGGCGCCGCCCTTGCGCACGTAGTCGACCGAGGTGCGGATGCCGCGGCTGCCGCCGGTCGACATGTCGCCCCAGGCCCGCTTGTTGGCGAGGTTGACCTCGGGCGCCACGTACTCGGCGGAGACCTTGCTCCAGTCGCATTCCAGGTCCTCGGCGACCAGCTGCGCCAGGCCCGTCAGCGTGCCCTGCCCCATCTCCGAGCGGGCGATGCGCACGACGGTGCGGTCGTCGGGGTGGATCACCACCCAGATCCCGACCTCGACGCCGATCGGCGTCTGGGCGACGGCCTGGAGCGCGCCGCCCGGCACCTTCCAGCCGATCGCCATGCCGCCGGCGACGGCGCCGGCCGAGACGAGGAACCCGCGGCGGGAGAGCTTCATGATGTGGCTCATGGTCCCCTCCCTCAGGCGCGGCCGTTGCCGGCGGCGGTATGGATCGCCGCCCGGACGCGCTGGTAGGTGCCGCAGCGGCAGATGTTGGTCATCGCCTCGTCGATGTCGGCATCGGTCGGCTTGGGCTTCTCCTTGAGGAGCGCCACCGCGGCCATGATCTGGCCCGACTGGCAGTAGCCGCACTGCGGCACCTCGTGGGCGAGCCAGGCCTTCTGCACCGGGTGGCTGCCGTCCGGCGACAGGCCCTCTATGGTCAGCACCTGGCCGTCGCCGACCGCGCTGACGGGAAGGGCGCAGGAGCGCTGCGGCTGGCCGTCGACATGCACGGTGCAGGCGCCGCAGGCGGCGACGCCGCAGCCGTATTTCGTGCCGGTCAGGCCGATCTGCTCGCGCAGCACCCAGAGCAGCGGGGTGTCGGGATCGACGTCGACCTCGTGGACGCGACCGTTGACCTTGAGCGTGATCATGGTGTCGCTTGCTCCCTGTAATCCGGTGGCAGGCCGCACGGGCGGGCAAACTGGTGCGGACGATGCGAGAGCGGAGGCGGGCTGACAATCGGGCATCACCGGTGTCTCACGGACATGTGATCCCGGCAGCCTGTCGCCCGTCCGCCGACTTCGCGGATGGTGCCGGCCGGACCTGATCTGGGAGATTTCATGCGTACCCCTGCCATCGGGGCGGCCGCAGCCGCCCTCGTCGCCGTCGCCGCTCCCGCCGCCGCACAGGACGCGGCCAAGGGCGAGCCGATCTTCCGTCGCCTCTGCTTCGTCTGCCACGCCGTCGGCGAGGGCGCCCGCAACAAGGTCGGCCCCGTCCTCAACGGCATCGTCGGACGCAAGGCGGGAACGGTCGAAGGCTTCAACTACTCGCCGGCGAACCGCGAGTCGGCGGTCGTCTGGACGGCGGAGGCGCTCGCC
>JBFWXJ010000458.1:0-4827 GCA_050187535.1 Alphaproteobacteria bacterium | reverse complement strand
CGACCGCATCGCCGCCGATCGCGGCAATGCCGAGCCGTTCGACGAGGCGCGCCGGCGGATCGCGCGCCGCGCCCGCGGTCAGGCGGCGCCGGCGCGCGCCATCGACGCGATCCGCACCGGAATCGACGTGTCGTTCGACGCCGGCCTGGCCGAGGAGCGGGCGACCAGCGCGGAGCTGAAGGCGTCGCCGCAGTCCAAGGCGATGCGCCACGTCTTCTTCGCCGAACGCGAGGCCGCCAAGATTCCGGGGCTCGCCGCGGGCTCGCCACCGCCGGTACACCGCGCGGCGGTTGTCGGCGCCGGGACCATGGGCGGCGGCATCGCCATGTGCTTCGCCAATGCCGGCATCCCGGTGACGCTGCTCGATTCCGCGCCCGCGGCGCTGGAGCGCGGGCTCGGCACGATCCGGCGCAACTACGAGGCGACTGCGGCCCGCGGCGGCCTGACCGCGGCCGAGGTCGAGAGGCGGATGGGTCTCATCCGCCCCGGCGACGCACTTGCGGACGTCGCCGGCGCCGACATGATCATCGAGGCGGTGTTCGAGAACACCGGGATCAAGCAGGCGGTCTTCGCCGAGCTCGACCGGCATGCCGACGCGGATGCGGTGCTCGGCACCAACACCTCGACGCTCGACATCGACGCCATCGCCGGCGCCACGCAACGGCCGGGCAGCGTCATCGGCCTGCACTTCTTCAGCCCGGCCAACGTCATGCGGCTGCTGGAAGTGGTGCGCGGCTCCGGGACGGCCGATGCGACCATCGCCCGCGGCATGGCGCTCGGCCGGCAGATCGCCAAGGTGCCGGTGCTGGCCGGCAACTGCGACGGCTTCATCGGCAATCGCATGCTGCGTTCCCGCGGCCGCGAGGCGGAGCGGCTGGTGCTGGAGGGCGCCCTGCCGCACGAGGTCGACCGGGTGCTCTACGACTTCGGCCTGCCGATGGGCCCCTATGCCATGGGCGATCTGGCCGGGCTCGACATCGGCTGGCGCATCCGGCAGGAGCGCGGCCTGAAGTCGCCCGTCGCCGACCGCCTGTGTGCGCTCGGCCGCTTCGGCCAGAAGACCGGCGCCGGCTGGTACCGCTACGAGCCCGGCAGCCGCACGCCGGTTCCCGATCCCGCGGTCGAGGCGATCGTGGCCGAGGTCCGCCGCGACCTCGGCATCAATCCCCGCGCCATCGGCGACGAGGAGATCCAGCGCCGCCTGTTGTTCCCGATGGTCGACGAGGGCGCGCGCATCCTGGAGGAGCGGGTGGCGATCCGGCCGGGCGATATCGACGTCGTCTGGGTCTACGGCTATGGCTGGCCGATCTATCGCGGCGGCCCGATGCACTGGGCGGACTCGATCGGCCTGCGTACGGTATTGGACGGCCTGAAGGCGATGCGCCGCGACGGCGATCCGGCGCCCGCCGCGCTGCTGGAGCGGCTGGCGGCCGAAGGACGCGGCCTGCGGGATTTCACGACCGCTTAGGGAGGCTGCCATGGCGGTGATCGAGGGCGGTCCAGGGCCGGATCTTCTGACGGGAACCGCCGCGGACGATGTCGCCCTCGGCCGCGGCGGCGGTGACACCATCGTCGGCGGCGCCGGCGCCGACTGGCTGTTCGGCGGGACCAACATCGACGCCGCGGGCAGCGGCGACGATTCGATCCTGGGCGGGGCCGGACCCGACCTGATCCTGGGTGGCGACGGTGCCGACACGCTGCGCGGCGAGGCGGACGCCGACGACATCAACGGCAATGCCGGTGCGGACGACGTCGACGGCGGCGACGGGCCGGACGTGGTGCGCGGCGGCGCCGGCCCCGACCGCGTCGCGGGCGGCCCCGGCGACGACCCGCATCTCAACGGCAATCTCGGCGACGACACGGTGCTGGGTGAGGCCGGCGACGACACCGCCTTCGGCGGCCGCGACGCCGACCGGGTCGACGGCGGCGACGGTGCCGACGTGCTGAGCGGCGATCTCGGCCCGGATACCCTGGCGGGCGGCGGCGGCGCCGACCTGATGTATGGCGGCGAGGGCGGCGATCTCCTCTCGGATGCGGACGGCGACGACACCCTCTTCGGCGATGCCGGCAACGACGTCCTCCAGGCCGGTCCCGGCGCCGACCTCGTCTATGGCGGCGAGGGGGCGGACGCGCTGTTCGGCGGCCAGGGCACGGATGCCCTGGCGGGCGGGGCCGACGCCGACCAGATCGATGGCGGCGGCGACGCCGACACCGTGTGGGGCGGCGGCGGCAACGACACCGTCCAGGGCGGGCAGGGCACCGACCTCCTCCAGGGCGATGCCGGCAACGACGCGCTCCAGGGCGGCGGCGAGAGCGACATCCTCCTGGGCGATGCCGGCGACGACGTGCTGCTGGGCGAGGCGGACGGCGATTCCCTGCTCGGCGGCGACGGCGCCGACCTGCTTCAGGGCGGGGCGGGCGACGACTGGCTGGAGGGGGAAGCGGGGAACGACACGCTCGACGGCGGCGACGGCATCGACAGCTACCGCATCGACGCCGGCGGCGGCGTCGACCGCGTGCTGCTCGACCCCGCGACGGAACACGTCACGCTGACGGCGAACGCCAACGGCATCCAGCTCTCGACCTTCGCGGACCTCGTGGCGCGCGCCTTCGACGGCCCGGCCGGCCTCACCATCGACCTCGGCGGCGGCGGCAACTTCCTCGTCGTCCCGACGCTGACCAAGGCGACCATGGCTGCGGACGATTTCCTGTTCGTGGTGTAGGCAAGCCTCCTCCGACCAGGGCCGGAGGGGGCCTGATCGCTACTCCGCCGCGGCCGACACCGCGGACAGGCCGAGGCGGCTCGCGACGCCGGTGCCGTAGGCCGGATCGGCGCGCTCGAAATGGGCGATCTGGCGGCGCTGGATCGCCTCCGGCACGCCGGTCATGGCCGCTGCGATGTTGTCCATCAGCCGGCCCTGCTGCTCTTCCGTCAGCAGGCGGAAGAGGTTGCCGGGCTGGGTATAGTCGTCGTTGCCGGCGCGGTGGTCCCAGCGCGCGGCGTCGCCGGAGATGCGCAAGGGCGGCTCGGCGACCGACGGGTCCTGGGCGGGGCCGCCCATGCTGTTGGGCTCGTAGTAGGCGTCGGGGTTGCCGGTGTCGTTGCGGAAGAACCGCATCGCGCCGTCCTTGTGATAGTGGTGGACGGGGCAGCGCGGCTGGTTCACCGGCAGCGCCTCGTAATGCGTGCCGAGGCGATACCGGTGGGCGTCGGCATACGAGAAGATGCGGGCCTGCAGCATCTTGTCGGGCGAGAAGCCGATGCCGGGCACGACGTTGGAGGGCGACAGCGCGAGCTGCTCGATCTCCGCGAAGTAGTTGTCGGGGTTGCGGTTCAGCTCCATCACGCCGACCTCGATCAGCGGATAGTCGGCATGCGGCCAGACCTTGGTCAGGTCGAAGGGGTTGTAGGGCGTCTTCTCGGCGTCCGCCTCCGGCATGACCTGGACGAACAGCGTCCAGGACGGGAACTCGCCCTGCTCGATCGCCCCGAACAGGTCCTCCTGGTAGCTCTCGCGCGACCGGCCGATGACATCAGCGGATTGCGCGTTGGTCAGGTAGCGGTGGCCCTGGCGGGTCTTGAAGTGGAACTTGACCCAGAAGCGCTCGCCGTCGGCGTTCCAGAAGCTGTAGGTGTGGCTGCCGTAGCCGTTCATGAAGCGTGGGCTCGGCGGCAGGCCACGGTCCGAGAAGAGGATCGTCACCTGGTGCAGGCTCTCGGGCGACAAGGACCAGAAATCCCACATCGCCGTCGGCGAGCGCAGGTTGGTGCGGGGATGGCGCTTCTGGGTGTGGATGAAGTCGGGGAACTTCAGCGGGTCGCGCACGAAGAAGACCGGCGTGTTGTTGCCGACGAGATCCCAGTTGCCCTCCTCGGTGTAGAACTTGACCGCGAAGCCGCGCACGTCGCGCTCGGCGTCGGCCGCACCCTGCTCGCCGGCTACGGTCGAGAAGCGGACGATGAGGTCCGTCCTCTTGCCGACTTCGGCGAACAGCCTGGCGCGGGTGTAGCGGGTGATGTCGTTGGTCACGGTCAGGGTCCCGTAGGCGCCCCAGCCCTTGGCATGGACGACGCGCTCGGGGATGCGCTCGCGGTTCTGGTGGGCGAGCTTCTCGATGAGTTGCCAGTCCAGCATCAGCACGGGCCCGCGCGGGCCGGCAGTCAGGGAATTCTGGTTGTCGGCGACGGGCGCGCCGGCGGTGGTGGTCAGCGTGTTCGGCATGGCAGGGGACCCTCCTGTTGCGCTTTCGATGTCGCCAGCTTGACGCCGAGCAACAGTGGTTTCCAATCATGTCGGGTGCAGTGACGATAGGATAATCTGATCGTCGATGGTCACGATCCGACACCTGCGCTACCTCGTGGCGCTGGCCGAGACCCGGCATTTCGGCCGCGCGGCCGAGCTGTGCCACGTTACGCAGCCGGCGATGTCGGCGCAGATCCGCGAGCTGGAGGAAATGCTGGGCGTCGATCTGGTCGAGCGCCGCCGCGGCGGGGCGGCGCTGACGCCCGACGGCGATGAGGTGTTGCGTCGTGCCAGCGCCGTGGTCGCGGCGGTGCGCGACCTCGAGGACATGGCCCGCCAGCGCCAGGGGCTGCTGGTCGGGCCGCTCGCCATCGGCATCATCCCGACGGTGGCGCCCTACCTGCTGCCGCTCTGCCTGCCGGCGCTGCGGCAGCGCCACCCGAGGCTGGAGCCGCAGCTGCGCGAGACGCGCACCGACGCGCTGCTGGGCGAGCTCGCGGCGGGCCGCATCGACGCGGCGATCCTGGCCCTTCCGATCGACCGCCCGGAACTGGAGGTGCAGGCGCTGTTCACCGACCGCTTC
>JBFWXJ010000457.1:0-4839 GCA_050187535.1 Alphaproteobacteria bacterium | reverse complement strand
GTGCGCAGCCGCGCCTGGATGCGCGCGATCATCGCCGATGCCGGGGTCGCCCATGAGCTGCACCTGCTGGACGTGCCGGACGAGACCTGCCGGCAGCGCCTGCGCGCGCGCAATGCCCGGGGCGACCATCCCTTCACCGTGAGCGAGGCGGAGTACGACCAATTCATGCGCCATTTCGTCCCGCCCGCGCCGGACGAAGGCTTCGAAGTGATCGTGCACGCCCCCTGACGGACTGTCAGCGCGGCTTGGCGGCCACCGTCGGGCCGGCGACGATCCGCACCTGGTCGCCCTCGTTGAGGCCGTCCGGCGGGGTGACGACGATGCGGTCCTCGGCGGAGAGCCCGGTCGCGATCTCGATCTCCTGCCCCAGGTCGCGGGCGATGGTGACGCTGCGGAAGCGAACCCGGTCGCCCGTGTCGACCGTGGCGACGCGCAGCCCTTCCCGCCCGACGATCAGCGCGCTGGCGGGGATGTGCAGCGGCTGCACCTCGCGCGACAGGTCGATGCGAATGTTGGCATAGGCGCCCGCCAGCAGCACGCCCTCCGCATTGTCGACGACGAGCTGCATGCGCGTCGTGCCCGAGGCGACGTCGACCGCCTGGGCCGACGCGGCGACCACCGCGGGGAAGCCGCGCTCGGGATACTCGGGGACGGAGATCGTGGTGCGGGCGCCGACCCGGACCAGCGGCACGAAGGACTGCGGCACGTTGACGTAGACGCGCAGGCGCCGGATGTCCGAGATGACGAACATGGGCGTGCCCGCGCCGGCCGTGATCAAGGCGCCGACATCGGTGTCGCGCGCCGTCACCACGCCGTCGAAGGGCGCGGTCACGTTCTTGTAGGCGGCCATGGCGAGCAGGCGGTCGACGTTCGCCTGGCTCGCCTTGACCGCCGCCTGCTTGCTGCCGACATCGGCCGCGCGCTCGTCCAGGTTCTGCTGCGAGATGACGTTGGCATCGGCCAGCGTCTGGCGGCGGCGCAGCGTCACCTCGGCCAGCCGCGCGTTCGCCTGGGCGCTGACGAGGTCGGCGCGCGCCTGCAGGATCTGCTGGTCGAGCTCCGGTGCCTCGATCTCGGCCAGGAGCTGGCCCGCCTTGACCGGGGCGCCGAGGTCGGCGTGCCACGCCTTCACGTAGCCGCTCACACGGGCCAGGATCGGGGCGCGGCTGAACGCCTCGAGCCGGCCCGGCAGGACGATCGTCGGGCTGAGCTTGCGGGTGCCGGGCGGGGAGACGGCGACCGTCGGGATCGCCTGCTCCTCGGTCCATTTCTTGAGGTCGATGTCGGCCTGCTCGCGCGACATGATCCCGGTGGTGACGACCGCGGCCACGGCGGCGACGAAAATGACGCCGACGACGGCCAGCTTTCGCCCCGAGGGGGTGCGGACCTCCGGCGGCGTGCGGGCTTCCTGTTCAGGCGGCATGCGCGGGCTCCGGCAAGGGGGCGGGCGCGGCCGGCCGCCGCCCGTGGACGATGCTGAACACGACCGGCACGAACATGAGGGTCGCGAAGGTGGCGGCGAGCAGCCCGCCGATGACGGCGCGGCCGAGCGGGGCGTTCTGCTCGCCGCCTTCGCCGAAGCCGAAGGCCATCGGCGCCATGCCGATGATCATCGCGAGCGCCGTCATGATGACCGGGCGGAAGCGCACATAGCCCGCCTCGACGGCAGCGGCGACCGGGTCCCCCAGGACCTCCAGCCGCTCGCGCGCGAAGCTGATGACGAGCACGCTGTTCGCGGTCGCCACGCCCATGCACATGATGGCGCCGGTCAGTGCCGGCACCGAGAGCGTGGTCTCCGTGGTGAACAGCATCCACACGATGCCGGCGAGTGCCGCCGGCAGCGCGGTGATGATGACGAACGGATCCGACCAGGACTGGAAGTTCACGACGATCAGCAGGTAGATCAGGACGATCGCGCCGATCAGGCCGAAGATGAGGCCCGAATAGGACGCGTTCATCGTCCGCACCTGGCCCATCAGCACGACCTGGCTGCCGCGCGGGACCTCGGCCGCCAACGCGGCGATCTCGCGCTGCACGTCGGCCGCCACCGCGCCGAGGTCGCGGTCCTGGGGTGTGGCGTAGACCTGCACCAGCCCCTGGATGTTGTACTGGGAGACGACGGCGTTGGTGGAGGTGCGCGTCACGTCGGCGATCGCGCCGAGCAGCGGCAGCGACGTGATGCCGGGCGCGTTGATCGGCAGCGTCTGCAGCGCGGACAGCGAATCCATCTGGTACTGCGGCGTCTGCATGACGATCGAGTAGGTGATGCCGTTGTCCGGGTTCAGCCAGTAGGTGGGCGCCACCTGGCCGCTGCCGGCGAGGTTGACCAGCATGCTGTTGGTCACGTCGCGCTCGGTCAGGCCCAGGTACTGGGCGCGGGTGCGGTCGACATCGACGGCGAAGGCGGGGCCCGCCCCCGACTGCTGGATGCGCGCGTCGGCGACGCCGGGAACGTGGCGGATGCGCGCCAGCAACTTGTTGGCGTAGTCGAAGTTGGCCCGGAGGTTGGCGCCGCGGATCTGGATGTCGATGGGCGCCGGCGCGCCGAAATTGAGGATCTGGCTGACGATGTCCGCCGGCAGAAACGAGAAGGTGACGCCAGGGAACTGGCGCGGCAGCTCCTCGCGCAGCGCCTTGACGTAGGCCGCGGTCGGCCGGTGACCCTCGCGCAGCTTGATCGCGACGTCGCCGTCCTGCGGGCCGATCACGCCGGTGTTGTTGTAGGTCATGTTGATGCCGCTGACGGGCATGCCGACATTGTCCACCATGGTCGCGATCTCCTCGTCGGGGATGACGCGGCGGATCGCCTTCTGGATGTCGGCGAAGCGGTTGGCGCTCTCTTCGACGCGGGTGCCGACCTGCAGGCGGGCGTGCATCAGGATCTGGCCGGTGTCGACGGCGGGGAAGAAGTTGCGGCCGAGATAGGGCACCAGCAGGAAGGTGGCCGCGACGAAGGCGAGGAAGAGGGAGACGAAGACGCCGCGCCGGCGCAGCGCCAGCGTCAGGAGCCCGCGATAGCCCGACCGCACTCGCTCGAACCGGCGCTCGAACGCGCGCTGGAAGCGCACCACCGGGTTGCGCGTGGGCGGCGGCGCATGGCCGTGGATGGCATGGGGCTTCAGCAGATAGGCCGCCATGGTCGGCACCAGCGTGCGCGACAGCACGAAGGACCAGATCATCGCGAACATGACCGAGAGGGCCATGGGCACGAACAGGAAGCGTGCCATCCCCTCCAGGAAGAACATCGGCACGAAGACGATGCAGATGCAGAGCAGCGAGACGAAGGCCGGCGTCACGATCTGCTCGGCGCCGTCCATGATGGCGGTGCGGACGTCCTTGCCCTGCTCCAGGTGCCAGTTGATGTTCTCGATGGTGACGGTCGCGTCGTCGACGAGGATGCCGACCGCCAGGGCCAGCCCGCCCAGCGTCATGATGTTCAACGTCTCGCCGAAGAAGGCGAGCGCCACGATGGCACCCATGATGGCGAGCGGGATCGAGGTCGCGATGATGACGGTCGACCGCCAGCTGCCGAGGAAGAGCAGGATCATCAGGCTGGTCAGCACGGCCGCGATCGCCCCTTCGTGCAGCACCCCGGCGATGGCGCCGCCCACGAACAGCGACTGGTCGCCCAGCAGCACGACGTTCAGCGAATCCGGCAACGCAGCGCGGAGCTGGGCCAGCTTCTCCTTGATGCCGGAGATGATGGCGAGCGTGGAGGCCGACCCGTTCTTCAGCACCTGCAGCAGGACCGAGCGGGAGCCGTCGACATGGACGACGTTCACCTGCGGGGGGTTGCCGTCGCGCACATGGGCGACGTCGCGGACGTAGATGGTGGCGCCGTTGACCACCTTGATCGGCAGATCGGCCAGCGCCGCCAGGTTGGACGGCGCGTTGTTCAGCTGGATCGAATATTCGAACGCGCCGATCTTCTGCGTCCCGACGGGGGTGATGAGATTCTGCGCGGCCAGCGCATTGGCGACGTCCTGGCCCGACAGCCCGAAGGACTGGAGCGCCGTCGGCACGAGATCGATCTGCACCTGCCGCGTCTTGCCGCCGAAGGGGAACGGGATGGCGGCCCCCGGCACCGTGACGAGCGGCGGCCGGAGCTGGGTGGTCGCGATGTCGAACAGCGCCTGCTCGGTCAGCCCGGCGCCCGACAGCGCCAGCAGCAGGATCGGCACGGTCGAGGCGTTGTAGTTCAGGATGAGCGGCGGCGTCTGGCCGGGCGGCATCTGGCGCAGCAGCGTCTGCGCGATTGCCGTCACCTGCGCGTTGGCGGTGCGGATGTCGACGCCCGGCTGGAAGAAGATCTTGATGATGCCGATGCCGGTGTAGGAATTGGCCTCGATGTGCTCGATGTCGTTGACGGTCGTCGTCAGCGCCCGCTGGAACGGGGTGGAGACGCGGCCGGCCATCTGGTCGGGCGACAGGCCGGTGTACTGCCAGACGACGCTGATGACGGGGATGCGGATGTCCGGGAAGATGTCGGTCGGCGTGCGCAGCGCCGCCAGCGGCCCGGCGATGAGGATGAGCACCGCCATCACGACGAAGGTGTACGGGCGCGTCAGCGCGATATGGACGAGCTTGACCATGGCGGCGCGGCGTCTCTCGTCATTCCGGGAAGGGCGGTCCCGAGCCCGACCGGCGGCAGCGGGTCCGGGCACGGGCCAAACCGCGGGACTTTGCCTGCCGCGTCGGGGTCATGACAAGCCCGGAGCAAGTTCGATGCCGCCGGAACGCCGATCACGATTGCACGATCGAACCGGCAACCGCTCCCGCGTCGCCCCCCGGCGGCGGGAAGGGCGCTCGCTTCAGTCCGTCCCGGGGCAGCCGATCCGG
>JBFWXJ010000456.1:0-4847 GCA_050187535.1 Alphaproteobacteria bacterium | reverse complement strand
ATGACGAAGGGGTTGAGGCTGTCGAAGGAGCCGATCGCCGCCATCGTCGCGCGCCCGCCGACGGGTGCCGCCGGTTCGGCATAGGGCAGATGGCCGAAATCCGGCGGCAGCGCCGGCTGGCCGTGCATGGCGATGCCGTGCGCCGCCGCGGCCGGGCCGGACGGCATCGCCAGCGATGCGGCGACGCCGAGCGCCGCGATCCACCGCCGCGTCGTGCCCCCCCTCGCGCGTCGACGGGCCGGGGGAGAGCGCATCGGCGGGGGCGTCGCCGGCCTAGCGGAACCCGACCAGCGCGCCGGTCGGGCGATGGCCCTCGCGGACGCAGGCCGCCTCGACCAGCGCCGGGTCGGGACGGCCGCCGGGGGCGATGCCGAACTCCTCGGCGTGGACGCCGCCGGTGACCAGGTAGGAGTGGATGCCGACGAGGTTGGCGCCCGCCACGTCGGTGCGCAGCGTGTCGCCGATGGCGGCGATGCGGTGGGGCGGGATGCCGTCGAAGAGCGGCATCATGCGCTCGTAGACGCCGCGATGGGGCTTGCCGTGGTAGCGCACGGCGCCGCCCAGCTCCTCGTAGCGGCGCGCGATGGTGCCGGCGCAGATGACGATGCGCGTGCCGACCATGACGACGAGGTCGGGGTTGGCGCAGATCATCGGCAGCCCGCGCGCGATCGCCGCCCGCAGGCGCGGCTCGTGGTCGGCCAGCGTCTCGTCATAGCCCCAGGGGCCGGAATTGAGGATGAAGTCGGCCTCGGCCACCTCCTCGACGCGCACGAGGTCGACGCCGTCGAAGAGGTTCTCGTCGCGTGCCGGGCCGATATGGAAGCAGCGCCGCCCGAGGCCCCGGTAGAAGGCATCCGGCCGGTCGCGCAGGTGGTGCCAGGTGTCCTCGCCCGAGGTCATGACGAGGTCGTAGCGGCCCTGCGGCACGCCCAGCTCGACCGCGCGCTTCTCGGCCGCGGCCGACCGGCGCGGCGCGTTGGAGAGGAGCGCCACGCGCTTGCCGGCGTCGTGCAGGCGGATCATCGCCTCCGCCACCCCCGGATAGGTCTTCGTGCCGTCGTGCAGCACGCCCCACAGATCGAGGACGAAGCCGTCGTAGGAATCGGCGATCGCCGAGATGTCGTCGTGGACGGTGATCATGGGCCGGGGATTCGTTGGGGAGGCGCGCCTTGTGCCATGCGGTCGTCCGCAGGCGCAACCGTCGCCAGGAAGCGCGCGATGTCGCCGTCGCTCCGAAGATGCACGAAGCGGGCATGGGCGCCCTCGGCGGCGATGCCCTGCAGGATGCGCGGCAGCGTGGTGCGCTCGAAGTTCCAGATGTAGCGCAGGAACGCGAAATCGAACCGCTCGGGACAACCCGGTGCCAGGTCCGGCCGGCTGCGGCCATACCAGCGGACGACGCGCATGAGGGCGCGGCGGATGCACAGGGTCCGCGGCTGCTGCACGAGGATGATCGTGTCGGCGCGCGGCAGGCGCAGGTCGAAAGTGTTGGAGAAGTTGCCGTCGGTGATCCAGTGGTCGCCCACCAGCGCATCCGCCAATCGGGCACGGAACGAGGCTCGGTCGGATTCGACCCAGCCGGGCTGCCAGAAAAGGTAGTCGAGATGGACGATCGGCAGCCCCAGACGGGCGCTCAGCGCGCGCGCCAGCGTCGACTTGCCGCCGCCCGAGCAGCCGAGGATGACGATGCGCTGCACGGCCGCCTCACGCGCGCTCGGTCCCGACCGCATCCGCGACCGAGCGGAAGCCGTCGCGGGCGAGCGCGGCCGCCAGATCCGCCTTGATGCGGGCGACGAGGCCCGGCCCCTCGAAGACCAGTGCCGTGTAGAGCTGCACCAGCGAGGCGCCGGCGCGGATCTTGGCATAGGCGGCCGCACCGCTGCCGACGCCCCCGACACCGATCAGCGGGACCCGGCCGCCGGTGCGCGCGTAGAGGCCGCGCAGCACGGCCGTCGAGAGCGCGAACAGCGGCCGTCCGCTGAGCCCGCCCGCTTCGTCCGCACGGCCGCCGCCGAGCGCCGTCGGGCGCGAGATCGTGGTGTTGGAGACGATGAGGCCGTCGACCCCGCTTTCCAGCGCGACGGCGGCGATGTCGTCCATGTCCTGGGCGGAGAGGTCCGGCGCCACCTTCAGGAGAAGCGGCGGCGGGTCGGCAGGCACCGCCCGGGCGCGGGCCGCCAGCACGGCACGCGCCAGGTCCAGCAGCGGTTCGCGGCGCTGCAGGTCGCGCAGGCCGGGCGTGTTCGGCGAGGAGACGTTGACGACGAGGTAGTCCGCCCAGGGCGCGGTCGCCGCGATGCCCGCGACGTAGTCGGCGACGGCGTCCGCCTGGTCCTTGTTCTTGCCGACATTGGCGCCGACGATGCCGCCCCGGCCCGCCCGGCGCCGCGCCCTGAGGCGCCCGACATAAGTCTCGAGCCCGCCGTTGTTGAAGCCGAAGCGGTTGATCACCGCGGCGTCGGCCGGGAAGCGGAAGAGGCGCGGCTTCGCGTTGCCGGGCTGCGGCAGCGGCGTCACCGTTCCCGTCTCGACGAAGCCGAAGCCGAAGCGCAGCATGGCGTCCGGCACGCGGGCGTTCTTGTCGAAGCCCGCCGCCAGCCCGACCGGGTTGGCGAAGCGCCGGCCCCAGAGGTCGACCGCCAGCGACGGCGGGTCGGGCTGCTGGCGCGGCGCCGGGACCAGCCCGCTCTCCAGCAGCCGCAGTGTCAGGTCGTGCGCCGGCTCGGCCGGCAGCAGGCGGAGCAGCGGCAGGGCGGCGCGGGCGAGATCCATGGGGCCGATGCGGATAGAGAAATGGGCGCCGCTCCGCAAGGCCGGCTCGCGTCGGGGGACGCGACCGCGCTAGGCTCGGTCCCCGCATGAACGCGCTCTCGACCTTGGGCGGCCTCGCCCTCCTCCATCTCATGTTCGCGATGGTGCCCGGGCCCAACACCCTCGTGGTCAGCCACCTCGCCGCCTCCCTGTCGCGCCGGCATGGCGTGCTGGCGGCACTCGGCGTGGCGGCGGCCTCGGTCGTCTGGGTCGCCGCCAGCCTGGCCGGCGTCGGCCTGCTGCTGCTGGAGGCGGGTTGGCTCTACCGCGTGCTCCGCATCCTGGGTGCGGTCTACCTCGTCCATGTCGGCGTGCGCCTGCTGGCGGCAGCGGCGCGACCCGCCGCCGGCGGCGCACCGCCCCCGATGCTGAGCCGCGCCGCGCGCCACCCCTTCCTCGCCGGTGCCGCGACGACGCTGAGCAACCCCAAGTCGGCGGTGTTCTGGACCAGCCTCTTCATCGTCGCCGTGCCGCCCGGCCTGCCCGGCTGGTTCGAGCCGGCCGTGCTGGGCGTCGTCGCCGCCCAGTCGGCCGGCTGGTACGCGCTGGTGGCGCTGGCGCTGTCGACCGGGCCGGCGCGGCGCGCCTACGGCCGCGCCGCCCGCTGGCTCGACGGGATCGCCGGCCTCGCCATGACGGCGCTCGGCATCCGCCTCGCGCTGGAAGTGCGATCCGAGATCGGGAGGCTACGCCTCTAGGCTGCCGCCGACCTGCAATCCTGTCTCCCGGCGCACGATGCGGCTACACTGCGCCGATCGCCATCGAAGGTCGCCATGAGCGTTGCAACCATGCGGATAACCGCGTCCGACCCGCTGGCCGGCGGCTTCTATACCGTGCGTGAGGCGGCGCGGCTGCTCGCCATGCCGAACGCCGGCGTCATCACCGCATGGTTGAGCGGCCGGGGCACCCACGGCGCGCCGGTCATCCGCCGCACCTACGACACCATCGCCGGCAAACAGGAACTCAGCTTTCTCGACCTCATCGAGGTGCGCTTCATCGAGCATTTCCGCAAGCAGGGCTATAGCCTGCAGAGCCTGCGGAAGGCCGCGGAGGCGGCCCGCGCCGAGCTCGGCATGCAGCATCCGTTCGCCACCTATGGCGCGAAGTTCGTCGCGGTGCGGAAGGACATCTTCCTGGCCGTGGCCCGGGACGTAGGCGACACGAAGCTGCTGAACCTGATGACGAAGCAGTACGCGATGTACGTCGTTCTTGAGGATGTCCTTTCCCGCGGCCTGACCTTCGATCCGACCTCCGGGATCGTGCGGCGCTGGCAGCCGCGCGAGAAGGAGTTTCCCAAGATCGTGGTCGATCCGCTGATCGCATACGGCCAGCCGGTCGTGGAGCCCGCTCGCGTTCCGACGGAGGCCATCTTCAAGACCTGGAAGGCGGAGGGCGGCAATTGGTCGGCCGTCGTCGACTGGTACGAGATCGACGAGGCGCAGGCGAGGCAAGCGGTCGAGTTCGAGCTGGCTCTGCCGAACTGACGGGCCGACGTGAAAATCCGCGCGGACGAGCACGTATCCCCCAAGATCGTTGCCGCGATCCGCTCGCTGGTTCTCTCGGCCGATTGGGACCTGAGCCATGTGCGGGACCACAACGCGCCGCGCACGGCCGACGAGACATGGGTTCCACGGTTCATCGCCGAAGGCGGCCGCGGAATCCTCACCGCCGACCGCAAGATGATGGCGCGCCCCCACGAGCTCGCGGCGATCGTTGACGGCGGCCTCGTCGCCGTGTTCCTGCCCGCCCAGTGGGCGGAAGCTCGCGGGCATCAGCAGGCGGCGCACATTCTATGGTGGTGGCCGCGCATCGAAGCGGCATTCCGGAACTCGCAGCCGCGGCAATGCTGGCGAGTGCCGTTCAGCTTCGGCAGCGACGATCCCCTGGAAGAGATGGTCGTCCGTCGGCCGCAATCGCCCGGGACGCTGTCGCGCAGGCTTTGACCGGCCGCCCGCTCGCGTGCCAGCTTCCCGCCCTCCCCACCCCAGAACCTGCCCGGAGCCCCGATCAATGAACGACGTGTCGCGCAACGAGCC
>JBFWXJ010000455.1:0-4855 GCA_050187535.1 Alphaproteobacteria bacterium | reverse complement strand
AGGCGGGAATATCCCCGCCGTCGGGCCGGGCGCTTCCCTCGCGATCGGACAGGGAGACGATGCGCAGGCGCGAGGCCACGAGCGACAGCATCGACGACACCGACAGGACGAAGGCCGTGGCCAGTTTCGCCGGATCCGCGTGGGGCATGGCGAGGCGGATCGCCTCGAGATATTCGCGGGCGACGGGATCGTAGAGTTCGCGCACATGCGGATACCAGCGCTCGTCATCGACGATGCGGGCAATCAGCTTCGCATAGGCCCGCCACTGCGGGTCGCCGCCCGACGCGGCCTCGAGATAGGGCGAGACGTAGGCGTCCATGAGCGCGTAAAGGTCCGGCGGACGGCTGTCGCGCGCCCTCAGGGCGGCAAGCGCCGCGCGGCGGCCGGCCGAGAGCGTCGCGACGCGGCGCGCCAGTATCGTCTTGAACAGGTCGAGCTTCAGCCCGCCGTGGAAGCCCACCACCCCCAGCGTGACGCCGGCCTCCTGTGCGATCTGGCGTATGGAAACGCCGTCGAAGCCGTACTCGGCGAACAGCCGCTCGGCCGCGTCCAGCACGCGCTCGCGCGTCGCCTCGCCGCGCAGCAGGCGCCCGTCCTCCTTGGCTTCAAGTTCGGCCGCGGCGTCGTTCATGAATCCTCCTTGACAATTTATACATACGTACGGATAAATTTATCAAGCCTGCAGTCAGGCCGCCGGCCGAGGAGGGTCGGCCAGATCATTTCGGGAGGATTTCCATGAGACTCACCTCGCTTCTCGGCGGCACGCTGCTGTCCGGCCTGCTCGCCCTTTCCACGCTCTCGGTCAAGGCCGACGAGATCGACGCCACCGTGGTCGCCGGCCATCCGCCGATCTTCCTGTGGGTCAAGACGCTCTCCGAAACCTTCATCCCGGCGGTCGACAAGGCGCTGGAAGGCACCGGCCACACCATCAAGTGGACCGAAGCCTATGGCGGCACGCTGGCCAAGGTCGGCGGCGAGCTGGAGGCCATGGAAGATGGGCTCGCCCAGATCGGCATCGTCTCCAGCCTGTTCGAGCCGTCGCTGCTGTCGCTGCAGAACGTCTCCTACGTCACGCCCTTCGGTTCGCCCGACGTCGACGTGGTGTTCGACGCGGTCGACCAGATGCACGAGGAAATCCCCGACATGCGCAAGCTGTGGGAGGAGCACGACCTCGAGTATCTGAGCGGCGGCTTCGGCTTGGAAGACTACCTGCTGATGACCAAGTTCCCGGTAAAGACGCTGGCCGACCTCAACGGCCGCAAGGTCAATGCGCCCGGACCCGCGGTGAACTGGCTGAACGGCACCGGCGCGGTCGGCGTGTCGGGCAACCTCACCACCTACTACAACGACCTGCAGACCGGCGTGACCGAAGGTGTCGTCGTGTTCCCGACCGCGGCGGCCCCGGCAAAGCTCTTCGAGCAGGCGAAATACGTCACCATCACCCACTTCGGCGCCCAGTACGCCGGCGCCATCGTCGCCAAGAAGAGCTGGTTCGACGAGCAGCCGGAAGAGGTGAAGGCGGCGATCCGGACGGGCGTCGACGCCTTCGCCAAGGCCTATCGCGCCGGCCTGGAGCAGCGGGTGAACGCAGCGCTCGAGGCGATGAAGGCGGGCGGCGCCGAGATCTACGAGTTGCCCGAAGAGGAGCGCGTCGCCTGGGCCAAGTCGCTGCCCAACCTGCCGATGAACTGGGCCGCCGAGCTCGACGGCAAGGGTCTGGCCGGAACCGCGGTCGTCAAGGCCTATCTCGACAAGCTGCGCGCCGCCGGCACCAAGCTGCCGCGCGACTGGGACAAGGAATAGGCGGCAGCGGCGGCGGATCCGGACCGATGGAGCAGCGGCTCGAAGAGACGGGCAAGCGGAGCGATCCGCTTTCCCGCATCCTCGGCGCGGTGATGTCGCTCGCCAACGTCGTGGCGACGAGCTGGATCCTGCTGCTGCTGGTGCTGATCGTCGCCGACGTCGTCGGGCGCAACGCCTTCCTTCACCCCATCGCCGGCGTGCCGGAGATGGTGAAATACTCCATCATCGGCATCGTCTTCCTGCAGATCGCGCATACACACTGGAAAGGGCAGATGATCCGGTCCGACGGGCTCCTGTCGCTGATGGCGCGGTCACGTCCGCGCCTGGCCGCGGGCGCCGATGCCGCCGCCCAGCTGCTCGGCGCCGCCTTTTCGCTGACGCTCGCCTGGTCGGTCTGGCCGCGCGTCGTCAAGGCCTATGAGCGCGGCGAGATGGAGGGCGTGTCCGGCCATTTCACCATGCCGGTCTGGCCCTTCTTCCTCATCATCGTGATCGGCTCGACCCTGCTCGGCCTTTCCTTCCTGCTGGCGGCGCTCGACGCGGCGCGCCGCCTCAAGAGCCCGGCCCGGTAGCGCCATGGAACCCATCACCATCGGCTACCTGTCGCTGGTCGCGATCGGCCTCACCATCTATTCGGGCATCCACGTCGCCATCGCGCTGTCCGTCGTCTCGCTGATCGGCGTGTGGGCGATCACGGGCAAGCTCAACCTGGCGCTCAACTTCGTCACCTTGGCCGCGACCGACAGCATCGCGGACTACACGTTCGGCGTCGTGCCGCTGTTCGTGCTGATGGGGCTCGCCGTCTCCGAATCCGGGCTCGGCCGCGACACCTTCGCCGTGGTCAGTCGCATGACGCGTGGCGTGCGCGGCGGGCTGGGCATGGCGACCGTCATCTCCAACGCCATCTTCGCCGCCATCACCGGCATCTCCATTGCCTCGGCGGCCGTCTTCGCCAAGGTCGCGGTGCCCGAAATGGTGCGCGCCGGCTATGCCCGCAGCGTAGCCGTCGGCGTGGTCGCAGGCTCCTCGGTGCTCGGCATGCTGATCCCGCCCAGCCTGCTGCTCATCCTCTTCGCCGTGCTGACCGACAGCTCGATCGGCGAACTGTTCCTCGGCGGCGTCGGGCCGGGGCTGCTGCTGACGGCCGCCTACTGCCTCTATCTGCTGGTGCTCGGCCGGCTGCGGCCGCATCTGTTCGAACGTGCCGATGGCGGGGATGCTGGAGCATCGAGGGAGAGGGCGCCGCTGCGCCAGCTTATCCCGGTCGTGCTGCTCGCCGGCTCCGTTCTCGGCGGCATCTACACCGGCTTCTTCACCCCCACCGAGGCAGGCGCGGTCGGGGCCGGCCTCGCCCTGCTGCTCGCCGCGGTCATGCGCCGGCTCGACATGGGCGCTTCCTGGCGCATCGCCGTCCAGACCGGCCATATCACCGCCGCCGTCTGCTTCCTCATCATCGGCGCCTCGATCTACGGGCGCATGCTGTCCTTCTCCGGCGTGCCGGCTTCGCTGACCGAATGGGCGATCGGCTCCGGCATCGGCCATTTCGGTTTCCTGGTGCTGTTCAGCCTGATCCTGATCGCGCTCGGCACCATCCTCGACTCGGCGTCGATCATGCTGGTCACCGTGCCGCTCGCCTTTCCGATCGCGCAGCAGCTCGGCACCGATCCGGTGCATTTCGGCCTGATTACCGTGCTTGCCGTCGAGATCGGCCTGCTGACGCCGCCACTCGGGCTCTCCGTCTTCGTCGTGCAGTCGACGCTGAAGGACATGGGCGTCACCCTCGGCGAAGTGTTCCGCGGCGCGGCCCCCTTCGCGGCGATCATGGCCACGGTGCTCCTGCTGGTGATCCTGTTCCCGGAAATCGTGATGGTGGCGGTGGGCCGATGACTACCCCCGTAGCGGCCGCCTGAAATGGAGGAAAGAATGAGACTGGTCGACCTGTCGCGCCCGCTGGAGAACACCGACTATGCCGATCCGCCGGGCCTCGGCCCGAAGATCGACTATTTCGCGCACAACGACACGGCCGAGCAGATCCTGGGATTCTTCCCGGGCGTGAAGCGCGAAGGCCTGCCGGGCGGCGAGGGCTGGGCCGTCGAGCGCGTCACGCTGTCGACCCACAACGGCACCCATCTCGACGCGCCCTACCACTTCCATTCGACCATGGACGGCGGCCAGCGCGCCATCACCATCGATGAGGTGCCGCTGGAGTGGTGCTGGGGTCGCGGCGTGAAGCTCGACTTCCGCCATTTCGGCGATGGCTACGTGGCGACGGCCGCCGACGTCGAGGCGGAACTGAAGCGCATCGGCCACGAGCTGAAGCCGCTCGACATCGTGCTGGTCAACACAGCCGCCGGCGCCCGCTACGGCCAGGCCGACTATGTCGCGACCGGCTGCGGCATGGGGCGCGAGGCGACGCTCTATCTCACCGAGCGCGGGGTCAAGGTCACCGGCACCGACGCCTGGAGCTGGGACGCGCCCTTCATCCACACGGCGAAGAAGGTGGCCGAAACGGGCGACGCCTCGCTGATCTGGGAGGGCCACCGCGCCGGCATGGTGCACGGCTACTGCCACATCGAGAAGCTTGCGGCGCTGGAAGACCTGCCGTCCACCGGGTTCGAGGTGATCTGCTTCCCGGTGAAGGTCAAGGCTGCCAGCGCCGGCTGGTGCCGCCCCGTCGCCGTCATCAGGGATTGAGGACCGACAACAGATGAAACTCGCAACCTATCGCAGCGCCGCCGGTGACCGGATCGGCGCGCTCACCGCCGACGGCGGCCATCTCGTCGACCTCGCCGAGGCGGGCGCCGGACGATCTCCCCTGGCGCTCGCCTCCATGCTCGCCCTGATCGAGGGCGGCGAGGCGGCGCTCGACGTCGCGCGCGAAGCCGCCGCGGCGGCGGAGCGCTCGGGCGACCACATCGTTTCGCTCGACGGCGTGAAGCTGCTGGCGCCCATCCCGGTGCCGCCTCAGATCCGCGACTTCTCGGTGTTTCCCGATCATATCCGCCAGGCGCCGACGGGCATGAGGAAGCTGGCCGCGGCGCTGCAAGGGCAG
>JBFWXJ010000454.1:0-4861 GCA_050187535.1 Alphaproteobacteria bacterium | reverse complement strand
CGGGCCCGACGGCAACACCGATTGCCTCGTCGGCGAGAAGCTGCTCGACCTCTTCCGCCGTCGGATGGAAGCCCCGAACTGACGGCGGACGTCGACGCGATCAGTCCTCCCGCGCGCCGCGCGGGCGGGCCTCGACGGCCAGCCCGGCGAGCAGGGTTGCGGCGGACGAACGGAAGCGCTCGACGTCCCCATGCGAGCGCGCGAGCAGCATCGCGCCCTCGAGAGCGCCGACCAGAAACCGCGCGCGCTCGACGGGCTTGCCGGCGAAGGCGAGCTGACTCCTGGTGCGTCCCCGCGACAGGACGCCCGCGAGCCATGACTCGTTGTGGGCGAAGAAGGTGCGCACGCCGTCCCGCATCGGCTCCGGCAGCGTCGCGTGCTCCGCCGCCAGCATGCCGCACAGGCACATCCGGCCCGCTTCCAGCACGTCCCGGTAGATCCGCACATACGCCTTGAGCTTCTGCAGCGCGTGGTCGTGCCCCTCGTCGATGTCGGCGAGCGCCTTCAGGAAATTGCGCTGATAGCGCTCGACGAGCCGCTCGCCGAGCGTGGCCTTGGTCGGGAAGTGGTAGTGCAGCGACGCCTTGGTGATCCCCAATTGGGCGGCGATGTCCGCATAGCTGAACCCGTTGAAGCCGTGCGTCTGAACGAGCTGCTCGGCGATATCCAGTATGCGCTCCGATGTCTCGGAGGCGGTGGGAACGGTCGGCGACATCCAACTCCTTCTGCCTGACCGGCGATGCGACTCCGCGCCTCCCGGCAGACTCCTCCTAGCAACCTACCAACCAGTTGACAATCTACCATCCGATAGGTAGGTTGATCCAACGTCATTGAGCCATAGGGAGAGGCCGATGTCGGAGCCTGACGGCGGGAAGCTGGACGCGCTTCTGGGGAAGATGGTGGGCGATCTGGGCGCGATCGCCTCGGGGGCACTGGTGGTCCTGGGTGACCGCCTCGGCCTCTTCAAGGCCATGCGGGAGGGTGGCGCGATGACCGCCGCGACGCTGGCGGCACGCACCGGCACCCACGAACGCTACGTCCGCGAGTGGCTGTCGGCGCTGGCAGCGGCCGGTTACCTGGAATACGACGAGCCGACCGACGGCTTCCACCTGACGCCCGAGCAGGCGTTGGTCTTCGCCGACGAGAACAGCCCGGCATTCATGGCGGGCGCCTTCGAGGTCCTCGCCAGCATGTGGATCGACGAGGAGAAGGTGAGCCGCGCCTTCCGCTCCGGCGCCGGCATCGGCTGGCACGAGCACTGCCCTTGCCTCTTCCGCGGCACCGAGCGGTTCTTCCGCCCGGGCTACAACGCCAACCTGATCAGCTCCTGGCTGCCGGCGCTCGATGGGGTGGTCGAGAAGCTCGAGCGGGGTGCCCGGGTCGCGGACGTCGGCTGCGGCCACGGCGCCTCGACCGTGCTCATGGCGCGGGCCTTCCCCAACTCCCGCTTCTACGGCTTCGACTATCACGCCCCGTCGGTCGAGCGCGCCCGCAAGGCGGCCGAGGAAGCCGGGGTCGGCGGCAACACCGAGTTCGCGATCGCCTCCGCGAAGACCTATCCCGGAACCTACGACTTCGTCGCCTTCTTCGATTGCCTGCACGACATGGGCGACCCGGCGGGTGCTGCCGCCCATGTCCACGGGTCGCTGGCGCCGGACGGCACATGGATGATCGTGGAGCCGTTCGCCCACGACCATCTCGCGGGCAATCTCAATCCCGTCGGCCGGGTCTACTACGCCGCCTCGACGTTCATCTGCACGCCCGCTTCCCTGTCGCAGGAGGTCGGCCTCGGCCTCGGCGCCCAGGCCGGGGAGGCGCGGCTGCGCCGGGTGGTGACCGCCGGCGGCTTCGGCCGGTTCCGCCGCGCCGCCGAGACGCCGTTCAACATGGTCCTGGAGGCTCGTCCGTGACGGGCGCAACCCATCGGAGGAACGCATGACCGCCTACAATTCCGTCCGCTTCCGCATCAAGCCGGGCGCCGAGGAGAAATTCGTCGAGGTCCATCGCACCGCGAACCTGCAGGCGAAGGGCTTCCGCAAGTTCGCCCTGATCAAGACGGGCGAGAACACCTTCTGCTTCATCGGCGAATGGGACGACATGGAGAGCCTCGCCGCGGCGCGACCCGCGATGATCGGCATGCTCAACAAGTTCCGCGATCTGCTGGAGGATCTCGGCGGCGGCCTCGGCGTCACCGACCCGATCTCGGGCGTTGCGGTCGCCGAGCACAAGGCCTGAAGCCATTGCCCGCGGGACCCGGCCGCCGGGTCCTGCCCCGACTCAGCGTGGGGGCAGGACGAGCTGGGTCTGGGTGACGACGGCGGCGAGTTTCCCGTCGCCGCGGGTGATCCGCGTTTGCCAGACCATGGTGGTGCGGCCGCGATGCACGGGCGTGCATTCGGCCCGCGCCACGTCGCCCATGGGCACGGCGGCGATGAAGTTGGTCTTGCTTTCGATCGTCGTGGTGCCCGCACCCTCGGGCAGGTTGGCGACCGTCGCGACGGCGCCCAGGGTGTCGGCGAGCGCCATGATGGCGCCGCCGTGCAGGACCGCCGGCCGGGTGCAGAGCTCGGCACGCACCGGCAGCTCGGCGACGACCCGCTCGGGGCCGACCTCGACCAGCTTCAGGCCGAGCAGCGTCGCGAAGGGCAGTGGCTCTCCCGGATCGGCCATTGCGGGCCCCGCTCAGCGCACCAGCAGGATGTCGGCGTCGCCGGCCTCGGACCAGGTGTCCGCGGGTGCGCCCGCCGGCGCCACCACCAGCGACGGGCGCGCAGCCGCGACCGCGCGGCGCCAGCCGCCGGCGGGCGGACGCATGATGCGCGGCGGCCGGCCGAGCGGCATCCGTACCTGCAGGGACTCGGCATCGGCGTCGGCGATCACGACGAGCTGCGCATCGCGGTCGCCGGCCAGCCGCGCGGCGGCGGCGAGGCCGCGGGCTGCCGCCGGCGACCCGTCGTAGAGGCAGAGGACCGGGCCCGGCCGGGACCCGCCCCGGCGTCGCAGCATCAGCACGGGATGGGCGGCCGCCTCCGCCACACGGCGCCAGCGCGCCTCGAAGGCGGTGCGCCCGGCGGCCATCCGCAGGGCGCCCTCGACCACCAGCAGGTCGTCCGCGGCGAGGCCGGCACGGTCGGGCGAGAACCCGCCGCGCAGCACGGAGAAGGAGAAGGTGGTTCCGGCCCGCCGCGCGGCGTCGGCCAGCGCCCGGCGGGCACGGGCCTCGCGGGCACGGATATCGGCCTCCAGATCCGCCGGCATCAGGGTCTGGCAGCCGCCGCCGGCGAAGCAGACCTGGCGGACCTCCGGGAAGCCGGCCAGCTGCGTCAGTGCGGCGTCGACGACGAAGACGCCGGCCAGCCCGCAGTGCCAGCGCCGCGCCAGCTCGCCCGCCGCCGCGAGCGCGCCGGTCGCGTCGCCGACCGCGTCGAGCGCCACGACGACGCGCCGCACGGCGAAGCCGTCATTCGCCCCGGCCAAGCCGTCGTTCCGCTCGATGCTGCCGTCATTCGTCGCGGGAGCCATGGCGCTTCTTCCCTTGGACCTGCCGCCGCTTGTCCTCTGCCCGGTCGGCGAACCGGGCGAGCCGCGCAGCGACCGCGTGGTTCACCGTGCCGTCCGGCCAGCCGCCCATGGGCAAGGGCGCGCCGGCCGGCACCCCCGTCAGGATCTCGATGCCCTGGTCGATCGTCTCGACCGACCAGACGTGGAAGCGCCCTTCGGCGACCGCGGCGACCACGTCGGGTCGCAGCATCAGGTTTTTGACGTTGGTCGCCGGTATCATAACCCCTTGCGCGCCCGTCAGGCCACGGGCGGCGCAGACGTCGAAGAAGCCCTCGATCTTCTCGTTGACGCCGCCGATCGGCTGCACCTGTCCGCGTTGGTCGACCGACCCGGTGACGGCGATCGACTGGCGGATCGGAATCTCCGCCAGCGCCGAGAGCAGCGCGTAGAGCTCGGCCGACGAGGCGCTGTCGCCGTCGATACCGCCGTAGGACTGCTCGAACACCAGTGCGGCCGACAGCGCCAGCCGCCGGTGCTGACCGAAGCGGTCGCCGAGGAAGCCGGCCAGGATCAGCACGCCCTTGGAATGGAGCGGGCCCCCGAGGTCGACCTCGCGCTCGATGTCGATGAGCTCGCCGCCGCCCAGGCGGACGCTGGCGGTGATGCGGCTCGGCAGGCCGAAGGAGAAGCTGCCCAGTCCCTGCACCGCCAGCCCGTTGATCTGGCCGATCGCTCCGCCTTCGGTGCGGACGAGGTAGGTACCCCGCCGCATCTCCTCCAGCGAGCGTTGGTAGATGCGGTCGGCCCGCCGCTTCTGTGCGTCGAGCGCATGCTGCACCGCCCGCGCGTCCACCGTCGGAGCGCCGGCCCGACCGGCGTGCCAGTCCGCCTCGCGCATCAGGTCCTCGAGAAACCGCATGCGCAGCGACAGCCGCTCCGCGTCGGACGCCATGCGCGAGGCGTGCTCGATCAGCCGCGCCATTCCGCCGCGATCGACGGGGCGCACGCCGGCGCGGCGCGCGGAATCGGCGATGAGACGGGAATAGGTGCCGATCGCGGCGGCGTCGCGGTTCATGCGGTCGTCGAAATCGGCCGCAACCTTGAAGAGCTTGCCGAAATCCGGCTCCATCTCCGCCAGCAGGTAGTAGAGGTCGGGCGGGCCGATGATCGCCACCTTTACGTCGAGCGGGATCGGCTCGGGCTCGAGCGACACCGTCGAGGTCATGCTCAGCATCGCCTCCAGCGATTCGAGCTTGATCTGCCGCGCGTCGAGCGCGCGCTTCAGGCTCTCCCAGGCGAAGGTGCCGGTCAGCACGCGCCGGGCATCGAGGACGAGATAGCCGCCGTTGGCGCGGTGCAG
>JBFWXJ010000453.1:0-4863 GCA_050187535.1 Alphaproteobacteria bacterium | reverse complement strand
TACTTGACGCGCAATCTCCCGCATCAGACTGGCCTCCCGCATTGCGACAGCTCGATCTGCGATGTCGTGGGAAACGCCGGACGCCGGCACGCCTCACCGCAGGGCAGGCTCGGCCGCCTCCGGCAGGTCCGGCCGGGCGGCCAGTGCCGCGATCACCTGTTCGGCGGCGCGAACGCCGCTGTCGTGGGCACCGTGCGCGGTCGAGAAGTCGTTGGGATGGGTCGCCTCGCCGGCGAAGAACAGCCGGCGATCGAGGGGCCGGGCGAGCGCCGCGCGGGCCGCGGCGTGCCCTGGCAGGGCGTAGCTGTAGGCCCCGCCGACATGGGTCATCCGGCTCCAGCCCGACGCGATCAGCGGGTGCAAGGTGCGCCGGACGGCCGAGCCGAGCAGGTGCGCGAGCTGGTCGATGGCGAAGGCGAAGCCGGCCGCGGCGCCGCCGTCCTCGATCAGCGACGCGCCCTCCCCGCCGAAGAAGCACTCGATCACCGGCCGTTCGAGCGGACGGATGTAGTAGACGCCCGTGCGTGGATTGCGCGGGTCGCCGATCAGCCGCGTCTCCGGCTCGAACGCGCCGACGTCCGAGATCCGAAGGAACAGCTTCTCGTCGCGGCCGAGCGGCAGTAGGCCGGCCGCGTCGCGCCACGGGTCGGCGGCGGACGGCAGCCCGATCCGGCCTCCCGCCAGGACGACCGTGGACACGGTCAGGATCGCGGCCGCGGCATGCACGCGTCCTTCGGGAGTCGTCAGCGTCACCCCACGGCCGTCGAGCGCGACCGCCTCCACCGGGGTTGCCAGCCGGAGGTCGACCGATGGTGGCAGGCTGGCGGCAATCAGCGCGCCGTAGCCGCCGGGCAAGCGCCAGTTCTGGTCGGTGCTGGCCGCGTCGTAGGCCATGTAGTCGGCGACCGACAGCCGATCCAGCCGTGCCCCGGTGATCAGCCCGTTGATCGCCTCGATGTAGGCGTTCCATTCGCCGTTCGGCTCCAGCGCGTCGGCGGCGCGATCGGACGCCGGCGGGTCGCTGGCGAGCCGCTCGACCCAGTCCGCGAACGCCCGCTGGGCGCCGGTCTGCTCTGCCGGCGGGAAGCCGAGCCCGCGATACTGGACGCGCCATGCCGGCCGGCGCCGGTCGATCGGACGCCCGCCACCCTCGGCGATCCTGGTCCAGGCGTTCCGGTCCGCGGAATGCAGCCAGCCGCAGCCGAGATCGAGCGGCAGGCCGACGACGTGCTCGGTCCAGCCGCGGCCGCCGACGCGCGACGTCGCCTCGAGGACGAGCGGCGATAGGCCCGCCGCCACGAGGCGCCGCGCCGCTCCGACGCCGGCCGCACCCGCCCCTACGATCACGACTTCGACGTCCGTGCTCATGTACCCGAGTTCCGTTGAGGGTGGCCGTCGCCGTGGACGTCGCCGTGGCCGCGCAGCCGACGATCCGAGAATACAGCCTGGCCGAACGCAGACGACCGCCCGATGCGGGCGGCTGTTCGCATGGCGCGGCCTCGCGTCGTCGCCGGCGCCCCGTGGCGCCGCCCGCCCGACGGGACCGTGGCAGACCCGACTCGCGAACCGGTTGTGGCGGCGCGGCAGTCCCGCGCCTATATATCGTCGAGGCAGATTTGAGGTGGAAGCGCGAGCCGTGGCAGCGACGGTGAAGTTCGAAAGCCTGAAGCCGGTCAAGGCGGCGCAACTGATCGCGCAGCGCGTGCGCGACGGGGTGCTGTCGGGCGAGCTGGCGATCGGCGACCGGCTGCCCTCGGAGAAGGAGCTGATCAAGCAGTTCGGCTACAGCCGCGCCGTGGTGCGCGAGGGCCTTCGTCTGCTGGAGTCCGAAGGTCTGATCTACCTCCAATCCGGCCGCAACGGCGGCGCCGTCATCAGCAGCCCCAAGACGCAGCGGCTCGTCGACAGCGCCAACACGATCCTCCGCCTGCAGAAGACCACGGCGGCCGACGTCCACGAGGCGCAGCGCCTGATCGAGCCGTTGGTGATCCAGCTCGCGATCGATCGGGCCACCCCGGACGATCTCACCGCGATCCGCCGCACCATCGAGCTGATCGAAGAGAGCCCCGGCGACCAGGCGCTGGTGCTCGAGCAGAGCAATCGCTTCCACACCCTGCTCGGCGAGGCCGCGCACAACAACGTGCTTGCGATCTTCACCACGCTGATGCGCGTGGTGGTGATCGAGATGGCCTACAGCGGCGATGCCGCCGAGGCGCTGGTCATCGCGCGCATCCACCGCCGCATCCTGGACGCGATCGAGGCGCGCGACGTCAAGGCCGCGACGCGGCGGGCGCTCCGCCACCTCGACGCCACGGAATGCGTGATGAACGAGCGGCATCCGACGACGACGCCGTCGTCCTCCGGCGCAGAGCCGACCAACGTCGTGCCGATCGCCAAGGGCCGCGCTGCCCGGCGCCCGGCCGCGCGCGGCCGCTCGACCGAGCGGTGAGCCGCCTCAGAGCTCGCGCAGCGCGTTGAACTGGTCGACGTAGCCCGAGCCGTCGATCTTCGCCGCGATCACCGTCGTTCGACCGCTGTTCACCGCCGTCTGCAGCGCATCGCCGAGCGCGTTCTCGGTCTCGACGACGACCCCGTCGGCGCCGAAGCCCTGGGCCAGCTTCTCCCAGTCCATGCCGCCGATCTTCACGCCGTAGCTGGGAATGCCCTTGATCTCCTGCTTCACGCGGATCAGGGCGATCTCCTCGTCGTCGAACACGACGACCGTGATCGGCAGCTTCTCGCGCACCGACGTCTGCAGCTCGGCGACCGCCATCATGAAGCCGCCGTCGCCGCTGAAGGCAACGACCGGCTTCTCGGGATGCGCGAGGCGCGCGCCGATCGCGCCGGGCACGGCGAAGCCCATCGAGCCCAGGCCGTTCGAGGTCAGGAACTCGCGCGGGCCGTAGGACTGCCATTTCTGGACGACGAGCAGGCGGCTCGCGCCGGCATCGCAGGTCGCGATCGTCTCGCGCGGCAGCACGGCACGCGAGACCTCCATCGCCCGCTGCGGCGAGAGGCCCTTGGCGGGGGTATCCAGCGCCTTCACGACGTCCTCGCGGAACGTGCGCGCGGCCTTCTCGCCCCAGCCCGATCCCTGCGGTGCCCAGGCCGCGAGGCCGGCGAGGATGGCCTTGAGATCGCCGACGACCTCCGGATCGGCCGGCACCAGCGCATCCAGCCCCGGTGTGCCCGACAACGACATCACGGCGATCGTGTAGGGCCAGGGCTTGGGCTGCAGCTCGATCGCGTCCAGCCCGACCGTGACGATCAGGTCGGATTCGAGGATCAGCTTGCGCTCGATCAGCCCGCCGATGATGCAGCCCGCGCGCAGCGGATGGTCCTCGGGAATGGCACCCTTGCACTTGGACGTCGTCAGCACCGGCGCACCGAGACGCTCGGCGAGAGCGACGAGTTCGGTAGCCGCACGGCTCCAGAAGACGCCCAGGCCGACCAGCAGGATCGGCCGGCGCGCATTGGCCAGCACGCGGAGCGGCTCCTTCAGCGCATCCCTGTCCGGCACCAGCGTCACGACGTTCGGCTTCAGCGGTCCGGGGGCGACCATGTCGCCCGCATCCTTGGTCGTCTCGCTCTGCGGCATGTCGAGCTGCACCGGGCCCGGCGCCAGCGTGCAGGCCGTACGGATCGCGCGGCGCACCTGCTGGCGCACGGTGCGCGCGTTGACCGAGGTCGACCACTTCGTCACCGGCGCATAGAGCGCACGCTGGTCGAGGCGCTGGCGGAGGCCCGTCTCGTAGGTCGGCCCGGCATACTGGTCGGTGATCGCGATCAGCGGGCAGCGATCCATCCAGGCATGCGCGATGCCGTTCACCATGTTGGCCGCACCGGGTCCGCGGGTGGACAGGCAGACGCCCGGCGAGCCGGTGATCTCGCCCCAGGTGCTGGCGAGCATGGCGCCGGCGGTCTCCTGCTTCATCAGGATGAAACGCATGCCGCGTTCCTGCGCCGCCTGCATCAGCTCGACCGACTCGCCGCCGGGATGGCCCACGATGAAGGGCGTGCCCATCTCCTCGAATGCCTCGGCGAGGACCTCAACGGTTGACGGCATGCGCTTCCTCCCGCGGCTCCGCGGCCTCGGCCGGCGGATCAATGTCGATGATCAGATTGAGATGCTGGTCGATCGTGATCGACGCATCGGGACCGACGACTGCTGTCGACTCGCGCTCCTCGACGATCGCCGGCCCGCGCAGCGTCGTGCCGGCGCGCAGGCCATAGCGGCTGTAGACCGGGCAGGAGATGAAGCCGGTCTCGGGAAAGTAGACCTCGCGCGTGCCCTTCAGCGCCTCGCCTTCGGCTTCGGTGCTGCCGGCGAAGCGGAGCTGAATGTCGGGCACCGGACCGGAGACGCTGAGGCGCCAGGTCAGCGCCTCGATCGGAACCTCGGCAATGCGCCGGTCGAACAGGCGTTCATAGGTCTCGAAGAAGCGGTCGCGGATCGTATCGAGGGAGCCCGGGCCGAGCCGCCCGCCGGGCAGCGGCACGCCGATCTCGAAGCCCTGGCCGACATGGCGCATGTCCGCCTGGCGGCGGACCGTCACCTCGTCCACGCCCGCCTCGGCAAGAAGCTGGCGGCCCTCCGCCTCCATCTCGTCGAAGAGGCGGTTCAGATGATCCCAGTCGATGCCGTCGATCCGCGTGACGTAGCTCCGCACGAAGTCGATCGCCGAGGGCGCCACCAGGAAGCCGAGCGCCGACATCACGCCGGCGCCGAGCGGGCAGACGATCCGCCGGACCTTCAGCAACCTGGCGAGCCCGTAGGCATGGACCGGCCCCGCTCCGCCGAAGGCGATCAGGGTGTAGCGGCGCGGATCGCGGCCCTTCTCCGCAATGTACATGCGCGTCGCC
>JBFWXJ010000452.1:0-4871 GCA_050187535.1 Alphaproteobacteria bacterium | reverse complement strand
TGGTCGTAGTCCCGGAAGATGTAGGGCAGCTGGAACACCGACAGCTCGGGCACAAGCGTGGAGAGCGGCGCCGTGGTGATCGGGCCGAAGTCGACGGCGCCCAGCTGAATCTGCTGCGAGACCTCGCGCTCGCCGCCGAGGGACCCGGAATGGTGATGGGCGATCTTGATCTTCCCGCCCGTCAGCTCGGAAAGCTTGTCGATGAATTGCTGGGCGGCCACCGACGTGCCCTGCGTCGGCGGATTGACGTTGCCCATGGACATCTCGCGCACCTGACCCCAGGCCGACCCGGCCATCAGGGCGGCAGCGAGCATGGAAAGAGCGAGCGGGCGCAGCGCGTGCGTCGCGTTCATTGGCGTCTCCCCCGTTTCGGCCCGCCCTGCTGATCGCGGGCGGGCGGGCCAGCCTTCGGCCGCCCATTGCATTGGCCGCGGCCGGCCCCGGAGGGAACGCGAATGCGGCGAATTATCCTGTTTGATCGTCGCGCCGCGGGTCAAGCGGCTTGTCGAGACGGTAGATGCGCGAAGCGGTGTCGTGGAACAGGGCCGCTCTCTCGGAAGTGGAGCAGCCCGACGTCAGCTTCTTGAAGGAGTTCCACAGGACGACGTAGCTGCAGCTCACCTTGTCGACCGGGAAGTTGGATTCGAACATGCAGCGGTCGGCGCCGAACAGCTCGATCGTATGCTCGTAGTAGCGCCGCGTCGCCGCGAGCAGCTCGTCGCTGGTCGGCGGGCGTGCCTGGAGGTGGAAGCCGAACCCGTTCACCTCCATCACGAGGCCGCCCAGCTTCGCCACGACGTTGGGACACTGCGCCAGGGGGCCGATGGCGCGGCGCCAATCGGCGAAGACCTCGTCCGCCCGCCCGGCGTAAGGACCGACCCCGATCGGACCGCCGAAATGGTCGAGGATGATCGTCGTGTCGGGAAAGGCGCGCGCCAGATCGACGAGCTCGTGAATCTGCGTGTGGTAGCACCACGCCTCGAAGGTGAGGCCGCGCGACGCCAGCTGCGCGAAGCCCGCGCGGAAGGTGGCGTCGGCATACATGTGCTCGGGTGGCTCCGTCCGATGGTTCGGCACATCCGGGCTGGCGTCCCAGGTGGCGCCGACGCGGATGCCGCGGAAGCGGCCGTTGCCGGCGGCGATCTGCGCGTCGAGAGCGCGGGCGGTGGCCGCCCCACCCCGTCGCAGCGGCGCGGTGCCGACGATGCCGGCCGCGACCCTGCACGGCCCGTAGCCGCCAGAAGCGCTCATCGCCGCGATGCCGTTCACGAACTCGGTCTCGCCGACGCAGCGCAGGTCCTCCGGCCCGTCGGCGCGGAACATCGCTCCGCACTCGATGAACACGGTCGAGACGACGTTGTGCCCGGCGCCGGTGTCGAGCAGGATCTCGTCCAGCAGGTAGCGCGGCTCGACGAAGAGCGGCCGCTTGTCCCAGAGATGATGGTGCGGATCGCAGATCGGCAGCTCCGGCTCCAGGGCCTCCTCCCGGACCTGGGCCAGCCATGCGTCGTTGATCGCCATGCTCGTCCTCCCCCGCTACGCGCCGGTGCCCCGCGCCGCCCCGACGGCCGCCAGCTTCGCTTCGATCTCGTCGCAACCCGTCACGTCGGCGAACTGGCGATCCATGTCGAACAGGCTGATCGCATGCGACACGGGGATGCGGTCGAACACCGCCTCGCGCGCGACGATCGTCCGGAAGTTGTAGGAGGCGCTGTCGAACACGGTGGCACGCACGCAGTTGCTGGTGGCCCCACCCGTCACGATCACCGTGTCCACTTTCCGGTCGATGAGCAGGCTCAGCAACGGCGTGCCGAAGAAGGCGCTCGGCTTCTTCTTGACGAACACGATGTCGCCCGGCTCGGGACCCAGCTCCGGCAGCAGCTCGGCGCCGGGCGTGCCGTCGAGACACCAGTCGTCGCGCTGCAGCAGGTCCCGTTTGCGGCCGTACACGCCGATATCGGCGCCGGTCGGATCGAGCACGAAGCGCGTCATGACGACCGGCACTCCGGCCGCGCGCGCCGCCTGTACCAGCGATACCGTTCGGTCGACCGCCGCCCAGCCGATGGCGCCGCATGAGCTGGGATAGCGGTCGTCGTTGCGGCCGCGCTCACCGACCATGTAGCGCTGGCAGTCGATGACGACCACGGCCGGGCGCTCGCCTATGCCCATGCGTCGCCCGAACCGGGCGCGCGCGATGACGGCGCGATCCTCGGGCCCGAGATAGCGCTCCCAGCCTGCGTCGCTCATGTTCCCTCCGTCGCCTCGACCAGACGCCGCGCGGCCTCGGCGATCGGATAGTCGACGAGCCCGCCCGCATGGGCGATCGCCCCGACGCCGCGCGCGACCGCCGCATCGTATGCCGCGACCAGCGCGCGGGCGCGTTCGATCTCCGCCGCGTCGGGCGCGAAGACCTTGTTGGCGAGGGCGATCTGGCTCGGATGGATGCAGCTCTTGCCGTGATAGCCGAGCGCCTTAGACGAACGTGCGTCGCGCTCGAACGCCGCCGTGTCGGCGATGTTCGTGAAGGCGCTGTCGAGGACGTCCACGCCGGCCTCCGCGGCGGCAAGCATCAGCATCATGCGGATGCCCGTCAGACGATCGGTGTCGGGAACGAGGCCGGTCGCCGCCGCGAGATCGCCGGTGCCGAGCTGCAATGCCGTGACCCGCGGCGACGCGGTCGCGATGGCGAGCGCGTTGCGCAGCCCCGCGGGCGTCTCGATCGTCGGCATCAGTGCGATCGGGCGGGGGATCCCGAGCTTGCCTTCGAGATGGCGCAGCAATTCGTCCGCGACGTGAAGGTCCCGCGGGCTCTCGACCTTGGGCACGTTCACGGTGTCGAGCCCGGGGCATGCGACCGCCATGACGTCCTCGAAGAGCATCCCCGAGCGCAGCGGGTTCACACGGACGATGCGCTCCTTCGGCGAGCCGGCATGTGCCGTCAGGGCCGCGGCGACGGCGGCACGGGCCATGTCCTTGCGATCGGCCGCGACCGCATCCTCGAGATCGAAGGAGATGCCGTCGGCGGCGGACGCGAAGGCCTTCGCGAACAGCTCCGGGCGGCTACCGGGGACGAACAGCTTGCTGCGTCTCAGACGGCGCATGATGCCCGAGGCTACCGCCGTCCGGCGCCCGTTGTCTCGCCTCGCTGCAGGGTGCTAGCGTCGTCGCTGGTTGTGCTCGCAAAGGTGCACGCCGATCTCGGGAGGGGGTACGTCATGAGGCCGTTGGGTCGATTCGCCCTGCTGCTCGCTTTCTTCGCGGCTTTCGCTTCCGGTCCCGATGCCGCGGTCGCGCAGACGAAGCATCAATGGAAGTTCGTCTCGATCATCCCGGCCGGCCAGGATTCGTTCATCGACCGCTTCAAGGAACTCGCCGCCGAGATCACCAAGCGGACGGGCGGGCAGGTGGACGTGTCCTTCCACGCCGCCGGCGAGCTTCCCTACAAGGGGCCGGAGCATCTCAAGGTCACCGGCCGCGGCCTGGTGGAGATGTCCGAGATCACCGCGAGCATGGCCTTCGGCGACGCGCCACCGCTGGTCCTGGCGGACCTTCCCTACCTCGCGCTCAACGACGAGGAGCGCAAGACGCTGCGGGGCGTCATGTGGCCGGAGATTCACGCAGCGCTGCGCAAGCAGGGCGTCGAGCCGGTCTCGTGGGGCGCCTATCCGCCGAGAAACGTCGTCCTTCGCGCGCCGATCAGCGGCCTCGACGATCTGAAGGGACGCAAGGTGCGCACCGCGGGCGGCCTCGAGGCCGAGTACGTGAAGCTGTGGGGCGGCGCTCCATCCTTCGTCGTCTGGGCGGAGGTGTATCCGGCCACCCAGCGCGGCATCGTCGACGGCGTACTGACCGCCGCCATCGCGATCGAGACGTCGAAGCTGTACGAGGTCGCCCCGCACTTCCTCAAGATCGACGGGCCCCTTGCGCACTTCTTCGTCGGGGTCAACCAGGACTCGTGGAAGGCGCTGACGCCGGCCCTGCAGAAGACGGTGAACGAGGTCGGCGACTGGTGGAGCGACCGCTGGCAGAAGCTCGTCGTCGACGAGGCCGACAATGCGGCGATCAAGCGCATGCAGGAGAAGGGGCAGATCAAGTCGCTGGTGCAGGTGCCTCCGGCGACCCACGTCGAGACCCGCCGCAACCTGATCCCGGTCTACCGCAGCTACGTCAAGGAAAAGGTCGGCGACTCGGGTTCGGCCGCGCTGGAGCGCGCGCTGACCGCCCTCAAGCTGCAGTAGCCGCATGAGCCTCGGCGCCGCGTCGGCGTGGCTCAGCCGGTGCGGCGCCGCCGTCGGCGCCGCCGCGCTGGCGGCGATGATCGTCCTCATCACCCTGCAGGTCGCGTCCCGGCTGGTGATGCCGCGGCCGATGGTCATCGCGGACGAGCTGTCCGGCTACCTGCTGGTGATGACCACCTTCCCGGCGCTCGGCTATGCCCTGCTGCGTGGTGACCACATACAGGTGACGCTGCTGACCGATCTGCTGGGCACCCGGGCGCAATCGTGGCTGCGCATCGGCTGGTGCCTGATCGGGCTACCCTTCATCGCCCTCCTTCTCTGGCGCACCACCGACATGGCGCTCGACAGCTATCGGACCGGATCATTCTCTGTCGATTCGACCAACATCATCCTCTGGCCGTTCCATGCCTTCGTGCCGTTGGGGCTGGCGGTGTTCCTGCTGCAGATGGCCGCCGATCTGGTGGCGGGCATTGCCGACGTCGCGGGAATCCGGCGATGACGTGGGGTCTGCTCGCGACGCTCTATTTCGGCGTCATGCTGGTCCTGCTGCTGGGCGGCGTCTGGATCGCCGTCAGCCTCGGGGCCGCGGGAGTCTTCGGGTTGTGGCTGGTCAAGCCGGCGCTGCTCGGCGGC
>JBFWXJ010000451.1:0-4888 GCA_050187535.1 Alphaproteobacteria bacterium | reverse complement strand
CGCCGTCGAGTGGCTGTGCCCGCCGGCCGCCGACGATCACTGGGACATGGTCGAGGGGCAGGGCTCGCTCTTCCACGCCTCCTATGCCGGCGTCAGCCTCGGCCTGCTGCACGGCGCGGCGGCGGATGCGCTCGTCATGTGCCACGAGCCGACGCGCAACCACATGCGCGGCCTGCCGACCTATCCGCTGCCGGATCTGGCCGAGTGCATCCGCGTCAACGAGATGATGGGCAAGCTGACCAATCCGAAAGTCAGGACGGTCGGCATCGCGGTCAACACTTCGGCCCTGGATGCCGCGGCGGCCGACCGCTATCTCAAGGAGACGGCGGACAGGTTCGGGATGCCCTGCGTCGACCCGGTGCGCACCGGCGTGGGCGCCATCGTCGACACGCTCGCCTGACGGGAACGCCGCCCGCCATGCCCACCCTCTCGATCCGGCGCGAGCGCTTTCGGCTCGCGCAGGTCTTCACCATTTCCCGCGGCAGCCGGACCCATGCGGAGGTCGTCATGGCGGAGATCGCCGACGGCCCGCATGTCGGGCGCGGCGAATGCGTGCCGTACTCCCGCTACGGGGAAAGCGTGGAGAGCGTCATCGCGCAGATCGAGGGGGTCGGGCCGGCGGTCGCCGATGGCGCCGACCGCAAGGCGATCCAGTCCCTGCTGCCGGCAGGAGCGGCACGCAATTCGGTCGACTGCGCTTTCTGGGACCTGGAGGCCAAGCGGGCGGGCAAGCCGGCATGGCAGCTCGCGGGGCTGGCGAAGGCGCCCGGGCCGCTCACCACGGCCTATACGCTGAGCCTCGACACGCCGGAGAACATGGGCAAGGCCGCGGCCGCCAATGCCCACCGGCCGCTCCTCAAGATCAAGCTGACGGGCGACGGCGACATGCCGCGCGTCGAGGCCGTGCGCTCCAACGCACCGTCGAGCCGGCTCATCGTCGACGCCAACGAGGGCTGGAGCGAGGCGCATTTCGCCGAATACGCCGCCAGGCTGGCGGGCCTCGGGGTCGCCATGATCGAGCAGCCGCTGCATGCGGACCGCGACGGGCCGCTGGCCCGGCTCCCCCGCCCGATCCCGGTGTGCGCCGACGAGGCCTGCCACGACCGCCATTCGCTGCCCGGTCTGGTCGGCAAGTACGACCTCGTGAACATCAAGCTCGACAAGACCGGCGGCCTGACCGAGGCGCTGGCATTGGCCGAGGCGGCGCGTGCGGCCGGCTACGGCATCATGGTCGGCTGCATGATCGGCACGTCGCTCGCGATGGCGCCGGCCGTATTGGTCGCCCAGGGGGCCGAGTATGTCGACCTGGACGCGCCACTCCTGCTGGCGGAGGACCGGGCCGACCCGCTGCGCTACGACGGCAGCATCCTGCAGCCGCCGACATCCGCACTCTGGGGCTGAGGGCAAGGGCGGCGTCAGCCGCCCTTCACCCCTTGGGTGTTCACGTAGAGCGAATAGAGCGACTTGCTGGCCGCCATGAAGAGGCGGTTGCGCATCGGGCCGCCGAAGCAGACGTTGGCGCAGCGCTCGGGCAGCATGATGCGGCCGATCGGGTCGCCGCCCGGATTGAACACGACGACGCCGTCGAGCCCGGCCTCGCCCATGCCCCAGCCGCACCAGAGATTGCCGTCGACGTCGCAGCGCATGCCGTCGGGCGTGCCGGGGCCGGCATTGATGTGGACGCGCCGGCGCCCGAGCGTCGTGCCGTTCGCGGTCACGTCGAAGGCGACGATGTTGCGCGGCTCCTCGCGCGAGCCGACGACGTAGAGGATGGACTCGTCGGGCGAGAAGCAGAGGCCGTTCGGCCCCTGGATGCCCGCGGCCGCGATCGTCATCCGCCCCGTCTTGCCGTCGACGCGGTAGACGTTGGCCTCCACCTCCTGCTCGGCCTTGTGCCCCTCGTAGTTTCCGAGCAGGCCGAACGGCGGATCGGTGAACCAGATCGACCCGTCCGACTTCACGACGACGTCGTTGGGCGAGTTGAGCCGCTTGCCCTCCCAGTTGTCGGCGATGACGGTGACGGTGCCGTCGTACTCGGTGCGCACGACGCGGCGGTTGTCGTGCTCGCAGGTGACGAGGCGTCCCTCGCGATCGCGGGTGTTGCCGTTGGAGTTCGCCGACGGGCTGCGGAAGAGGCTGACGGCACCGGTCTCCTCCTCCCACTTGTAGATGCGGTTGCCGGGTACGTCGCTCCACAGGAGGTAGCGGCCGTCGCCGAACCACACCGGCCCCTCGGCCCAGCGGCAGCCGGTATAGAGGCGCTCGACCCCCGCCAGCGCCAGCCGGTAGCGGGCGAAGCTCGGATGCAGGCTCTGCACCAGCGGGTCGGGGTAGCGCCGCTCCGGCTCCCAACGCGCTGCGACCGGCGCGTGGGGAGGGGGCGGCAGTGCGGTCGGCGGCCGGCCGCCGTCGGTCTTGCTCGGGCTCATTGGTTCCTCCCCTCGGGCGCTCTTACTTCTTGGTGATCGCGTCGATCTCCGCCATGTCCTCGGCCGTCAGGTCCCAGGCGGCGGCCTTGATGTTCTGCTCGAGCTGCTCGGGCTTGGTGGCGCCGGCGATGACGCTCGACACCTGCGGCTGGCGGGCCAGCCACGAGAAGGAGAGCTCCAGCATCGTCTTGCCGCGCTTGGCGCAGAAGTCCGCCAGCTTCTCGACGATCGCCCAGTTGGCGTCCGTAATGTAGCGGTCGGCGAGGCGCTGCGTCGTGGTCAGGCGCGCGCCGGCCGGCATCTCGGCATTGCGCTTGTACTTGCCCGTCAGCAGGCCGCTCGCCAGCGGGAAGTAGGGGAGGATGCCGAGGCCGTAGCGCTGGGCCATCGGGATGATGTCGCGCTCGATGCCGCGCACCACCAGGCTGTACTCGTCCTGGCAGGACACGAAGCGCTCGAGGTTGCCCTTGCGCGACGTCCACTCGGCCTCGGCCACTTCCCATGCCGGCAGGTTGGAGCAGCCGATGTAGCGCACCTTGCCCTGGCGCACGAGGTCGTCCAGCGCCCGCAGCGTCTCCTCGATCGGCGTCTTCGCGTCCTTTTCGTGGAGCTGGTAGAGGTCGAGCCAGTCGGTCTTGAGGCGCTTCAGGCTGTCCTCGACGGCGGCCATGATGTAGCGGCGGGCGCCGCCGCGCTTCACGCCGACGTCGTCCATCGCCATGCCGAACTTGCTGGCGAGCACGATGTCCTTGCGGCGGTCGCCGAGGATGGCGCCGAGGCAGGTCTCCGAGCCACCCCGGTTGCCGTAGATGTCGGCGGTGTCGAACAGCGTGATGCCGAGGTCGATCGCCTTGTGGACGACCTTGCGCGAGGCCTCGAGGTCGATGCGGCCGCCGAAGTTGTTGCAGCCGAGGCCGACGGTCGAGACGAGCAGGCCGGAGGTGCCGAGATTGCGAATCTCCACGGGGGGACTCTCTTGTGTCGATGCGGAGCGGTCATCCTGGCACGCCCCGCCGTCGCCGAGAACCGTTCTCGTCGCCGCGCGCCGCTTGCGGCGTTCGCGGCCAGGCGTAGATTGCCGGCCGGCGAGAGGAAGCGAGGACGAGCGATGGACGGCACCACCCCGGTCGACGAGAGCCACCCGGAGATCCGCGCGACGGTGCGCGCGCTCTGCGCCCGCTTCCCCGGCGAATACTGGCGCGAGCGCGACCGCGAACGCAGCTACCCGACGGGCTTCGTGCAGGCACTGACCGAGGCCGGCATGCTCTCGGCGCTCATCCCCGAGGAGTTCGGCGGCTCCGGCCTCGGCATCTCGGCCGCCGGCGCCATCCTGGAGGAGATCCACCGCAGCGGCTGCAACGGTGCGGCCTGCCACGCCCAGATGTACACGATGGGCACCATCCTGAAGCACGGCAGCCCGGAGCAGAAGGCGCGCTGGCTGCCCGGGATCGCCTCGGGCGAGCTGCGCCTGCAGGCCTTCGGCGTCAGCGAGCCGACGAGCGGCACCGACACGCTGAGCCTGCGCACCACGGCGGTGCGCAAGGGCGACCGCTATGTGGTCAACGGCCAGAAGGTCTGGACCTCGCGCGCCGAGCATTCCGATCTGCTGCTGCTGCTGGCCCGCACGACGCCGCGCGACCAAGTCGCCAAGCGCACCGACGGTCTCTCCGTGCTGGTCGTCGACATGCGCGACGTGCGCGGCAAGAGCCTGACGATCCGGCCGATCCGCACGATGTTCAACCACTGCACCACCGAGCTCTTCTTCGACGACATGGAGGTGCCGGCCGAGAACCTGCTGGGCGAGGAGGGGAAGGGCTTCCGCTACATCCTCGACGGCATGAACGCCGAGCGCATCCTCATCTCGTCGGAGTGCATCGGCGACGCCCGCTGGTTCATCGGCAAGGCGCGCGACTACGCCCGCGAGCGCATCGTCTTCGGCCGGCCGATCGGCCAGAACCAGGGCATCCAGTTCCCGATCGCCAAGGCCTATGCCGCGACCGAGGCGGCCGCGCTGATGGTGCAGAAGGCCGAGCGCCTGTTCGAGGCGGGGCGGCCCTGCGGCCCCGAGGCCAACATGGCCAAGATGCTGGCGGCCGACGCGTCATGGCAGGCGGCCGACATGTGCGTGCAGACCCATGGCGGCTACGGCTTCGCCGAGGAGTACGACGTCGAGCGCAAGTTCCGCGAGGCGCGGCTCTACCAGGTGGCGCCGATCTCGACCAACCTCATCCTGGGCTATCTGTCCGAGCATGTGCTCGGGCTGCCGCGCTCCTACTGACGATGGAGCTGCCGGACGTCATCGCGACGGAGCGCCTGCGCCTCAGGCCACCACATCCCGAGGACGCGCCGCGGATCCACGCCTACACCGCCGATCCCGAGGTCTCGCGCCACCTGACCTGGCGCCCGCATCGCACGATGGAGGATACCCACGCCTATCTCGCGGCGTCGATCGAGCGGCG
>JBFWXJ010000450.1:0-4909 GCA_050187535.1 Alphaproteobacteria bacterium | reverse complement strand
TGCTCGATCAGCAGGATCGCGATCTCGGCCTCGCCGGAGAGCGAGGCCAGCGTGTCGGCGACCTGCTCGACGATGATCGGCGCCAGCCCCTCGGTCGGCTCGTCCATGACGAGAAGGCGCGGGTTGAACAGCAGGGCACGGCCGATCGCCAGCATCTGCTGCTCGCCGCCCGAAAGCTGCGCGCCGCCATTGCCGCGCCGCTCGGCCAGCCGCGGAAACAGGTCGTAGACGCGCTCGACCGTCCAGGCGCCGCGCCGTGCCGTGCGCGATGACAGCCGCAGATGCTCGTCGACCGTCAGCGACGGCCAGACGCGCCGGCCCTGCGGCACGTAGCCCACACCACGGTCGGTGATGGCGTGCGGCGCCAGGCCCAGGATCTCCTCGCCCGCCAGCTTGATGCTGCCGGTTGCGGGGACGAGGCCGGTGACGGCGTTGCACAGCGTCGTCTTGCCCATGCCGTTGCGGCCGACGACGGCGAGCACACCTTTCTCCAGGGTCAGCGACACGCCCTGCAGGGCATGGGCGCGGCCGTAGCGCACATCGAGGTTCTCGATGCTGAGAACCGGGCCGGCGCGCTGCTCGCCCGGCATGGCACGCATGGGCCGCCTCATGGCGATAACCTTGGCCCTCTCCACCCTTCAGGGGGGAGAGGGAGGGGACCCGCCGCGCAGCGGTGGGGAGGGTGAGGTGGGTGGTGCCGCCGCACCTCGGCGTGCCAACCAAGGCTCATGCGCGCCCCGGACGCGGCGCCCACCTCACGCCGGCCCTCTCCCCCCTGAAGGGCGGAGAGGGAGAGCGGTTCGCGCGCCTGCCGCCTCATCGCTTGCCCCCGCCCATGTAGATCGCCTGCACCTCGGCGTCGCTCTCGATCTCGGCGGGCGTCCCGTGCTTCAGGACGCGGCCGTTATGCATGACGGTGACGCGCTCGACGACGCGCAGCGCGATGTCGAGGTCGTGCTCGATCAGCACGAAGCCCATGTGCTCGGGTAGTGCCGTCAGCAGCGCCACCAGCTCGCGCCGTTCGGCCGGCGACAGGCCGGCGGCGGGCTCGTCGAAGAGGATGAGGCGGGGGGCGCCGGCCAGCGCCATGCCGATCTCGAGCTGGCGCTGCTGGCCGTGCGACAGGTCGGATGCCGGGGTGTCGGCGACATGCGTCAGGCGCACGCGCTCCAGCAGGTCGCGGGTGGCGGCGCACGACGCGTGGCCCATGCGTGGGCGCAGCAGGCCGAAGCGGCCGCGCGCCACGCCGCGCACGGCGAGGAAGAGATTGTCGGCGACCGAGAGGCCGCGGAAGAGCAGCGAGGACTGGTAGGTGCGGCGCAGCCCCATGCGGATGCGCTCGTGCGCCGGCAGCGCCGTCACGTCCTCGCCGAAGAAGCGCACCGTGCCCGAGGTCGCCGGGAAATCGCCGGTGACGACGTTGAAGAGCGTCGTCTTGCCCGCACCATTGGCGCCCAGCACCGCGCGGCGCTCGCCGGCGGCGACCGACATCGTCACGTCCTCGATTGCGCGCAGGGCACCGAAGGCGCGGGTGACGCCGGTCAGCACCAGCGCGTCGCCGGTGGCGAGCGGGACGCGGGAAGGTTCGGCCATGGCCGGTCGGCGGCGGAAGTGGGGGAACGGGCCAGCCCGTCCCCCCGAGGTCCGCTTACGGGCAGTTCGGCACGTCGCGCGAGCCGAGGCCCATCTTCTCGAACTCCTCCTTGCTCATGCCGAGGCGCTGGTCGACGCCCGGCACGATTTTCACGACCTTGTTGTAGAAGGTGCCGTCCGCGCCCTTGGCGACCTCGGTGATGAAGGTCGTGCCGATCGCTTGGCGGTTCTCGTCCAGCTTCACGTCGCCGGTCGGCGTCTTCAGCGTCATCGAGGCGAGCTGGGCGCGGTACTTCGCCTGGCCGTCGGAGAGGTCGCCCTTGACCGCGTCGAGCGCGTCCAAGGCGGCCTTCATGTTGATGTAGTAGACGTAGGCGAACAGCGACGGGCTGGGGAAGCCGTCCTTGTAGCTGGCCTTGTAGTCGGCCACGAACTTCTTCCACTCCGGGCCGTCGTAGCTGTCGGCGATCGGGCCGGCTGACGCCGTGCCCAGCAGCGATTCACGCCGCTTGCCGCGGAAGTTCAGCACCGTCTGGTCGACGGTGATCGAGCCGCCGACCATCGGCTTGTCGCCGCCCGCCTGCTCGTACTGCGTCAGGAAGTTGACGGCGTCGGCACCGCCCAGCACGACGAGGACGGCATCGACGTCCTGCGGCAGCTTGGCGATGGTCGACGCATAGTCCTTGGTGCCGAGCGGGACCCAGCCCTTGTGCGTCACGCGGCCGCCCGCCTTGCAGTACTCCGCCATGAAGCCCTGCACCTGCGAGTACGGGAAGGAGTAGTCCTCCGAGATCAGGGCCATCTTCTTGTAGCCCTTCTCCTTGAAGGCGTAGCTGCCGAGGCCGACCATCCACTGGGCGCCCTCGGTATTGAAGCGGAAGAAGTTGGGCGACGGATTGACCAGCGTCGTCGCCTGGGCGCCCGACGACCCGTTGATGAAGGTGACGCCCGGCTGGCTCTTCGAGTAGTCCTTGACCGCGATGCCTTCCGACCCGGAGAGCGGGCCGACCATGATCTGCACCTTGTCCTGCTCGACGAGCTTGCGGGTCGCATTGACCGCCACGTCGGGCTTGGCGTCCGACGATGCCTTGATCAGCTCGATCTTCTTGCCGGCGACCATGCCGCCACGTTCCTTCACGGCGAGCTCGGCGCCGCGCATGCCGTCCTGGCCGCCGGCCGCGAACGGGCCTTCCAGCGTGGCGAGCAGGCCGACCTTGATGGTGTCCTGGGCGTTGGCGCCCCAGGAGAGCACGGTCGCGATCGCGCTGATCGCGACGGTCGAAAGCAATGTTCCGGCCTTCATGCGTTCCTCCTCCGGTGATGGCGGCTCTGCGGCCGCTCCTTGGTGATGCTTCATGCCCGACGCCCGCCCGATCGGCGGGTGGCGAGATTCCCGAGCCGCGCCCGGAGCCCGTCCCACCAGCCGAGCAGGCCGTCGGGCGAGAACAGGACGATGCCGAGGAAGACGAGACCGATGAGCAGGTTGAACCGCTCGCGGTCGACGAGGTCGATGGCGAAGTTCTGCAGCAGCACGAACACGATCGCGCCGATGAACGGGCCGATCGGGTGCCGCATGCCGCCCAGCACGGCGACGATGAGGATGTTGATGAGCGAGGTGGTGCCGACCGACCCCGGCGTGATCAGGCCGTTGTACCAGACCAGCAGCACGCCCCCGATGCCGGCGATGAATCCGGCCAGCGCGTAGGCGGCGATGCGGTGCGCGGTCACGTGGTAGCCGAGTGCCGCCATCCGCCGCGGGTTGTCCCGCACACCCTGCAGCGCCACGCCGAAGGGCGTGCGGCGGACATAGGCGACGAGGAAATATCCGGCGAGCGCCCAGAACAGGGCCAGGTAGTAGAACGGCATCGGCGTGCGCCAATCGATGCCGAAGACATGCGGCGGGTTGACCTGGTTGAAGCCCTGGAAGCCGTTGAAGACGTCGTAGTTCTGCTGGGCGAGGTAGAAGAAGGCGACCCCGATCGCCAGCGTGATCATGATCGTGTAGATGCCCTCGGTCCTGACCGACAGCCAGCCGATGAAGGTGGCGGCCGCGACCGCGATAACCAGGGCGAAGGCGACCGCCAGCCACCACGGCCAGGCGAGGCTGATGTTGGCCGCGGCGCTGGTGCCGAGGATCGCGACGGCATAGCCGGCGATGCCGGCGACCGTCATCTGCGCCAGCGACAGCATCCCGCCATAGCCGGCGAGGAAGGTGAGCGAGAGGGCGATCAGGCCGATCGTCAGCGCCTGGCCGCCGATCTGGAAGGTGAAGAAGGGCGGGGCGAACCAGGGATAGGCGATCGCGGCCGCCAGCACGACGAGGTGGCGCAGGCCGATCTTGCGGCCGAGGCTCGCGAGCCACCCCATCGCCGGAGCCGTCCGGTCGTTGGCGCGCGTCGCCGGCGGCGGGGGCGCCATGCGACGCGCGGCACCGCCGGTCCAGCTCGGACGCGGCGCGCCGCCGGACCAATCGCGGCGGGGGCCGAGCGCGTTGCGCCAGGCGCTCATGTCCGCCGCCCGAGGATGCCGTGCGGCCGGAAGGCCAGCACCAGCGTCATGATGACGAAGGTCAGCACGACGCCGTAGGTCGGCGCGTAGGCCAGCCCGATCTGCTCGGCCAGCCCGATCAGCAGCGCGCCGTACGCTGCACCCACGATGCTGCCCATGCCGCCGAGGATGACGACGACGAGCGAGGCCAGCAGATAGCGGGTGTCCTCGCCGGGGGCGATCGAGAGCGCGGTTCCCCCGACCACGCCGGCGAAGCCGGCCAGCCCGGCGCCGATCGCGAACGTGATCGCGAAGACCTTCTGCACATCGACGCCGGCGGCCGAGAGCATGCCGCGGTCGTCGACGCCGGCGCGGATCATCATGCCGACGCGGGTACGCGTCAGCAGCAGCCACAGCCCGATGCCGATCGCGATCGAGGCGCCCAGCAGCACCAGGCGGTAGGTCGGGAAGCGCCCGACCAGCGGCAGCCAGGTCGAGCCCATGATCCAGCCGGGCGGGTCGAACTGGTAGATCTGGCCGCCGAAGATCCAGAGCATGAGGTCGGCCATGACGATGGATATGCCGATCGTCGCCATGGTCTGGCGCAGGTCCTGCCCCTGCATGAAGCGGAAGACGGCGACCTGCAGCACGAGGCCGCAGACCGCGGTCGACAGGAAACCGGCGGCGACCGCCAGGAACCAGGAATCGGTCGCGTCGCCGACCACCCAGCCGACATAGGCGCCGAGCAGGTAGAGCGAGCCATGCGCCAGGTTGACGTTGCGCAGCAGGCCGAAGACCAGCGTGAAGCCGCTCGCCACCAGGAAGTAGA
>JBFWXJ010000449.1:0-4910 GCA_050187535.1 Alphaproteobacteria bacterium | reverse complement strand
TGTGGCCGAGCACGAAGCGATAGCGCCGCCGGTCGGCGTCGGCGAAGTTGCTGGCGATCGACGGGCGATGAACGCCGGTCACGAAGATGTGGTCGTCCGTTTGCAGGACGACGCCCAGCATGTGCCGCAGGTCGCCATGTGGCTTTACCAGTTCGTTGTAGATCTTCGTGTTGATGAATGCCTCGTCGCTGAGGCATTGGGCAGCGTCGACGACGCGGCCGAGATTGCGCGCCGCCCCCTGCATCCACGGGTCGTGCGGCCACCAGACCTCGTTGTAGAGCTGCGTGAAGGTCGGCGAGAGGTTGCAGGCGAGCATGCGTACCGCGCCGAGGCCGCGGTGCTGGATCGAGGCCAGCGAGGTCTCCGCGCCGACGACCGCGCGGATGTCGGCGAAGCAGCGCGGCCAAAGGTCCGGCTGCAGGCCGGCGTCGTAGACGGTGGCGACGAGCTCATCGTAGGCGGCTCTGCGAAGCATGGCTTGCCGGCCTCCCTCCGCACACCCAGGTCGGGGCCGCATCGCCCCTGATCCCTGCACCGATACGGTGCGAGGGTTGTGGAGCGGCGCAGAATATCGCCCGCACGGTCTGTCGGCATCGGCGTAGCTGAGCGCGCGCGCTCTGTCATCATCCGAATGGATGACGCGCCGGCGGAACCTTCGCCGGGGTCGGCGGGAACGATCCGGCGCCCGATCGGTTCCCCAAGGAACGCGCCTGCCTCGAGCAATTGCGCCTCGAGCGATCGCGTTCGTCCCCGCGTCAAGCGAAGGAGCCCTCATGAAGACCGTCCTCATGGCCGCCGCCGCCGTGCTGCTCACCGCCGGCGCCGCCTCCGCGCAGTATGGCGGGCCGCAGCCGGCGACGCCGAACCGCACCACCAGCCCGATGCTGAATGCCCCGGGCCTCAATCCCACCGGAAGCCAGATGCCGGCGCAGAGCCGCCCCGGCGCCCCGGAGGCGGCAGGCGAGCGCAATCGCGATCCCGGCACCGCGATGCCGCCGACGGCCTCGACCGGGGGTGCCTACGACGCGCCCGGCACGCGCTATGCGCCGCAGACGAGCATGCCGCATTTCCCATCGACGGGCTCCACCGTGGTCCGCGTCGGGCGGCTCGTCGGCCAGCCGGTATTCGACAGCGAAGGCCGCATGCTCGGCCGGATCGCCGATGTCGACCTCTATCCGAATACGACCATGGCGGTGATTGCCGTCGATGGCGGCGGGGCGACGGCCGTGCCCCTGCACTACATGATGCACGACGGTTCCGGCCGGCTGATGGTGAACGGCACCCGCGCGGCGATCGACGGCATCCCGGCCTATCGTCTCTACTGACCCCGCAGACGTTCACGCGACAAAAAAAGGGCCGGCCCCGCGGGGCCGGCCCTTTCCGTTCGACCACCGGGCGCGATCAGCGCCAGGTCGGCGAAGCGTAGACCTGGTCGGCGGTCGCGGTGACCATCACGCGGCCGACCGAGGAATGCTGCAGCCGCTCGATCGGCATGCCGACGGTACGGGCGCCGTGGATCGGGTCGAGCGAGACGACGGCGTAGCTGCGGCCGTCGCTGGCACTCTCGATGCCGGTGATGGTGCCGAGCCGCATGCCCGTCACGTCGACCACCTCGTTGCCGACCGTCGAGTTCATGGTGGCGAACGTGACCGGCGGGCTGCCCACCACCGTCGGCCCGTAATAGGGCGCGGTCGTCGTGACGTAGGTCGTGGTGCCGGGCACCACCGCGGGTGCCACGACCGTCGGCGCCGCCGGCGTCACGTAGGTGGTCGTCGCCGCCGGATAGGTCGTGGAGTAATAGACGGGGCCCGGCGCGTAGTAGGTCGTCGGATAGGGATAGCCCGTCGGATAGCCGCGCGCGGTCGGCGCCAGGCCGACGCTGTGCGGCGGCATGCCCTCGCCCGGATCGTTGCCCCGCTCGCCCGACGAGACGCCGCCGGGGCGGCTCTGCAGCGGCAGGTTGGGATTGGAGGTGGTGTCCTGGCGGGCGTTGTTCACCGTCGACAACACCGGGTCGTAGGAGGGATCCAGCGCCAGCGTCGGGGCGGCGCCGGCGAGCAGCGCCACGACGGCCGTCGCGGCGAACAGCGGAGAGCGCATCTCAGCACCTCTAGTCGGGAACGTTCAGGAGAGCGGCCGACCGGAACGATCGACCGTCCTTGGCCCCATAACGCCTCTTCCGCGCGCCCGGTTCCCTATCGCCGGTCAGGCGGGCGGGCGATCGTCCATCGTCCACTGGATGGCGAAGGCGGCGATGCCGACGGCGAGCAGGGCCGCCCATGCGATCGCGTACGACCCGGTGGCGTCGAATACGATTCCGCCCATCCACGCGCCCGCGAAGGATCCGATCTGATGGCTGAGGAAGACGACGCCATAGAGCGTGTTGAAGGCACCGAAGCCGAACAGACGGCCGACCAGCCCGCTCACCAGCGGCGCCACGCTCAGCCACAGGAAGCCCATGGTGGCGGCGAACACCAGAGTCGAGGCGACGGAGACGGGAGTGGCGAGGTAGACGGCGATCGCCACCGTGCGCATCAGGTAGATCAGCGCCAGCAGCCGCTTCTGGCTGAAGCGCGCGCCCGCCATGCCGATCACCACGGATCCGACCGCGTTGCCGAGGCCGATCAGGCCCAGCGCCGTGGCGCCGGCGGCCGGCGGCACGCCGCAGATCGCGAGGTAGGTCGGCAGATGGGTGGTGATGAACATCAGCTGGAAGCCGCAGGCGAAGAAGGCGGCCGTCATGGCGAGGAAGCCGCGATGACCGATCGCCCGGCGCACCGCCCGGCCGACCGGCTCGCGCACCGTCGTGCGGGCGTCGGCTGCGTCCGGCACGCGGCCGACGCCGGCCGCCAGCAGCATGGTCGTGGCGGCCACCGCCGCGAAGACCAGGAGCGCCGTGCGCCAGCCCCAGCCGTCGATCAGCATCTGGCCGAGCGGCGCCAGCGCCAGGGTCGCCAGCGAGCCGGCACCGGCGACGATGCCGACGGTCTGGCTGCGCCGCTCGGGCCGGACGGCGCGCGAGACGGTTCCCAGCAGCACGCCGAAGCTGGTGCCGGCGATGCCCAGCCCCGCCAGGACGCCGCCGCCGCCGATGAGGCCGAGGAACGGCCCGCCCATCGCCATGGCCGAGAGGCCGAGGGCATAGACGAGACCGCTGGCGACCAGCACGGGCCGCGGCCCCCAGCGGTCGCCGACCATGCCGACGAAGGGCTGGCTGATGCCCCAGACGATGTTCTGCAGCGCCAGCGCGAAGCCGAAGGCCGACGCGGAAACGCCGAGATCGGCATTCATCGGCGTCAGGAACAGGCCGAGGCTCTGCCGCACGCCCATGCTGATCGACAGGATCGCGGCGGCCGACACGAGCAGGAGGGCGACCGCCGACCGGCCGAGTGCAGCCGGGCGCGCGGTCGATGGCGTGGAGAGGGTGACGGAGGACATGGGCCGCAGCATGCCGCGCCCTGCCATTGAAGTACACACACTAGTCGGTATACTTTGCGCCATGCCGCGCGACGCCGCCGCCACCCGTGCCCGCATCATCGCCGCCGCCGAGACGCTCTTCTACGGCGAGGGCATCCGCGCCGTCGGCGTCGATGCGATCGCCGAGGCGGCCGGCGTCACCAAGCGCACCCTCTACCAGCATTTTCCGGGCAAGGACGCGCTGATCGCCGCCTATGTCGAGGCCCGCGACGGCCCGACCCTCGGCCGCTACCAGGGCCTTGTGGGAGAGCCGGGCCTCTCCGCCGACGCCCAGGTCGCCCGCGTCTTCGGCCATCTCGCCACCGTCGTTCGCGGCGAACGATGGAAGGGCTGCGGCTTCGTGCGCGCGGTCGCCGAGCTCGCCGGCCAGCCCGGCCATCCCGCGCTCGCCGTCGCGGCTGGCCACAAGAAGCGCTTCGAGGCGTGGTTCGAGAGCGTCTTCGCCGCCGATGGCGTGGCCGATCCCGCAGCACTCGCCCGCCAGACCATGATCCTTCTCGACGGCGCCGTCACCGAGGCGCTCATCCACCGCGACCCCGGCTACGCCGATGCGGCCGGCGCGGCGGCGCGGACGCTGCTGGCTGCGGCGCGACGACGGGCGCCGTCGCGGCCCCCTCGGCGCCGGTCGCGGCAATCGCCGACGGACGGTTCCGCCTGAGTGCCAGCCGGTCGGACGCCTTCCCCCGCGTCCGCAGGTTTCAACCCGTCAGCCCGTCGGATTTCCGAATGTGGACCGGCACCGACTTTGCGGCAGCCACCTTCGCGCGGGCCGCGTGGTGCTCCTCGTCCGGGAAGGTAGCGGTGCTGCTCTGGCCAACCGGCGCGGCGGTGGACGCATTCGACGCTCGCGGTACGACTCACACCGCGAGCAGAAGCACAGCCGCGGCGATCGCGGCCACGGCGACGACGGGAATGGCGATCCACCACTCGTTGCCGGACGGCTGCGGTCCGGCACGGATGCCGCCGGGCTCGGCCGCGGTACGCACGGCATCGCGGGCCGGAACAGCGGCATGGCCCGCGGCCTCCTCGTCGGTGCCGAGCGGTGCAGCCGCCGGGTCGAGTGCCTTCACCTTGTCGGCCGTCGCGCCGGTGTCGATGTCGCGGCGCTCGCGATCGACGGCCGCGCCGTCGGACGGGCCCGCATCGCGGAAGTCTTTGTGCGTCATGCCGGGGGAAGGCGGCGGCCGCGCATTCGTTCCTGTCTCACCGCAGGAACGACCGCACCGGCGTCCGGTTGGCACCAGGTAACTTTTTCCCTTGGGGAGACGCAGGATGAAGACGATCACCAGGAACGTGCTCGCGGCAGCCGCCGTCGTTGCCGCGGCGGCCGTAGCGGCCGCGGCGCCGACTGCAGCACAGGTGGCACAGGAGAGGACGAGCAAGGCACCGGCGACCCGCACCTACGTGACCAAGGCGGCGGTCGGCGACATGTT
>JBFWXJ010000448.1:0-4955 GCA_050187535.1 Alphaproteobacteria bacterium | reverse complement strand
GCCAGCAGGCGCAGCTGGCCCGCGCGCACCTGCTCGGTGAAACCCGACATGCCGCCGAAGGAGACGTGACGGCCGAGCAGCGCCGTCATCGCCGTGGCGCCGCCCTGGAACGGCACATGGACGAACTTGAGCTCGCGCAGGCGGCTGATGACGAGCATCGCGAAATGCGCGCCGTCGAAGGTGCCGGCGGTGGCGAAGGTCAGCACGCCGGGCTTGGCCTTGGCGTCGGCCAGGAGATCGTCGAGCTTCTTCCACGGCGAATCCGCGGGCACGACGATCGCGTGGTAGGAGCCCGAGTAGTTGATGATCGGCGTCAAGTCCTTGAGCGGGTCGAAGGGCACCGCGCGCAGGTTGGGTGCGATGAACACGGTGGCGCCGGTCGCCAGCGCGAGCGTGTGGCCGTCGGGTGCCGCCTTCGCCATCTCCGCCATGCCGACGACACCGGACGCGCCCGGCTTGTTCTCGACGACGATCGGCTGGCCCAGCGAGCGCGCGGCGATCTCGCCGATCTTGCGCATGGACAAGTCGCTGGTGCCGCCCGCCCCCCAGGGGACGATGACGCGGATCGGCTTGTCCGGGAAGGCCGCGGCGGGCTGCACGAATGCGAGCGCGGCGCCGACGAGGGCCGCGATCAACGATGTCGAAAGTCTCATTCCTCGTCTCCTTCGCGCGATGGCGGTGGGATGCGGCCGGCGAGCGTCAGGAGGTCGGCGGCGACCGCCCTCCCCCTGGCCGGCCCGATGCGGATGGCGTTCGCGTCGACGATCGTGCGGCAGCCCAGCGCCGGCACGCCGTCGACGGTGAGGGCACAGGCACCGCAGGTGCCGAGCTTGCAGAAGTGCGCCGGGTACGAGAGCGTCGCGTCGTGCTCGCGGCGGATCGTCGCCAGCAGGTTCAGCACGTGGTCGCCCGTGGGCATCTCCACCGTGAAGGCTTGCGGATAGGTACGGCCGTCGTCGGGGTCACGGCGGTCCAGGGTCGCGGTCACGCGGATCATGCGGCCAGTTCCACCGCCGGGCCATCGGCCGCACGACGCAGCACGATGCGCCGCGACCACCGCCCATCGTCGCGCTCCGGATAGTCGAGGCGCTGGTGCGCGCCGCGGCTCTCCTGCCGCTCCAGCGCCGCCAGGCAATGCAGGCGCCCGGCGACGAGCATGGCGCGCAGCTCCAGGCACTGCGCCGTCTCCCAGTTCCAGCGCCGGGCCGCGGCACGCACCCGCAGGCCCGGCAGGCGCCGCTCGATCGCGTCGATGGTGGCCAGCGCCGCCGTGAGGCCATCCGCCGTCTTCAGCGTGCCGGCGCCGTCGGAGAGCGTCCGGCGCAGCAGCGCCGTCTCGCCGGTGACGGTCTCTGCGCCGCCGCCATCGGCCCGGAGGCCGGAAATCCAGGCCCCCTTGGCGCTCGGCGGCGCCTTGCGACGGCTGCGGCCGGCGGCGTCGCGGGCGGCGGCACGGCCCGCGGCGGCACCGAAGACGATCACCTCCGGCAAGGCACTGCCGGTCAGCCGGTTGGCGCCATGCACGCCGCCCGCGGCCTCACCCGCCGCGAACAGCCCGGGCAGCGTCGTGCGCCCGTCGGCATCGATGCGGATGCCGCCCAGCGTGTAGTGGGCGGCGGCCGTCACCTCCTGGAGATCGCGGTCGACGAAGACGCCGATGTCGTGGAAATAGGCCTCGAAATGCAGGTCGCGCGACCGTTCGGGCGGGATCGCGCGGGCATCGACGAGGACGCCGCCCGCTTGCGTGCCGCCGCCGTCGCGCAGCTCCAGCGCGATGGCGCGCGCCACCTGATCGCGGGTCGCACGCTCGATCGGCCCCGATTCCCAGCGGTGGTAGAACTCCTCGCCGCGGGCATTGAGCAGGCGGCCGCCGAAGCCGAGCAGGCGGCCGGTCGGATAGTGCAGCCCGCGCGCGGCGGCCGGCGCCACGAAGACGGTGGGGTAGTGCTGGATGAACTCCATGTCGATCAGCTCGGCACCGGCTTCGTATGCCAGTGCCATGCCGTCGCCGGTCAGCTCGTCCGGGTTGGTGTGCAGGTCGAACATGGCGACCGAGCCGCCGGTCGCGAGCACGACCGCGCCGGCCGCAACCGGCGCCGCCTCGCCCGTGGCGACATCGTGGACGAGGACGCCGCCGACACCCCGCTCGTCCGTCAGCAGCTCGACGGCAAACGCGTGCTCCCAGGTGTCGATGCGGCGCACGGCGACCGCGCGGGCGAGCGAGGCCATCACCACCTTGCCGGTGCGCAGGCCGACATGGATGGCGCGCGGGAAGCGGTGGCCGCCGAAGGTGGCGAGCAGGTGCCGCCCGTCCGCGCCGCGCCGCCAGCCGACGCCGAATCCTTCGAGCAGGTCCGCCTCCGGCCCGGCATCCGCCGCCAGCCGCGCGGCCAGAGCCGGATCGGCGAAGCCGAGGCCGCTCGCGACGATGTCGGCGGCGTAGGTCTCGGCCGTGTCGTCGGCGCCGAAATAGCCGAAGCCGGCGCAGTAGGAGAAGTTGGCCGACGCCGTGGCGCCGGAATGCTGCAGCGTACCCTTGGTCACCACCAGCACGCGGGCGCCCGCATCGGCCGCCGCGATCGCCGCCCGGAGCCCGGCGCCGCCGGAGCCGACGACGACGACGTCCCAGTGGTCGCCGGTCACGGCGCAACTCCCTCTCCGCCCCGCGGGGGCGGAGAGGGTCGGGGTGAGGTGGGGATTCGCCGGCGGATGCACACCTCACCCTCCCCATCGCTCTCGCGATGGGTCCCCTCCCTCTCCCCCCGATGGGCGGAGAGGGGCAATGGAGTGAGCGGCCTCGGACACCGTCAGTTCTGCGCGTAGCGGCCCATCTTCAGCGACTTCAGGATGTCGCCGAAGGTCTTCACGTCGGCTTCCAACTGCTTGCGGGCGCCGGCCGCGTCCGCCCGCACCGTGGCGACGGCGAGGTCGGACATGGACTTCTTGAACGCTTCGTCGTCCATCGCCGCCAGGAAAGCCTGCTCCAGCTTGCGCAGGACCGGCTCCGGCATGCCGGCCGGGCCGGCGATGCCGAGCCACGAGTTGATGTCCCAGTCGAATCCCAGCTCGCGCACGGTCGGCACGTCCGGCAGGTCGGGGACGCGCCGGCCCATCAGGGTCGCCAGCAAGCGGACGTCGCCCGACTGGACATGGGGCAGCACCTCGCCCGAGGTGACGGCCGAGCCGACATGGCGGCCGAGCAGTGCGGTGATCGCCGGCGCGCCGCCGCCGAAGGGCACGAAGGTCACCTGGGCGCCGGCGTCGTTCGCCAGCCGCGCCATGCCCAGATGCGAGCTGGCGCCGATCACCGAGATGCCGGAGGTCAGCACCCGCGGGTTCTTCTTCGCGAAATCGAGGAGCTCGCGCAGTGTCTTGTACGGCGAGTCCGCGCGCACCGCGACGAAGGTGTTGAAGGCGCCGTAGAGCATGATCGGCGTGAAATCCTTCGCCGCGTCATAGGGCACCTCGCGCATGTGCGGCGCGATGGCGGCCTGGATGGCGGTGAAGTTGATGATCGTGTAGCCGTCGGGCTGCGAGCGGGCGACCTCCTGCATCGCCGCGGCACCGCCGCCGGCCGGCTTGTTCACCACCGCGATCGGCTGCCCCAGCGGCTTCTCGGCCGCCTTGGCGAGCGCGCGGCTGGTGAGGTCCGTCGCTCCGCCCGGCGTGAACGGGATGATGAGCTGGATCGGCTTCGTCGGGAACGTCCCCTGCGCGAAGGCGCCCGGGATCGCCAGCGCCAGCGCCGCGGCGGCAGCGACGCCCCCCAGCATGCGTCGATGGATGGTCATGCCCCTCTTCCTCCCTTTGCTCTGGTGCTCACGAGTTGGTCGATGCGGTCGAACGCCTCGGTGATGACCGCGGGTGCCGCGGCGAAGGAGAAGCGGATGTGGCGCCGCGCCGACGCGCCGTAGGCCGCACCCGGGCTCGCCAGCACGCCCGCCTCGTCGAGCAGGCGCGCCGCGAAGACGGTGCCGTCCCCCCATTCCTCCGGCAGCTCGGGGAATGCGTAGAAGGTGCCCTCCGGCGGCACGAAGCGGACACCCGGCAGGCGCGCCAGGCGCTCGGCCACCATGCGGCCGCGGCGGCGGTAGGACTGGCGCATCTCCTCGACCGCCTGCCAGCCTTCCTCGAAGGCGGCGACCGCGGCGTGCTGCACGAAGCTGGTGGCGCAGCGCACGGTGTAGTGGTTGAGGCGCGCCAGCACGGCGGCCGCCTCGGGCCGGGCGATGCAGTAGCCGAGCCGCCAGCCGGTCATCGCGAAGGTCTTCGACAGGCTGCTGACGATGATCGTGCGGTCGGCGATCTCCGGCCCCAGGGTCGCGATCGAGCGGTGCACCGCGTCGTCGAAGACGAGCTCGCTGTAGACCTCGTCGGCGACGATCCACAGGTCGTGTGCGGTCGCCAGCTCGGCCACCGCCTTCAGTTCCGCCGGGCGCAACACGAGGCCGGTCGGGTTGCTCGGCGTGTTGATGACGATCGCCCGCGTGCGCGGCGTCACCCGCTCCGCCAGCGCCTCCGGCCGGAACGAGAAGCGGCCGTCCTGCGATACACCCGGAACCGGCACGGCGACGCCGCCCGCCATCTGCACGATGTTGCGATAGGGACCCCAGAAGGGCTCGGGGATCAGCACCTCGTCGCCGGGATCGAGGATGGCGCGGGTGGCGATCGTCAGCGCGCAGAACGAGCCCGCGGTGACGATCACGTGGTCCGGCGTCACGGCGTGGCCGTGGCGCATCGACTCGAACGCCGCTATGCGCTCGCGCAGGTCGGGCAGGCCGCGCGGGTCGACATACTGGCCCGCCCCGTCGCGGATGGCGCGCACGGCGGCCTCGACGACGGGCGCCGGCGCCTCGAAGTCGGGCTCGCCCGCACCGAGGTCGAGGATGCGCACGCCGCGCGCGGCCATCGCATCGGCGCGGCGCCGGCTGTCGACGACGGAGGAGCCCGTGAGG
>JBFWXJ010000447.1:0-4965 GCA_050187535.1 Alphaproteobacteria bacterium | reverse complement strand
GCGGCCATCGCCGCCACCGTGTCGCCGCCGCCGGCGACGCTGAGGAGGCTGCCGGACCGCGTGAGCCGCGCCGCCTCGCGGGCCACGGCCACCGTGGCGGCATCGAAGGGCGGCGTCTCGAAGGCGCCGAGCGGGCCGTTCCAGACCAGCGTGCGTGCGGCGGCCAGATGCCGGCCGATCTCCGCCACGGTCGCCGGGCCGGCGTCGAGGATCATGCGGTCGGCCGGCACGGCGTCGATCGCGACTGTCGCGGTATCGACGCCGGGCGCCAGCTTCGGCGCGACGACGGCATCGACCGGCAGCACCAGCGTGCAGCCGGCCTGCGCGGCGGCCGCCTCGATCTCGCGGCAGGTGTCGACCATCTCGCGCTCGCAGAGCGAGGTGCCGACCGCCACGCCGCGGGCGAACAGCAACGTGTTGGCCATGGCGCCGCCGATCACCAGCCGGTCGACGCGCGCGACGAGGTTGCGCAGCAGGTCGAGCTTGGTCGAGACCTTGGCGCCGCCGACGATGGCGACGACCGGCCGGGCCGGGGTCTCCAAGGCACCCGCCAGCGCCTCGCACTCGGCCTGCATCAGCCGGCCGGCGGCCGCCGGCAGCAGATGGGCCAGCCCCTCGGTCGAGGCATGGGCGCGGTGGGCGGCCGAGAAGGCGTCGTTGACATAGACCTGCCCGAGGGCGGCCAGCGCCCGGGCGAAGTCCGGATCGTTCTTCTCCTCGCCCTTGTGGAAGCGCAGATTCTCGAGCAATGCGACGCCGCCCGCCGGCAGCGCGGCAATCACCGCCTCCGCGGCGGGGCCGATGCAATCCTCGGCGAAAGCGACCGGGCGTCCCCCCAGCGCATCCGACAGGGGGCCGACCAGGGGCCTCAGCGACAGCGCCTCGTCACGGCCCTTGGGCCGCCCGAAATGCGACAGCACGACCACCTTCGCACCCTTGCCGGCGAGCTCGACGATGGTCGGTGCCGCCCGCTCGATGCGCGTCGCGTCGGTCACCTTTCCATCGGCCATCGGCACGTTGAGGTCGGCGCGCAGCAGCACCGTGCGGCCGGTGGCGTCGAGATCGTCGAGGGTGCGGAAGGGCGGGGACATGCCGGGGCTGCCGTATGGTCGTTGCGGGGGCCGTCCGTCATATCCGCCGGCACGGCGGGGTGTCCAGCCGGCCGGCCGGGCTATACTGGCGCGGCCTGTCGCCCGTGGAATCCGCGATCCCCATACGAGATGCCGGCCGCGGCATCGTCGCAACGGGCGTCACCCGCGTCCTGCCCGGCGCCGTGCCGGTCACGCTGGTGCGTGCGGTCGACCTGCGCATCGCGCCCGGCGAGTTCGTGACGATCACCGGCCCCTCCGGCTCGGGCAAGTCGTCGCTGCTCTACCTGCTGGGCCTCCTGGACGCGCCGACGGAAGGCACCGTCGCGGTGGACGGCGTCGATACCGGCACGCTGGACGAGGACGCGCTCGCCCGGCTTCGGCTGTCGCGCATCGGCTTCGTGTTCCAGTTCCATTTCCTGCTGCCGGAGTTCTCCGTGCGGGAGAACGTGCTGATCCCGATGCGCCGGCTGGGTGGCCGCTCGGGCCGGGAGATGCGGTCCCGGGCGGCCGAGATCGTCGCCGCGCTGCGCCTGGAACAGGCGGCGGACAAGCGGCCCGACCAGCTCTCGGGCGGCGAGCGGCAGCGGGCCGCCATCGCCCGCGCGCTCGCCAACGACCCGGCGTTCCTGCTGGCGGACGAGCCGACTGGCAACCTCGACACGACGAATGCCGGTATCGTCTTCGATATTTTCGCGCGCCTCGCGGTCGACGAGCGGCGCACCGTGGTCGCGGTCACCCACGACGTGAACCTGGCCGAGCGCGCGGGCCGCCGTGTCCACCTGGTTGACGGGCGCGTCGTCAGCGACACATCCAGGTGACGAACAAGCGGAGACCCGCGATGCCGACCGCCTTCGACCGCCTCGCCTATGCCGCCTCGCAGGGGCTGCGCCGGACCTGGTTCCGCGGTCACTACCTCGTGTCCGCCGCCTCCGAGCGCCGGGCGCGCCTGCCGCTGCCGTCCCGCCCGCTGCCGTCCCGGGAGCGGCTCCAGGCGGACCTGAAGGCGCTGTTCGATGCGGACTGGGCGGCGATCGCGGCCGGCCGGTACGCCATGCCGGCCGATCTGTGGGGCGACCCCCGCCGCGCGCTGGCGGCGAGCCGCGCCTACCTCGCCGACCTGCCGGCGGTCGCCCGCCGCCGGCGCGACAAGGAACATCAGGAGGTGGCAGGCGACGCGGCTTTCGCCCGGCTGCCGCGCTACTATCGCCAGAACTTCCACTACCAGACCGATGGCTGGCTCAGCGAACGCTCGGCCGCGCTCTACGACTTCCAGGTCGAAGTGCTGTTCGGCGGCGGTGCCGACGCCATGCGCCGCGGTGCGCTGATCCCGATCGGCGAGGCGCTGCGGCGGGCCGGGCCGGGCGCGCGGCTGCTCGATCTCGGCTGCGGCACGGGGCGCTTCCTCGCCCAGGTCAAGGACAACTGGCCGCGTCTTTCCGTGACGGGCGTCGACCTGAGCGCGCCCTACCTCGCCGCCGCGCGCCGGACGCTGGCCGACCGCCGCGCCGTGCTGCTCGCCCAGGCGGCTGCCGAGCGCCTGCCGCTTCCCGACCGCAGCGTCGACGTCGTCACCTGCGTCTACCTGCTGCACGAGCTGCCGCCCGGCATCCGGCGCCGGGTCGCGGCCGAGATCGGCCGGGTGCTGCGGCCGGGCGGCCGCCTCATCCTCGTCGATTCGCTGCAGACGGGCGACCGGCCCGACTATGACGGGCTGCTGGAGCGCTTTCCCGCCGCCTTCCACGAGCCCTATTTCTCGACCTGGCTGGAAACCGATCTGGACGCTCTTTTCGCAATCGCTGGACTGACGTCGAGCGGATCGGAGCTGCGCTTCCTCTCGAAGATCGCCAGCTTCGAGCGCGTCGGCGCTTGAGATTCGGTCGGTTTGCGCCGATCGTGCGGACTTTCGGAATCGAAAGAGGCAGGCGGCGATGGCCGCGAGCGATATTCACGATCTTCTCGTCATCGGCGGCGGCATCAACGGTGCCGGGATCGCCCGCGACGCGGCCGGCCGCGGGCTGAAGGTCCTGCTGGTCGAGCGCGACGACCTCGCATGCGCGACCTCGTCGGCCTCCAGCAAGCTCATCCACGGCGGTTTGCGCTATCTGGAGCAATACGAGTTCCGGCTGGTGCGCGAGGCCTTGGCGGAGCGCGAGGTGCTGCTCGCCATGGCGCCGCACATCATCTGGCCGCTCGCCTTCGTGCTGCCGCACGCGCCGTCGCTGCGGCCGGCCTGGATGATCCGCGCCGGGCTCTTCCTCTACGATCACCTGGGCGGACGGCGCCGGCTGCCGGGCTCGCGCGGCGTCGATCTGAGGCATCCGCCCTTCGGTGCCGGCCTGGCGCCCGGTCTGCGCCGGGGCTTCGTCTATTCGGACTGCTGGGTCGACGACGCGCGGCTGGTGGTGCTCAACGCCCGCGACGCCGCCGATCGCGGCGCCATCGTCCGCACGCGGACCGAATGCGTCTCCGCCCGGAGCGTCGGGCCGCTCTGGGAAGGGCTGCTGCGCGATCGCCGCGACGGTACCGAGATGCGGGTGGCCGCGCGCATGCTCGTGAACGCCGCCGGCCCCTGGGCGGACGAGGTGGCCGCCGGGGTCATGGGCGCCAACCGCAAGCCGCCGTTGCGCCACGTCAAGGGCAGCCACATCGTGGTGCCGCGGCTGCATGCCGGCGACCACGCCCTCATCCTTCAGAACGACGACCGGCGCGTCGTGTTCGTCATTCCCTACGAGGGCCGCTTCTCGCTGATCGGCACGACCGATGTCGCGGTCGATGGGGATGCCGGCCCGCCTGCCGCCAGCGCGGAGGAGATCGCCTATCTCTGCACGGCGGTGTCGCGCTATTTCGCCAGGGCGGTCACGCCGGCCGACGTGGTGTGGACCTATTCCGGCGTGCGGCCGCTCTACGACGACGGCACCGTCAATCCCTCGGCCGTCACACGCGACTACGTGCTGCGACTGGAGGGCGGCGGCGGGGCGCCGCCGGCGCTGCACGTCTTCGGCGGCAAGATCACGACCTACCGCCGGCTTGCGGAGCATGCGCTGGAGAAGATCGCCGGTGTGCTGCCCGGGGTCGGCCCTGCGTGGACCGCGGGCGCGCCGCTGCCGGGCGGGGCCATACCGGATGCCGATTTCGGCCGCTTCGCCGACGAGCTCGCGCGCAGCCGGCCCGGCCTCGATGCCGCCTGGCTGCGCCGGCTGGCGCGGCGCCACGGTACGCGCGCGCCCGACGTCATCGGCGACGCGCAGCAGAGGGCCGATCTCGGGCGCCACTTCGGCGCCGGTCTTCACGCATGCGAGGTCGACTGGCTGCGCCGGACCGAGTGGGCGGAAACCGCCGAGGACGTGCTGTGGCGGCGCACCAAGGAAGGGCTGCATCTCGACCGGTCGGGCCGCGAAGCGGTCGCAGCTTACATGGCGTAGGCGCGCCGGCACGGCTATCCTGGGGGCATCCCTTCCGCACAATCCCCGGGCAGCTCTCCGATGACCCCATCCTACGATCTCATCGTCCGCGGCGGCGCCGTCATCGACGGCACCGGCGCGCCGCCGCGTCCGGCCGACGTCGCGGTCGCCGACGGCCGCATCGCTGCGGTCGGCGATCTCGCCGGCGCCGCTGCCGCGCGCGAGATCGCTGCCGCCGGCAAGGCGGTCGCCCCCGGCTTCATCGACGTCCACACCCACGACGACCGGGCGCTCCTCTCCAATCCCGACATGGCGATGAAGACCAGCCAGGGGGTGACCACCGTCGTCGTCGGGAACTGCGGCGTCAGCCTGTCGCCGCTGGCGATCGACCGCCGCCCGCCGCCGCCGCTCGAACTGCTGGGCGATCACGACTGGTACCGCTTCCCGCGCATGGCGGACTACATGGCGGCGGT
>JBFWXJ010000446.1:0-4975 GCA_050187535.1 Alphaproteobacteria bacterium | reverse complement strand
GTCGCCCACTACAACCGCTCGTCGGGTACCACGGGCGAAGCGAAGCTGGTCGGCATCACCCATGCGCAACGGGCGATCCGCGCCGCGCGGGAGACGGCGGGATTCCGGCGCCGTCGGGATGACCGCCTGCTGGCGGCACTGCCGCTCTCCAACACCTGGGCCAGATGCATGGCGCTCTCGGAGCTCGCGAACGGCGGTGCCGTGGTCTTCCGGCCGGCGACGATGACCTTCGGCGACCTCAGGCGCATGGCCGAGGCGGGAACGATCACCAGCGTGGCGCTGACGCCGCCATACGTCCGCGACCTGCTCAGGGCGAACGGCAACGCGCTGATGCTGCCGGGAGTGCGCGTGCTGGTCGCGTCCGCCCCGCTCACGCGGGCCGAACGCGCGCGAACACGCGCGCGCATCACGCCGGAACTGTTCATCGAGTACGCCACCAACGAGACGGGGCCGCTCGCATTCGCGACCCCGGAGGATCTCGACGAGGCACCGGATTGCGTCGGCCGGGTCGTCGACGGCGTCGACGCGGAGGTGGTGGACGAGGCGCTGCGGCCGGTCCCGCCCGGCTCGATGGGAGAGCTGCGGTTCCGCGATCCCATGTTCCCCAGCAGATACGCGGTGGCGGCGTCGGGCTCGACCAGCCGTTTCGTCGACGGCTGGTTCTATCCGGGCGATGCGGGCACCATCGACTCTGCCAGCCGCATCACCGTCCACGGCCGGATCGACGATGTCATCAACGTCGGCGGCAGCAAGGTCCATCCTGCGGCGATCGAGAGCTGGCTCACGGCCGATCCCCGCGTGATCGAGGCCACCGCGATCGGCTTGCCGGAGCTGCGTCAGGGCGAGGCACCGGTCGCGGCCGTCGTCCTGCACGAACCCGTTGCCGAATCGGAGCTGATGGCGCTGTGCCGGGCGGCCGGCGACAGGCTGCCGATGCCGGCGCGCATCGTCGCGTTGCCCGAGCTGCCGCGGAATCCGGCGGGAAAGGTCGACCGCGCGGCGCTGAGGGAGCTGTTGCGCGCACGCCTCGGCGGATGACGGGCGCGGCGCCGGCGAATCAGTCGAGGGCTGCGGCGAGCCGGCGTGGAGCGGTCAGTCGATAGCTGCGCCGCACGAGGGCCGCGACCTCCTCCCAATCCGGGCCGTCGTCGAGGCGCATCCCGACCCAGCCCTTGTGGCCGACATAGGGCGGCACGAAGAACCGCGCGGGATCGGCGCCGGTCAGCACGGCCTGGCTGCCCGGCGGGGCCTTGCACCACACGGATACACGGCCGTCACCGCGTTTCTCCATCGCGAAGATGCGCTCGCGGATGCGGAACGTGGGATCGCCCCACGCCTCCTTCTCCACGGCTTCCGGCAGCGCCAGGCAGATTGCGCGCAGCCGCTCTGTCGGGGTCGGTCTCATCGGCGCCCGAAATATGCACGAAATGGGAACGGGCCGCGGCGGATGCCGCGGCCCGTTGGTTCCGGCCGGCGTGTGGGGATCAGCGGCCGTACTTGCCCTCGTCCATGTTCTGGCCGTACTTGCCCTCGTCGAGGTTCGCACCGAACTTGCCGTCATCGAGGTTGCGGCCGTACTTGCCCTCGTCGAGGTTGGCGCCGTACTTGCCCTCGTTCATGTTGGCGCCGTACTTGCCGTCGTCGAGCGACTGGCCGTACTTGCCCTCGTCGAGGTTCGCGCCGAACTTGCCCTCGTCGAGCGACAGCGGGGCGGCGACGGCGCCGAAAGCGATGAAGGACGCGACGGCGGCGGAAGCGATGATCTTGAGCATGGTGGTTCTCCTTTGGGTTCAGGGGCGGCCCATCCCTCTCGTCCGGGCCGCTCGTTTGCGGTGAGCGGAAGGTAGAAACGGAAGCCTCGAAGGGCGAATCACGCTGGATCAGCAACGCGTGAGCGTTCGATGACCGGTTCGTGATCGCCCCGGTTCGGCGTTCGTCAGATGCGCCAGATCGGCTTGGCGACCATTGCGGCCCGGGTGCTCGGCGCGAGGCCGATGTCCCGGAGCATCCGGTCGTCGAGGTCGGCAAGCGCGCGGCGCTGGACGGCCCGCCCGTGCCAGGCGCTCACGGCGACCGCCGCCGCTGCCGCCATCGCCGCGACCGAGGCCCGAAGGCCGTCGATGCGCGTCATTTCGTTCAGCATCGAGAGTGAGGTCATCGTCGTCTCCATGGTGTGGGCTGCTCGCCCTATGCCCATGGGTCGCCGGCACTCCTAAGGGGGTTCGTCTCCGGGGAGTTGCAGTTGTTTCAGAACCGTAAAATCCGGCGGAGGCTTGTTACTTGATCGCCTGCGCTGGTCGGCGCAGGGTCCGCCCGAGGTCCCGGCCATGAGGCGAAGCGATGAAGATTCCGACCCTGCCGTTCACCGTCACCACCTGGGGCGACGTGACTCCGACGCGCCATGAAGGCGATACCGGCTTCGCTTTGTGGCGCACCATGAACATCGGCGATCTGCGCGTTCGCCACGTCGAGTATTCGCCCGGCTATCTGGCCGATCACTGGTGCGACCGTGGCCACGTCCTCTACGTGCTCGAGGGTGAGCTGGAGACGGAGCTGAAGGACGGCCGGCGCTTCACCCTGAAGCCCGGAATGAGCTACCAGGTGTCCGACTTCGGCGATGCCGCCCATCGTTCGGCGACGACGACGGGCGCCAAGCTGTTCATCGTGGACTGACGGGAGATGGCGATGAAGATCGTGCGCAAGGGCAGTGCCGCCTGGTCGGGCGGCCTCAAGGACGGCAAGGGTGCGATCTCGACCGAGAGCGGCGCGCTCTCGGCGTATCCCTATGGCTTCGCGAGCCGCTTCGAAGGGGTGAAGGGCACCAACCCGGAGGAGCTGCTGGGCGCCGCCCATGCCGGCTGCTTCACCATGGCGCTCTCGCTGATCCTGGGCGAGGCGGGCCTCAAGGCGACACAGCTCGATACCTCTGCCAAGGTGACGCTGGAGCAGGTCGAGGGCGGCTTCGCCATCACGGCCGTGCACCTGACGCTCACAGGTAAGGTGCCGGGTGCCACCCAGGCGACCTTCGCAGAGCTCGCCGGCAAGGCCAAGGCCGGCTGCCCGCTGTCGAAGGTGATCAATGCGACGATCACCATGGACGCGACGTTGACCGACTGAATCTCGGCCCTTGACAGGGCGGTTACGGAGGCGTAGCCGTTCTGTCCATTCCGTGGTGATTTGAGCCGACCGGCTTGCGCGCCACGTTAAACAAGGCGCTAAAAGGTCGGTGGTTCGCCCGAGCCCTGACCTTTTCCCGGTCGGGGCTTTTTGCTTTTGGAGCGGACCGATGAACGACATCTCTCCCGCCGCTGCCGCCCGCACCCGCAAGTGGCGCCCCGCCACGCAGCTCGTCCGCGGCGGCCTCGCGCGCAGCGGTTTCGAGGAGACGAGCGAGGCGCTCTACGTCACCTCCGGCTTCGTCTATCCCGACGCGGCATCGGCCGAGGCGGCCTTCGCCAACAAGCTGCAGCGCTTCGTCTATTCGCGCTTCGCCAACCCGACCGTCGCGACCTTCGAGGAGCGCCTGCGCTCGATCGAGGGAGCGGAGGCGGCGCGCGCCACGTCGAGCGGCATGGCCGCGGTCTACGCCTCGCTGCTGGCCCTGCTCCAGGCCGGCGACAAGGTGGTGGCCGCCCGCGCGCTCTTCGGTTCCTGCAACTACATCCTGAGCGAGCTGCTGCCGCGCTTCGGCGTGCAGACGACCTTCGTCGACGGCGAGGATCTCGACCAGTGGCGCGATGCGCTGGTGCCGGGCGTGCGTTGCGTCTTCTTCGAGAGCCCGTCCAACCCGGGCCTGCGCCTCGTCGACGTCGCGGCGGTGTGCGAGCTTGCCCACAAGGTCGGCGCGACGGTCGTGGTCGACAACGTCTTCGCCTCGCCGCTCCTGCAGAAGCCGCTCGAGCTCGGCGCCGACGTCGTCGTCTACTCGGCGACCAAGCACATCGACGGGCAGGGGCGCTGCCTCGGCGGCGCCATCCTCGGCAGCAAGCAGTATGTCGAGGAGAAGCTGCAGCCGATCCTGCGCCACACCGGCCCGGCCCTGAGCCCCTTCAACGCCTGGGTGCTGGCCAAGGGGTTGGAGACCCTCCCGCTGCGCATGAACCAGCACCTCGTCGCGGCCGAGCGCATCGCGCGGCACTTCGAGGGCCACGCGAAGGTCGAGAAGGTTCTCTATCCCTTCCTGCCGAGCCATCCGCAGTACGAGCTGGCGCGCCGGCAGATGTCGGGCGGCGGCAGCGTGGTGTGCTTCGACATCCCCGGCGGCAAGGACGCGGCCTTCCGCTTTCTCGACGCGCTCACGCTGGTCGACATCTCGAACAACCTCGGCGACGCCAAGAGCCTCGTCACCCATCCCGCCACCACCACCCACCAGCGCCTGACGCCGGAAGATCGCGCCCGCCAGGGCATCGGCCCCGGCCTGGTGCGGCTCTCGATCGGCCTCGAGGACCCCGAGGACCTGATCGAGGACATCGAGGCGGCACTCGCGACAGTGTGATCTCGGGCCGGTCCGCGCCGGGGCTGGCGCGGACCGGCCGCCTGCCCATATCCTTCGGACAACAGATCGGAAGGACGTGTAGCCGGCCATGGCCCGTGTCGAAATCTACTCCAGCCCGTGGTGCGGCTACTGCTCGCGGGCGAAGACGCTGCTGGAGCGCAAGGGCGTCGACTACGAGGATACCGACGTGACGGCGGACACCGCGCAGCGCGACGTCATGATCCGCCGCGCCGGCGGCCGCAGCACCGTGCCGCAGATCTTCATCGACGGCGCCCATGTCGGCGGCTGCGACGAGCTCTTCGCGCTGGACCGTGCCGGCAAGCTCGACCCCCTGCTCGGAAAGGCAGCCTGATCATGACCTTCAAGGCCGCCTGCATCCAGATGACCGCGGCGCGCGACCAGGCGCCGAACGCCGCGACCATCCTGCGCCTCGGCCGCGAGGCGCGGGCGGCCGGAGCCGACCTCGTGATGACGCCCGAG
>JBFWXJ010000445.1:0-4996 GCA_050187535.1 Alphaproteobacteria bacterium | reverse complement strand
CCTCAAGGCCGCGCGCGCGGTTTTCGCCACGCCCGCGATGAAGGCGGTGGTGGCGGAGGAGTTCATGCCGGGCTTCGCCGCGAACACCGACGAGGCGCTGCTTGAGCATGTGCGTGCGACCTCGGGCACCACGTTCCACCAGACCAGCACCTGCATGATGGGCCCGCAGGCCAATCACGTCGTCGACACCTCGCTTCGGGTGAAGGGCATGGACGCGCTGCGCGTGATCGACGCCTCGATCATGCCGACGGTGGTCTCGGGCAACACCAACGCGACGGCGATCATGATCGCCGAGAAGGGTGCCGACCTGGTTCGCGCCGCGGCCTGACCCCGCTCACAGCTGCCCGGCCAGCGCCTCGCCGGTCTCGCGCCCGGGGGCGACCGGCACGATCTCGAACTCGGCAAGGTCGGCCCATTCCGCGGTCCAGCGCTGCAGCAGCGTCACGTCGTCGGTTTCCATGAGCTGGAAGCAGCGGCCCATGTCGGCCGTCACCCAGCTTCCGAGGAAGGAGACGCCGTCGGGCATCATCCGCCCGTGGTCACGGAAGCGACGGTAGATCGCCTTGCGGTCCCGGTTGCGGAAATCCTCGACCACCATGAACAGCATCCGACTCTTCCTTCAGCCGATCGGTTGCAGGCCGCGCGCGCGGGCGACGGCGCGCGCGGCGCCGGCGACGACGTCGAGGGCCGCCATGCGCGGATAGTGGCGGCGGGCGACGAGCCGGATCCGTCGGTGCGCGTCCGCGCCCGCGATCTCGCGCAGCGACAGCCCTTCCGCCCAGGAGGCCGCGAGCTTGGGCACCAGGGTCGCGCCGTGGCCGGCCGCCACCAGGCCCATCAGCGTGAGCAGGCTCGCCGCCTTGAGCCGCGGATCGACGGCGGCGGTGCCGCACAGCGCCAGCGCCTGGTCGCGCAGGCAGTGGCCCTCGGCGAGCAGCAGCAGCGTCTCGCCGCCGATCGCATCCGTGGTCAGCCTCTTTCGCGCGGCGAGCGGATGACCGGGCGCGTGGGCGACCAGGAAGGGCTCGTCGAACAGCACGATCGTCGCGAGGTCGTCGCCGTCGGGCGCTGTCGCGACCAGGGCGGCGTCGATCCGATGGCCGCGCAGCGCGTCCAGCAATGCGTCGGTCAGGTCCTCGGTGAGCTCGATCGTCATCCGCGGCGCGTCGTGCTCGATCGCCGGCAGCAGGTCGGGGGCGAGGAACGGGCCCAGGGAGGCGATCACGCCGAGCCGGAACGGGCCGGCGAGCGGGTCGCGATGGGCGCGCGCGATCTCGCGGATCGCCTCGGCGTGGGCGAGGGCGGCCCGCGCCTCGACGGCGATCGCAGCACCCGCGGGGGTCAGCGCGACGTTGCGGCTGTCGCGCTCGAACAGCGCGACGCCCAGCTCGGCCTCCAGCTTGGCGATCTGGCCGCTGAGCGTCGGCTGGGACACGTGCGCCGCCGCGGCCGCGCGGCTGAAATGCCGGTGGTCAGCGACGGCCAGGAGGTAGCTCAAATCCCGCAGATTCATTCAATTATAGGCATATACGATCAAAAATATCGGATCAATCGATTTGGCCTGTGATCGTCGCCTCGCTAGGAATGGGCATCTATTGGAGGAGAAGCCGATGACCGAACGGATGACCACCAGCGCCGGCGCGCCGATCGCCGACAACCAGAACTCGATGACCGCCGGCCCGCGCGGCCCGGTGCTGCTGCAGGACTATCAGCTGATCGAGAAGCTCGCGCACCAGAACCGCGAGCGCATCCCCGAGCGCGTGGTCCATGCCAAGGGCTGGGGCGCCTTCGGCACGCTGACGATCACCCACGACATCTCGAAATACACCCGCGCCAAGGTGCTCGCGCCGGTCGGCAAGAGGACCGACCTGCTGATCCGCTTCTCGACCGTCGCCGGCGAGCAGGGGGCGGCGGACGCCGAGCGCGACGTGCGCGGCTTCGCGATCAAGTTCTACACCGAGGAGGGCAACTGGGACCTCGTCGGCAACAACACGCCGGTGTTCTTCGTCCGCGACCCGCTGAAGTTCCCGGACTTCATCCGCACGCAGAAGCGCCATCCCCGCACCAACCTGCGCTCGCCGACGGCGATGTGGGACTTCTGGTCGCTCAGCCCGGAGAGCCTGCATCAGGTGACGACGCTGTTCTCGGACCGGGGCCTGCCGGTGGCGCCGATGCACATGAACGGCTACGGCTCGCACACCTACTCGTTCTGGAACGAGGCCGGCGAGCGCTTCTGGGTGAAGTTCCACTTCAAGACGCTGCAGGGCCATCGCCATCTCACGAACGACGAGGCGGCCGACGTCATCGGCCGCTCGCGCGAGACCTACCAGGAGCAGCTTTTCGGCGCGATCGAGCGCGGCGAGTTCCCGCGCTGGCGCATGCAGGTCCAGATCATGCCCGAGCTGGACGCCGAAAGGACGCCCTACAACCCCTTCGATCTGACGAAGGTCTGGCCGCACGGCGACTATCCGCCGATCGACGTCGGCATCCTCGAGCTGAACCGCAATGCCGGGAACTACTTCGCCGAGATCGAGCAGGCGGCCTTCTCGCCCTCGAACGTCGTCCCGGGCATCGGCTTCTCGCCGGACAAAATGCTGCAGGCGCGGATCTTCGCCTACGCCGACGCGCACCGCTATCGGCTGGGCACGCACTACGAGGCCCTGCCGGTGAACGCGCCGCAGGCCCCGCGCCACCACTACCACAAGGACGGGCCGATGCGGTTCTTCCAGAACGACACCGGCAACCCCGACGCCTACTACGAGCCGAACTCGATGGGCGGGCCGGCCCAGGACCCGGCCGTCGCCGAGCCGCCCTTGCGCCTCTCCGGCGATGCGGCGCGCTGGGACCACCGCGAGGGCAATGACGACTTCGTCCAGCCGCGCGCGCTCTTCAACCTGTTCGACCAGGCGCAGAAGGCGCGCCTGTTCTCGAACATCGCCGCGGCGATGGCGGGCGTGCCGGACGCGATCGCCGAGCGGCAGCTCGCGTTGTTCGCCAAGGTGCACCCGGATTACGGGGCCGGCGTGCGGAAAGCTCTGGGCAGGTAAGGCGATCCGCGGGCGGCGGCGTCAAGCGTGCCGCTGCCCACGGCCGCGGCCGCTTACGCCGGCACGTCGGCATCGCCCCACATCTGACCCGGTCGGATGTTCTGGCCCCATCGGAAGCGATTTTCCGGATCGTACTCGGCCTTGATCGCGGCCAGGCGCCGATAGTTAGCACCGTAGGCCGCCCGCTCGCGGCCTGCGGCCTCCGAAACGAAGTTGACGTAAGCGAGATCGTTCCCAAGCGGGGCGAGGGCGTCGGCCGCACTTCGGATCCAGGCGAGGCACGCCTCGTCGTCCTGCGCATCGCGCCACCGCGCCCCCGGCGTGATCGCGAACATACTGTCGCGATGGGGATAGGCGGTGCTGTCGGCGGGAACGTCCGCGATCGCTCCGCCGAGCAGGGAGACCAGGATGTCCGACTCGGCGCTTGGCATCGTCGCCGCGAGTTCGACCAGCAGTTCGGGCAACGGGTCGGCGAGGTCGGCGGCATTCATCGTCGACCAGTAGTTTCGTGCACCCCGGTCGTAGGCGGAATCCAGGAATGCCTGGGCGCCGGCATAGGGCCGCATTGCGACGCCATCGCCGATCGGCTCGCCGAAGGTGCGGAGCGGCGCCAGGACCCGCTCACCTTCGGTGGGGGGCCCGACGTGGCACTGCATCAGCGACAGGACCTTCGTCCCGTGGAACCGTTGCGGAAGGATCGGCAGCGGAGGCGCGGTCAAGAGATCCGCCCACACGCTGCACTCGCGCGGCGCGGCGCGGGCGAAGTCGCGGTATCGGCGAAGCACGGCGGCAGCTTCGTCGATCCGCCAGAGCGTTGGCCCGAATAGGACATCGGGGCCGACCGGGTGGAGCTTGAACTCGAGCGCGACGGCGACGCCGAAGTTGCCGCCGCCGCCCCGCACCGCCCAGAACAGGTCGGGATTCTCATCGTCGCTGGCGCGCCGATAGCTGCCGTCGGCGGTGACCACTCCGACCGAGATCAGGTTGTCGACTGCCAGCCCGTGCTTGCGCGACAGCCAGCCGAACCCACCCCCGAGCGTGAGACCACCGACACCGGTCGTCGAGACGACGCCGCCGGGCGTCGCCAGCCCAAAGGCCTGCGTCGCATGGTCGAGATCGCCGAGCGTGGCGCCGCCCTGGACGATGGCGACCCGCCGGTCCGGATCGACGATCACTGCGCGCATCAGCGACAGGTCGATCATCAGGCCGTCATCGCACACCGCGCTGCCGGCCACGTTGTGGCCGCCGCCACGGACGGACACGCTCATGGCATGATCGCGCGCAAACCGTAGGGCCGCCATCACGTCGGCGGTGTCGGCGCAACGGACGATCGCCAGGGGCCGCCGGTCTATCATCGAGTTCCAGACGGCGCGTGTCGCATCGTATGCGCTGTCCTGTGGCAGGATGACGTTGCCGCGGACGAATGGTCGGAGGTCGGAGTCGCAGGTCCACTTGATGTCCATCGCCAATCCTCCTCTCGTCGTCACGAAATCGGTGCGTGAATGTCGATCGCCAGTCGGGGCTTTGCTCCTTCAGAGGATCTCCAGATTCAGCAGTTGGCCGCCGTCGGCGGTTTTGCCAGAGTGGATCGGAGGAATTTTCGCGTCGGGACAGTGGTCGTCTGGGCGGTGGCGCATCGATGGCGCCGGGCGGACGCCCGGGCGCGCAGGTTCGCAATTGTCGGTCCCATCACGCTATGCCGGCGCCTCGGTTGCAGTGCGCCGTCTTCGTTCGGCATGCCCAAAGTCCACTGATCTTCCAGAGACCGGCAGAGAAGGCAGACCACTGCGCCGCGCCGAGCCGGCAACCCGATGGCCCCGCTGGCAGCGATGGCTCGCTTCCCGGACGGGCGGCGGGCAAGATGGCGTCCCGTCCGCTCCGGGGCCCGCCGCATGGACTTGCGCAAGATCCGCTACTTCGTCGCGGTCTTCGAGGAAGGCAGCATCACC
>JBFWXJ010000444.1:0-5000 GCA_050187535.1 Alphaproteobacteria bacterium | reverse complement strand
AATTGACGGGCGCGCCATCGGCCGGGCGCGCCGGCGGATATCGCGTGTGAACGGCCGCTTCATCACGTTCGAGGGCGGGGAAGGGGCCGGCAAGACGACGCAGATCGCCCGGCTCGCCGGCGACCTAGCGGCCGCCGGAATGAACGTTTGCCGCACCCGGGAGCCGGGCGGGTCGCAGGGGGCGGAGGAGCTTCGCCGCCTGATCCTGACGGGTGCCGTCGACCGCTGGGATCCGCGCACCGAGGCGCTCCTCATCGCGGCTGCCCGCCGCGACCATGTGGAGCGCACCATCCGGCCGGCGCTCGCCACCGGAGCCTGGGTGCTGTGCGACCGGTTCACCGATTCGACGATGGCCTACCAGGGTTTCGCCGGCGGGATCGGCCGCGACGCCATAGACTGGCTGCGCCGGTTCGCGACCGGTGGGCTGTCGCCGGACCTCACGCTTATCCTCGACCTGCCGGTGACGACGGGGCTCGCCCGCGCCGCGGCGCGTCCGGACGGCCATCATCGCTTCGAGGGCCGCGACCGCGCCTTCCACGAGCGGCTGCGCGGCGCGTTCCTCGACATCGCCGCCGCGGAGCCGGAGCGCTGCCGAGTGATCGACGGCGACCGCCCGCCCGATGCGGTCGCCGCGGCCATCCGAGAGGCGGTCGGGATGCGCTTCGGCGTCGCGCTGCCGTGACCGGCATCGCGGACGATCCCTACCTGCCGCAGCGCAATCCCTGGCTGTTCGGCCAGGAGACGGCCGAGCGCGCACTGCTGGCCGCATGGAACAGCGGGCGCCTGCCCCATGCCTGGCTGCTGACCGGCCCGCGGGGCGTCGGCAAGGCGACCCTGGCATACCGGTTCGCGCGGTTCGTCCTGTCGGACGGAGCCGCCGGGGGGATGTTCGCCGCCCGCGAGGGGCTGGCGACCGAGCCGGGCGCGGCCGGTGCCCGCCTGGTCGCTTCGGGCAGCCATCCGGACCTTCGCCTCGTCACCCGGACCGCCAACGACCAGGGGCGTCTGCGCCAGGAGATCGTCGTCGGCGACGTCCGCGGCCTCGGCCAGTTCCTGCGCCTGACTTCCGGCGCGGGAGGCTGGCGCATCGCCATCATCGACCAGGCCGACGATCTCAACAGGAATGCGGCCAACGCGCTCCTCAAGGTCCTGGAGGAGCCCCCCGAGCGCTCGCTGCTGCTGATGACGAGCCACAGCCCCGGCCGGCTGCTACCGACGATCCGCTCGCGCTGCCGCACGCTTCCGCTGGCGCCGCTTCCCGCCGACGCGCTGGCTACGGCGCTACGGCGCCTCAGGCCGGAGATAGCGGACGACGCCGTGCCGTCCCTGGCGGTGCTGGCCGACGGCGCCATCGGGCGGGCCGTTACCCTGGCGGACATCGACGGTGTCGCCGCGTGGCGCGACCTCGTGGCGCTGTTCGCTCAGTGGCCGCGCATCGACTTGCCGCCGATGACCGCCTGGGTCGACCGCTTCGCGCGCGCCGCCCAGGGCGAGGGGTTCGCCATCGCCGGCGAACTGCTGCTCCTCTGGCTTTCCCGCATCGCCACCCTGAGTGCGGGCCGTCCCGCGCCCGAGGCGGTGGCCGGGGAGGGTGCCGTCGCCCGGCGGCTGGCCGATGGGGCGCGGCTTGATCGCTGGGTTGCCCTGTGGGAAAAGACCGGCGACCTGCTCGCGCGCGCGGACGGGCTGGACCTGGACCGCAGGCACGTCCTCCTGTCAGCCCTGCTCGCCTTCGACCCCGCCGTCCGGCGCTGAGGCGACGGCGCCCGCGACCCGAGCCCTTCGAGGAGCCACCGGAATGTCCACGGGGACGCCGTACTATCTGACGACGCCCATCTACTACGTGAATGACGCGCCGCATATCGGGCACGCCTACACGACGCTCGCCTGCGACGTGCTCGCCCGCTTCATGCGCCTCGACGGCCGCACCGTGCATTTCCTGACCGGCACCGACGAGCACGGCCAGAAGGTCGAGAAGTCGGCGCGCGCCGCCGGGATGGAGCCGCAGGCATTCTGCGACCGGGTCTCGCAGAACTTCCGCGACCTCGCCCGCGCGATGAACTTCTCCAACGACGACTTCATCCGCACCACCGAGCCGCGCCACATCGAGGCGTCGCAGGCGATCTGGAACGAGCTGAAGGCGAGGGGGCAGATCTATCTCGGCAGCTATGCCGGCTGGTACTCGGTGCGCGACGAGGCGTTCTACGCCGAAAGCGAGCTGGTGAACGGCAAGGCGCCGACCGGCGCCGACGTCGAATGGGTCGAGGAGCCGAGCTACTTCTTCCGGCTGTCGGCCTGGCAGCAGCCGCTGCTCGAGCACTATGCCGCCAATCCGGACTTCATCGCGCCCGAGAGCCGGCGCAACGAGGTCGTGAGCTTCGTGCAGTCGGGCCTGCGCGACCTCTCCATCTCGCGCACGAGCTTCGCCTGGGGCGTGCCGGTGCCCGAGGATACCGACCACATCATGTATGTGTGGTTGGACGCGCTGACTAACTACATCACCGCCGTCGGGTACCCGGACACCAAGGCCGATGCCTTCCGTACCTTCTGGCCAGCCGACCTGCACATGGTCGGCAAGGACATCCTGCGCTTCCACGCCGTCTATTGGCCGGCCTTCCTGATGGCCGCCGGCATCCAGGTGCCGGCCCGTGTCTTCGCCCATGGCTGGTGGACGATCGAAGGCCAGAAGATGTCGAAGTCGCTCGGCAACGTCATCAGCCCGCACGAGCTGATCGGCCGCTATGGCCTCGACCCGGTGCGCTATTTCCTGCTGCGCGAGGTGCCGTTCGGCAACGACGGCGATTTCTCGCACCGGCAGATGGTCCACCGCATCAACGGCGACCTCGCCAACGACTACGGCAACCTGGTCCAGCGGGTGCTGTCGATGGTCGCCAAGAACTGCGGCGCCCAGGTGCCGGACGACGGCGAGCGCCGGCTGGAGGACGCCGAGCTGATCGAGGCGGCGCGCAACCTGCTGCCGACGGTGCGCGGACTGCTGCAGGAACAATCGTTCCACAAGGCTCTCGAAGCCATCTGGGAAGTCGTCGGGCGGGCAAACCGCTATGTGGACGAGCAGGCGCCCTGGACCCTGCGGAAGACCGACCCCCGGCGCATGGAGGCCGTGCTCTATGCGCTGGCCGAGACGATCCGGCATCTCGCCATCCTGACGCAGCCCTTCATGCCCCAGGCGTCGGCGCGCATCCTCGACCAGCTGGGGGTTCCCGCGGACCGGCGACGCTTCACGGATCTCACCGGCACGTCGGCCCTGGTAGCGGGGACGCCGCTGCCCAAGCCCGAGGGCGTATTTCCGCGCCATGTCGAGGCGGCCGAGGCGGTCGGCGCCTGATGCTCGTCGACAGCCACTGCCATCTCGATTTTCCCGACTTCGAGCCCGAGCGCGCGGCGGTCCTGGCCCGTGCCCGGGCGGCCGGCGTCGGCACCATGCTGACGATCGGCACGAAAATCTCTGAGTTCCCGCGGGTACGCGCCATCGCCGAGGCCGAGCCGGACGTCTGGTGCTCCGTCGGCATCCACCCGCACGAGGCGGCGAGCGAGCCCGACACCGGCGTCGAGGCGCTACGGGCGCTGGCCGACCATCCGAAGGTGGTCGCGATCGGCGAATGCGGGCTCGACTACTACTACGATCACAGCCCACGCGACCGGCAGGCCGACGTCTTCCGGACCCACGCCGCGGCCGCCCGGATGGCCGCCCTGCCGTTGATCGTCCACAGCCGTGACGCGGACGAGGACACGGCCGCCGTCCTGGCCGCAGAGAGCGACGGCGGACGCCTGCAAGGGGTGCTGCACTGCTTTTCGAGCGGTCGCGGGCTCGCCGAGGCGGCGGTGGCGCTCGGCTTCTACATCTCGTTCTCGGGAATTCTGACCTTCAAGAAGGCCGACGAGCTGCGCGCGATCGCCCGCGACCTGCCGCTCGACCGGCTGCTGGTCGAGACCGACGCGCCGTTCCTGGCGCCGATCCCGCATCGCGGCAAGCGCAACGAGCCGGCCTTCGTCGCGCACACGGCCGCCTGTCTGGCCGAGCTGCGCGGTCTCGGGATGGCCGAGATTGCAGCCGTGACGACCGAGAACTTCTTTCGTCTCTTCGGCCGAGCCGTCAGGCCGGCGTGAGCCGTGCTGCGATGCGGGTGACGATGCTGGGTTGCGGCGGCTCGGGCGGCGTGCCGCTGGTCGGCGGCGTCTGGGGCAACTGCGATCCGGCCGAGCCGCGCAACCGCCGGCGGCGCGCATCGATCCTGGTGGAGCAGGGCGGGACGACGTTGGTCGTCGACACCGGGCCGGATTTCCGCGAACAGATGTTGTCGGCCGACGTGCGCAGCCTCGACGCCGTCCTGTTCACCCATGCGCATGCCGACCATAGCCACGGCATCGACGACCTTCGCGCCGTCAATCGCATGATGGGCCGGCCCATTGCCGTCCATGGCGATGCCGCCACGCTGCGCCAGCTCCGCGAGCGCTTCGCCTATGCCTTCAGGCCGATCGAGGCCGGCTCGCATTTCTACAAGCCGACGCTGGAGGCCCACGAGATCGGCGGGCCGTTTCGCGTCGGCGACATCGACGTCGTGCCGTTCGAGCAGGACCACGGCTACAGCCGCACGCTGGGGTTCCGTTTCGGGCGCATCGGCTACTCGACGGACGTGGTGCGGCTCGACGAAGCGGCATTCGCCGCACTGGCCGGCATCGACGTGTGGATCGTCGACTGCCTGCGCGAGGAGCCGCATCCGACGCATTCGCATCTGGCGCGCACGCTGGAGTGGATCGAGCGGGTGCGACCCAGGCGCGCGATCCTCACGCACATGACCGAACTCCTGGACTACGCGAGCTTACGGGCACGGTTGCCCGAGGGCGTGGAGCCGGGTTACGACGGCCTCGTGGTTCAGGAGTAATTTCCCATAATATACATTATGCGACTTTTGTATTGCGTGGCGCCGACGCTGAAATGAGGCCGCCGCCCCCCGCTACCGGCGATGCCTGGACACCGA
>JBFWXJ010000443.1:0-5004 GCA_050187535.1 Alphaproteobacteria bacterium | reverse complement strand
GTCGTGGCCACGGGCGGCCAGGTCGGCCAGCGTCGCGGCACCCACGCGCGGCTCGATCCGGACCCGGTTGGGAAAACGGTCGTGCGGCGCGAAGAATCCGGGGAAGTGCTCGCTGCTGAGCTTGGGTGCCTCCATCGCCTCGGGGATGGTCATGCCGAAGACCATCAGGTTCAGCAGGAACTGCACCTGCCACTGGTCCTGCTGGTCGCCGCCCATGCTGCCGAAGGCGAGCCACCCGGCACCGCTGCGGGTGGCGAGCGACGGGCTGATCGTGGTGCGCGGCCGCCGCCGCGGCGCCACCACGTTCGGGTGATGCGCGGGGCCGAGGTAGAAGGTCATCAGCCGGTTGCCGAGCGGCACGCCCAGCGCCGGCACGACCTCGCAGGACTTGAGCCAGGCGCCGCTCGGCGTTGCCGCCACCATGTTGCCGGCGGCATCGGCGACGTCGACATGCACGGTGCCCGGCCCCCAGGCCCGGCCCCCGAGGCGCTCGGCCGCGGGCAGCAGGACGCCGCCACGCCGCGGGTCGCCCGGCCGCATGTCCGGATCGGCACGGGCGGGGTCGATCAGCCCGGCACGCGCCTGCGCATAGTCCGCGGACAGCAGTGCCGCCAGCGGAACGTCGGCGAAATCGGGATCGCCGTAGAACTGCTCGCGGTCGGCATAGGCGAGCTTGGTCGCCTCGATCAGCAGGTGCAGATAGTCCGCACCGTTCGGATCCATGCCCGCGAGGTCGAACCGCCGCAGGATCGCCAGCGTCTGGAGCAGGGCCGGCCCCTGGTTCCAGGCGCCGCATTTGTGGATTTCGGCCCCGCCGAAGGCCAGCGTCGCCGGCGCCTCGAAGCCGGCCGCGAACGTCTCCAGGTCGGCACGGCGCAGCAGCCCGTCGCGCTCGCGCGAGAAGCGGTCGATCGCGGCCGACGCATCGCCGCGATAGAAGGTGTCGTGGGCGGCGGCGATGCCGCGGGCGCGGTCCCCGCCAGCCGCGCGCTCGGCCGCCGCCATGCCGCTGAGGATGTCGGCCAGCGCCGGGTTGCGCTGGCGGGCACCCTCGTCGGGCAGCCGGCCGTCCGGCAGGTAGAGTGCTGCGGTGCCCGGCCAGCGCGCACGCAGCTTGTCGGCCAGATCGGTCAGCCCGAACTTCTCCTGCCGGAGGATGCCCGCATGGAGCGCGAAGCCGTCGCGCGCCAGCTCGCGTGCCGGGGTGGAGACATCGGCGAAGGACATCGTGCCGAAGCGCGCGAGCGCCGCCAGCAGGGCGGCGGGTGCGGCCGGCACCCCGGCGGCGAGCACGCCCTCGTCCGGCACGTCCGAGAGACCGCGCGAGAGAAAGGCCTCGGGCGTCGCCGCCGCCGGCGCGCGGGTGTTGCCGTCGACGACCACGACGGGGGCGCCCGCCATGGCGATCAGCATCGGGCACTCGCCGCCCAGCGTGTGCATCTGCGGGTTGACCAGCCCCTCGACCAGCACCGCACCGACCGCCGCGTCGACGGCATTGCCGCCGGCCTTCAGCAGGTCGGCTGCTGCTAGGGCCGAGAGATGGTGATGGGTCGCGACGGCGCCGCGGTAGCCGGTGATGCGCGGTGCCGCGGGACGCCCGTCGGTCGCGGCCGAGCGAAATGCACGCGTGCTCATGCCGCGCGAGACCGGGCTTCGGCGCCTGCCGAGATTTCCGCGAAGAGCCGCTGGAAGTTGCCGCCCAGCACCTTGCGGATCGTCGCCGCGTCGTGGCCGCGTGCCGCCATGCCCTCGGCGAAACCCGGCAGGCCGGCGATCGTCTCGATGCCCGACGCGTTCACCGTCTCGAAGCCGTACCAGGGGCCGAGCCCGCCCGTCACCTCCGGGAAGTTGCCCTCGGGCCCGTAGATGCGCGCCCAGTCGCCGGGGTCCGGCACCGCCTCCTCGCAGAGGTCGGTGCCGATCGCCACATGGTCCGGCCCGACCAGCGCCAGCGCGTGGTCGAGGCAGTCGAGCACGTCCGCCATGGTCGGCCGCCGGTTGTCGCCGCGATGGACGATCGGCGACCACACGGCGATGCCGATGACGCCGCCGCGCTCGGCGAGGCGCCGGATGACGGCGTCGCTCTTGTTGCGCGGCGAGTTGGAGACGGCGCGCGGGTTGGAGTGGCTGCAGATGATCGGCACGGCGGAGTGCTCGATCGCGTCCAGCATCGTGCGCTCGCCGCAATGGGCGACGTCGACGAGGATGCCGAGGCGGTTCATCTCCGCCACGACGCTGCGGCCGAAGCGCGACAGCCCGTCGTCCGGCTCGACGCAGCCCGTGCCGACGACGCTGCGGCGGTTGTGGGTGAGCTGGATGATGCGCACGCCGATCTCGGCCAGGATGCGCAGCATGGCGCGGTCGCGGCCGATCGGCTCGGCGTCCTGCATCCCTAGGATGATGCCGACCTTGCCGGCCTGCTTGGCGGCCGCGATGTCGGCGGGGTCGCGCACCAGCATCAGGCGGTCGCCGTTGCGCCCGACCGTCTCGATGACGCCGGCGAGATCGCGCAGCGCGCCCGTCAGGTCGGTGCCGATCTGCACCGCCGTCAGATTCATGGCGGTGACGCCGGAAGCCGCCATGCGGTCGACGACGGCGGGCACCAGCGCGCTGCCGTTGAGGCAGTCCACCACCACGGATTCCCGATAGATCGCGGCCGCCTCGGCCGCGGTGATCCTGCTCATGACACGTCGTTCCCTTCCTCGTCCCGCAGCAGCATCGTGCGTTCGGCCGGCCAGGCGACCGTGACCCGCATGCCCTCGCGCGCCAGCGGATCGTCGGCCGCCGCCTCGACGATCACCTCGGCCCCGCCGTCGAGCGCCACCGTCGCCTGCACGCGGTTGCCGGCGTAGACGCGCTCCGTCACCACGCCGGCGAGCTGGTTGCCGGCACCGGCCGGCGCGTCGGCGGGGCGCAGCGTGAATGCCTCCGGCCTGACCGCGGCCAGCAGCCGGCCACCCTCCGGCACGACGCCCGCCAGCGCCGCGGCGAGCGACCGGCCATTCCAGTCGAGCGTCGCCGTCGCCCCCTCGACGCGCTCGAGGCGGACCGGCAGGAAGCTGACCTTGCCGACGAAGGAGGCGACGAAGCGGCTCCGCGGCCGCTCGTAGATATCTTCCGGGCTGCCGAGCTGTTCCAGCCGCCCCTGGTTCATGACGGCGATGCGGTCGGACATCGCCATCGCCTCGCCCTGGTCGTGGGTGACGTAGAGCGTGGTGATGCCGAGGCTGCGCTGGATGCGGCGGATCTCGACCTGCATGTGCTCGCGCAGCTTGAGGTCGAGGGCGCCCAGGGGCTCGTCCATCAGCAGCAGCTTCGGCCGGAAGGCGAGCGCGCGGGCGAGCGCCACGCGCTGCTGCTGCCCGCCCGACAGCTCCGACGGATAGCGCTGGGCCATGCCGTCGAGCTTGACCAAGGCCACCTGCTCGGCGACGCGGGCGGCAATCTCCGCCTTCGGCCTGTGACGCTCGCGCAGGCCGAAGGCGATGTTCTCGGCCACCGTCAGGTGCGGGAACAGGGCGTAGTCCTGGAAGACCATGCCGATGTCCCGGCGCTGCGGCGGTACCCCCGCCATGTCGCGGCCGTCGATGGCGAGCCGCCCGTCGCTCGGCTCGATGAAGCCGGCGACGAGCCTGAGCGCCGTCGTCTTGCCGCAGCCGGACGGGCCGAGGAGGGAGAGGAACTCCCCCTCGGCGACGTCCAGGTCCAGCGAGCGGAGCGCGGTGTGGGCACCGTAGCGCCTGACCACGCGGGCGAAGGAGACCTGCGACAAGTGCCGATCACCGGGCCGTGGCGCGGTTCCACTTGTCGACGATGTCGGCCAGGTCGATCTTGCCCCAGTCGATCGCGTAGGCACCGGCGATCGCCTGGGGTGTGAGCAGCATCAGCTCGGACAGCAGCGGGTCGGCCTTCAGCTTCTCGAGCGCCGCCGGATTGACCGGGGCGATGCCGTTGGCGCGCCCCAACGCTTCCTGCACCCCGGGCGAGAGGTAGTGGTTGACCCAGAACTCCGCCGCCGGCCCGACCGTCGTGCCCTTGACGATGCCGATCATGCCGCTGGCGATGACGCCCTTCTTGTCCTTGACCTTGGGGTAGGCCATGCCGAGCGGCAGGCCGGTGCGCTTCACGCGGACGGCCCAGCCGGCGTGCCAGGGTGCCGCCCAGACGTCGCCCGAAGCGAACTTGGTCGAGAGCTCGACCGAGGAGCGGTAGAAGTAGCCGATATTGGCCTGCCGGATGCGCTCCAGCCCCGGCGCCACGTTGAGCTCGTCGCCGCCCGATTCCGTGGCGAGCCCGATCAGCGCATAGGGGCCGTAGCTGATGTCCGGCCAGGCGATGCGGCCCGCCAGCTTCGGCTGGAAGAGGTCGGAGTACTTCTCGGGCTTGGCGATGCCGGCCGCGGCCAGCTTCTCCGCGTTGAAGACGATGCCCTCCTCCAGCGTCCAGGTGGAGACCGTCTCGGCGTCCTTCTGGGACGGCAGATGGGCGGCGGCGTTCGGGATCGCGGCGTAGGGCAAGGGCATCAGCACGCCGGAATCGCGCAAGGCCTTCCAGAGGTCCGACTGGAACTCCATGACGTCGAAGGGCGGGCGCTGGCCCTGGGCCGCCAGCAGCTTGTTGAAGTTCTCGAGCGCGTTGCCGATGACGTACTCGACCTTGCCGCCGCGGCGCTCGAACTCCGCGCCGATCAGCTCCTGGATGCGGTCGCGCCAGCTGCCGCCCCAGGTCGCGACACGGATCGTGACCCCGTCGAAGCGCTGCTGCGCCGGGGCCGCCCCGGGCAGGGCGACCAGGGCGGCCGCGACGAACGGCAGGACGCGCGAGAGCGCCCGGCCCCACCTCTTGCACATGCTCATATCCACCTCCTCTGCGATTGCGTGGCTGCGGGTTGCGGCCGGTGGGGACGGGCCGGTCTAGCGGCGCCCCGCCCCCGCCCGGAGCAGCGTTTCGAGCCCGATCAGGCGCTGCAGCAGGACGAGGGCGACGAGCGAGACGAGAAGGGTC
>JBFWXJ010000442.1:0-5028 GCA_050187535.1 Alphaproteobacteria bacterium | reverse complement strand
GCACTGCTGCGGCGCAGGAGATCGTCGCGACGGCGTCCGGCTTCGCATCGCTCGACCGCGCCGGCCTCGGGCGACTGATGGGCCTGCTGGCGGGCGGTCAGTCCCGCTCGTAGTCGAGCCGCCGGGCAAGCCAGCAACCGACCGTCACGCCCGCGGGCCGGCCGGCCGCGTCGCGGCGGAAGGCGAGCGTCCAGTCGCCGGGCGGCGTGTGGTCGAGGGCGCGCGGGCAGGGCAGCGTCCAGACGTCGCCGCCGACCGGATCGAGCAGCTCCATGCGGCCCCGGCCGAGGAAGCCCGAGAAGCCGCCGTACAGGGCGCCGCCGGCATCGACCACCGTCAGCTCGGCATCCAGCTCCGCGCAGCGGTAGCGGCCGGCGAGGTCGGTCGCCGGTGGCGCGTCGCAGGGGATCAGCGCCAACCGGCAATTCTCCTGTGGGCGCTCCATGACGAGACCGTCGGCCGTCGGAACGAGCCGCGTGCGGCCGGCGCCGGCGGAGCCATCCGCCTGGAGGTCGAGCCGCTCGGCCGAGTGGCCCCAGCGCAGCCGCACCTGCCCCGTCCCGGCCATGTCGACGCGGGCGGCGAGCCCGCTCTCCGGCTCGGTGTAGTTGCCGAGCCAGCCGGGCCTCCCTTCGGCCACGGTCGGCTGCGGCCGCTCCTCGCCCAGCACGGCCGCCAGCAGGTCGAGGGCGGCCGCACCGGAATCGGTCAGGTGATTGAGCATGACGACGACCGAGATGCGCTCGGCCGCAAGATGGATGCGGTTGCTGCGCCAGCCGCGCAGCGCGCCGCCATGGCCGGTCGAGGCCCGCCCGTGCTCGGCCGAGCGCGCGAGCCCGAAGCCGTACGGGGCGGGGGCGCCGTCGGCGAAGGCGACCGGCGCCGACAGCCGGGCATAGAGCGATCCCGGGTCGTCGCGCGTCCGGTCTATCCAGCGCTCCCAGGCGATCATGTCGTCCAGCGAGGCGCCGAGGCCCGCATCGCCGGTCCACAGGATGCGGTTCTCCGCCGCGCGGAAGCCCGCCGCATGGTTGCCCTCGTAGCCCTCGGTCCCGTCCGGCAGCGCCCGGGTGTCGGCGGCGACGAAGGCGGAGCCCATGCCGGCCGGCTCGAAGATGCGCGTGCGCAGCAGCTCGGCGAAGCTGCGGCCGGTGCGCGCCTCCAGGATGTCCGAGAGGATGCGGAAGTTCTGGTTGACGTAGGAGTAGCGGGTGCCGGGCGCGAAGTGGAGCGATCGGGTCGAAGCCACGATGCGCGCCGCCTCCGCAGCGCCGAACGGCGCCTCGACGGGGGAGCCGTGGAGCATCGCCACGGCCCAGTAGTCCCGGAGGCCCGACTGGTTGTGGCAGAGGTGGAGCGCCCCCGGTGCCGCCCCTTCCAGCAGCGGCAGGCGGGCGCGCACGTCGCCGTCGAGCACCGTCGGGTCGGGGAAGGCGTCCAGCACCAGGCCGCAGGTGAACTGCTTGGTGACGGAGCACATCCGGAACAGCGAGGCGGGCGTGAACGGGATGCGGCGCTCCGCATTGGCCCAGCCCCAGGCGTGGCGGACCAGCACCTCGCCGTGCCGCAGCACGGCTGCGGCGCCGCCCGGCCCCGGGTAGCGTCGCGGCAGGTCGGCGACGGCGCGTTCCAGCCGGGCCGCGAGACCGTCCGACATCGTCTGCTCCGCTGCGGCCGCGGCCGCTCAGGCCGGCACGATGAAGGGCTTGGCCTGGACGTCGTAGTCGCCGTAGCCGAGCGTCGTGCGGAACTCGGCAGGCGGCAGCGCGCCCTTCGCCTCGGCCTCGCCCGCCGCGAGCGCGGCCAGCCCCGCCTTCATGCCGGCGATGGCGGGCGACAGCATGCCGGTCGGGTAGGTGCCGATCTTGAGGCCGAGGGCGGCCGCCTCGCCCTGGGTCGGCGTCTTGCGCGGCGCCCCCGGCGACAGCACGGCGAAGGAGGGCCGGCCGGCGGCAGCCGCCACCGCCCGGCGGATCTCCGCGTCGTCGGCGGGCGAGTCGAGGAAGAGGATATCGGCCCCCTCCTCGACATACATCTCGATGCGCGCCACCGCCTCGTCGATGCCCTGGGTCGGGCGGCAGTCGGTGCGCGCCAGCACCAGGATGCCCGAGTCCTTGGCCGCCTCGACGGCCGCACGGATCTTCATGCGCGCCTCCTCGCGCGGCAGGCAGGGCTTGCCGGCCGAGGTCAGCGCGCGCGGCGTGATCTTGTCCTCGATGAGGATGGCGGCCGCCCCGGCGCGGCCGTAGGCGCGCACCGTGCGCTGCACGTTCATCGCATTGCCGTAGCCGTGGTCGCCGTCGGCCAGCACCAGCGTGCCCGGTGCCGCGCCGTGCACCATGTTGAACGAATCGAACATCTCGCCGAACGACACGAGGTCGAGGTCGGGCCCGCCCAGGCGGCTCGCCGCGACGCAGGAGCCCGAGAGGAACGCCGTCTGGAATCCGGCCGCCGCCGCGAGCTTGGCGCTGAGCCCGTCCCATACCGCCGGCATCACGACAAACTCCGGCTTCGCGAGCAGCGCGCGCAGGCGTTCGGGCGGGGTCATGGAGACATCCTCGGGGAAGGTGGGACCGCGACGATAAGCGGCCGCGCGAGGAGGGACAAGCCGGCCCGCGACGCGCCGGTCCGTCGGAGGCGCGAGAAGGAGCCGCGCTACGCCCGCTGGCCCGCCGTGCCCGCCATGAGGACGTGGGCGGCCTGCGAGAGAGTGCGGGCGGCGTGGAGGACGTCGCCGGCGATGCGCTGGAGGTTGTCGGCGACGTCGGCGACCGGGCCGGATGCGCCGACCGAGGCGACGGGGCGGCCGTCGGGGCCCAGCACGGGGGCGGCGACGGCGCCCACACCCTCGGTGAACTCGCCGAGCGACGTCGCGTAGCCCCTGAGGCGCACCTGGTCCAGCATGTCGGCGTAGCGCTTGCGGGCGGGCGAGCCGGGTCGCAGCCGCGGCTGCGTCGAGGCGTCGAGGTAGCGCCGGATCCACTGCGGCTCGCAGGCCGAGAGCACCGCGCGGCCGCCGGCCGTCATCGCCAGCGGGCGGCGCTGTCCGACATGGGCCACGAAGCGGATCGCGCGCTGGCTCTGGATCACCTGGCGGTGGACGATGACCGCCTCCTCCCGGAGGAACTCCGAATACATGACCGTGAGCTCGGTCCGGTCGGCGAGGCCCTCCAGGATCGAATGAACGATCTGGTCGGGGCCGCGCGTGCCGACGATGCCCAGCGCGAGGAGCAGCGAGGCCGGCCCCAGCCGGTAGCGGCCGCCGTCCCGCGTGAGGTAGCCGAGCGTCACCAGCGGCCGGATCAGGGCGAAGGTGCTGCTGCGCGGGGCGTCCAGCGCACGGCAGAGCTCGGCCAGGGATCGGCCATCGTCGTGGCGGCTCAGGATCTCGAGGATGTGGAGGATGCGGGTCAGCGACAGCGGCCCCGCGGTCCCGTCGCGCGGCGCGGGCGCAGGAGCGGCCGCCGGCTCGATCGCCCGTGCGCGTGGCTGAGCCACCGGCTCCCCCGTCAGCCGCCGGCGTCCGCGGGCTCGGGCAGGACGACCAGGGCCGCGATCTCGTCCTCGGAGAAGCCCGCGCCGCGCAGCACCTCGGCCGTATGCTCCCCCAGGCGCGGCGCGCGGCGCCGCACGTCCGGCATGGTGCCCGAGAAGCGCACGGGCTGGCGCGGATAGCGCAGCACCCCCATGTCCGCATCGTCGAGGTCCTGGAAGAACCCGACCGCATTCAGATGCGGGTCGTCGAAGACGTCCGCCACGTCGTTGACCGGCATCGCCGGAATGCCCGCCTCGTCCAGCAGCCGCCGCCATTCCTGGGTGGTGCGCCGGCGGAACTCCTCGGCGAAGAAGGCGTAGACCGCGTCCACATGCGTGACGCGCGCCGCCATGTTGCAGAAGCGCGGGTCGTCGAGCACGTCCGGCTTGCCGATGATGCGCCCGAACGCCTGCCACTGGCCGTTGGTGTAGATGATGATCGAAATCCGGCCGTCGGCGGTCTCGACCGGCAGGCGCGTCGGCGAGACGAGGCGGCTGTAGACGGGCGGCCCCAGCGCCGGCTCGAACATGGCGCCGCCCATGTGCTCCAGCAGCGTGAACGAGGTCATCGTCTCGAACATCGGCACCTCGATCTCCTGGCCCTGGCCGGTGCGCGCGCGGAAGAGCAGTGCCGCCAGCGACGAGTAGGCCAGGGTGAGGCCGGCGATCTTGTCGGCCAGTGCCGACGGCGGGTAGCTGGCCCGGCCGGTCGAGCGCTCGATCAGTCCGACCATGCCCGACGCCGCCTCGATGATGTCGTCGTAGGCCGCCTTGCGGTGATAGGGCCCGCCGCGGCCGAATCCCCAGGCGTTGCAGTAGACGATCGCGGGGTTGCGGGCGGCGACCGCCGCGTAGGTCAGGCCGAGACGCTCGATCGCCTGCGGCCGCATGGAATGGATGAAGAGATCCGCCTTCTCCGCCAGCCGCAGGACGGCCGCGACCGCCTCGGGCTTCTTGAGGTCGAGCATGACCCCCTTCTTGCCGCGGTTCAGGTTGAGGTAGGGGCTGCGCATCCCCGCCTCGTGCCCCGGGCCGATCTGGCGGGTCGTGTCGCCGTCCGGGCTCTCGATCTTGATCACCTCGGCGCCGAGATCCGCCAGGATCGTCGTCGCATAGGGTCCGAAGATGACCGATGTGAGATCGAGGACGGTGAATCCGGCGAGCGGTGCGGCCGGGTTGCCGGCCGAGGGTCCCGCGTCTGGAGCCATGCTGTCGTTCCGGTGACGTGACGCTTGCCGGCGACCCTAGCCGATCGACCGATATATATCCATCGTCCTCATATCCGCCATCGGCTATTGTCCATATATACGTACTCTTGACGGATAGATGTCGCCCTCGATAGCGTTTCCGGGCTGCCGGGCATGGCTGTCCGCGCCGCACGAACGAGAGCCGGCCGCCGGGAGGTCCCGTCAGGCCGACCCGTCCGGTCCGGCCACACCCCTGCGGGCAAGTGTCGCCGTCGGAGACCTTGGAAGGGGAAGGGAACATGGCCGC
>JBFWXJ010000441.1:0-5032 GCA_050187535.1 Alphaproteobacteria bacterium | reverse complement strand
GCAACAACACCAGGGCAGACGGAGCCTGCTCCCAACGCGTTACCTACTCAGGAATGCATCAGTCAGCAGGCACCTAAGCGCCGCCGCCCGCGCATCCCTTCCCTTTTTGCCAACGATGTCAAAGACCTAGATCGTTCCTCCGCACCTCGTCAGTGCGGCGGAGGCGGGCTTTTACTTCCCGGCCCTGAGGCCGTCAAGCAACTTTTTCCGCCTCCCCGTCATGCTCTCGGACACCGTTTCAGCGGACGGCCGATTGCCCCGGCCCCGTACTCAGGGCCGGCTCGCTGCACCAAGCATGTTCGTGCTGGGCGTCGAGCGACGCGGAGGGCGTATATAGGCGCGCTTCCGGAGCCTGTCCAGAGATATTCGCCGCTGCCCTACCAAAGTCCGAGCGTCCGCAGCTCCTCGATCAGCGCAGCCGGCAGCGAATCCCCTTCCATCGGGCCGAATCCACCGAGGTCCGGCGGCGCATCCTTGGGCTGCAGATAGCGCCAGCCCTGGAACGCCGCGAACGCGCGCGGCTCGGTGCGCACCAGCTCCGGGTCGAGCAGGATGCGGCAGCGGGTGCGTCCCTCCTCATCGGGCAACCGCTCGAATCCGAGCAGGCGCTGACGCACGCGCATGACGCCGCGGACCACCCAGAACATCGAGCCACCGTCCAGCAGCTCGTCCCCGCGGGTCGGCATGTGACGCGTGAAGTGGCCGAGCGTGCCCGTCTCCTCCAGCCGCCGCCGCTGGAAGCGCGCGATGTCGTCGACGTCATCGGCGCCGACGGCGAGCTTCATGAGGTGCAGCGTCACGGGAAGGGAGACGAGTCAGGGGGTGGGGAAATAGCCGAGCAGCCGCCACCAGAGATAGTTCAGCGGCACTATGACGACCACGGTCGGCACCAGCACGACCAGCGTGACGCGCGCCGCCTGCGCGAGTCGCACCTGCCCCAGCTGGAGCGCCACCACCACCGGCGGCGCCTGGTAAGGGAGGATGATTGTCGAGAACCCCACGACCTGGGTCATCAGCACGGTCAGCAGCGGCAGGCCCGACGCCGCCGCCAGGTCCGGCCCGAGCGGCGTCATCACCGCCGGGACGCCCGGAAAGGTTGTCGCCAGCGCCAGCAGCGCGGCCGAGGCCGTCAGCGAGATGAAGTTCGCGAAGTCGGCGCCCGGCTGCAGGGGCAGGATCGACAGCAGGAAGCGGCTGACGAGGGCGCCGACGCCGGACTGCGCCACCATGGCGCCCAGCCCGAGGATGCCGGCGACATAGAGTACCGAGGCGAAGTTCACCTCGCGCGCAAAGGCCGGCCCGGGCATCAGGTTGATCGCCGGCAACAGGCACGCCACGCCGGCCGCGAGCCCGATCCATCCGGCGTTGATGCCATGCAGGAAGTCGGTTACCCAGAACCCGAGCGCCGCCGCGAGGATGAGCGACAGCTTGCGCTCGTCGTTCGTCATCGGCCCGCGCGGCGGCAGCGGTTCCGGCCGCACCGGCCGGTCGGGAAATACCAGCCGGACCGCGGCGACGATCGCGACCGCCTTCACCAGGCCGGTCACCGGAAAATGCAACTTCAGGTACTGGCCGTAGGTCAGCGTCACGCCGTGCAGCGACTCGGCAGCGCCGATCAGCACCATGTTCGGCACGTTGGCCGGCAGGATGGTGCAGGGAACCATGAAGCTGACGAGCGCCAGCGTGACCGCCATGCCCGTACGCCCGGGACGGCCTTCCGCGAAGCCCATGCGGCCGGCCAGCGCCAGGATCACCGGCATCAGCAGGACGATGCGCCCCATGGTCGACGGCATGACGAAGGCGAGTGCGATCGCGACCAGCGCCACGCCGGCCAGCGAGCGCGTGTAGGAGCCGCCGAAGAGCGGCAGGATGGCGACCGCCAGGCGCTCGCCCAGCCCCGTGCGCTGCATCGCCGTGCCGATGATGAGGCCGCCGAAGACGAGCCACATGGCGGTCGCCTCGAAGCCGGCGAAAGCGACCCCCGGCGGCGCCACCTTCAGCAGCACAGCCAGCGTCATGAACAGCAGCGCCGTGACGTATTCCGGCATGGCGCCGGTCGCCCAGAGCCCGATCGTGAAGAACGCGAGCGCCCCCGCATGCATGGTGGCGGACGGCACCCCCGTGGGCGGCGGGAGCAGGGCTATCGCCGCCGCCAGCAGAGCCAGCAGCGGGACGACGCGCGCGGGCGCCAGCAGGCGGCTAATGGCGGCGGCCCGCCAGCGCGCGGGCGACCTTGGAACCGGTCGGCCGCTCGAGGAAGGTGGAGATCCAGTCGCCGGCCTCGGCCAGTCGGTCGAGGTCGATGCCGGTCGCGATCCCCAGGCCGTTCAGCATGTAGACCACGTCCTCGCTGGCGACGTTGCCGGTCGCCCCCTTGGCATAGGGGCAGCCGCCCAGCCCCGCGACCGAGCCGTCGACGACCGCGATGCCGCGTTCCAGCGAGGCCAGGATGTTGGCCAGCGCCTGCCCCCAGGTGTCGTGGAAATGCACGGCCATCCGCTCGCGCGGCACCCGCTCGGCGACCGCGTCCAGCATCGCCTGGACCTGGGCCGGCGTGCCGACGCCGATCGTGTCGCCGAGCGACACCTCGTAGCAGCCGAGCGCCAGCAGCCGGGCCGAGACGTCGGCGACGGCGGCGGGCGCCACCGGCCCCTCGTAGGGGCAGGCGACGACGCAGGAGACGTAGCCGCGCACCCGCATGCCGGCCTCCAGCGCGGCCGCCGCCACGGGGGCGAAGCGCTGGAAGCTCTCGTCGATGGTGCAGTTCGTGTTGCGCCGGGCGAACGACTCCGACGCCGCCGCGAACACCGCGATCTCCTCGACGCCGGCCGCGCGTGCCGCCTCGAACCCCTGCATGTTCGGCACCAGGACGGGATAGGCGACGCCCGGACGGCGGCGAACCCGGGACAGCACCTCGCCCGTGTCGGCCATCTGCGGGACCCATTTCGGCGAGACGAAGCTTCCCGACTCGACGGCCGGCATGCCGGCCTCGGCGAGCCGCTCGATCAGCTCGACCTTGACCGCGGCGGGCACGGTACGGGCCTCGTTCTGCAGCCCGTCCCTCGGGCCGACCTCGACCATGCGGACCTGTTTCGGCAGCATTCCCTACTCCGCGACCAGTCGCCGCACGGGGACGGTGCTGGTCTCTTCCATGATTGCCACGTGCCCGGGCAACGCTTCCACACGTCCGAGCCAGCGCCGCACCGACGAATATGCGGCCATGTCGAAGCCGCCTTCGTCCGCGACATGGGTATAGGCGTAGAGCGCGATGTCGGCGATCGTCGGCCCCGCCCCGGCCAGCCATGCGGCCCCGGCCAGATGGTCCTCCATAACCTGCAGCGCATGGCGCCCGCGGGCGGCGTTGAGGGCGACCCGCTCCCGGTCGAAGGGCGAGAGCGCGCCGGCGAACCGCAGCAGGTAGCGGTTCACCGCGATCGCCGGCTCGTGGCTGTACTGCTCGAAGAACATCCAGCGCAGCACCTGGGCCTGGTCCCAGGGGTCGGTCGGCCACCAGGGCGTGCCCTGGGCGAGCAGATGCAGGATGGCGCCCGACTCGCCCAGCACGCGGCCGTCGTCGAGGCGGACGGCCGGGACCTTGCCGATCGGGTTGACGGCCCTGAAGGCGGCCGACATCGGCTCGCCGCGCACCTGGCTCACCTCGATCCGGGCATGCGGCCGGCCGAGCCAGGCGAGCAACAGGCGGATCTTGTAGACGTTGCCCGATTCGAGGTTGCCGTAGAGCGTCAGCACGACGACGCCTCCGCCGCCTCCAGCGACAGGAGCTCCGCGCCCTCGTCCACCAGGTCGCCCTCGCGGTAGCGCAGCGTCGCGACGCGGCCATCGGCGGGGGCGGCGATGGTGTGCTCCATCTTCATCGCCTCCAGCACCATCAGCGGCTGCCCGCGGCCGACCCGGTCGCCCTCGGCGACGAGCACGCGGGCGACGCGGCCCGGCATGGGCGCGCGCAGGCTGCCCGATGCCGCCTCGGCCGCCGCCGACGGCATCGACGGGTCGAGCCGGCGTAGGCGGTGGGAGGCACCCTCGGCGAAGACCACGAGATCGTCGCCCGCCGCGACCACGCTCGCGGTCAGCACCGCGTCACCGAGGCGCACCCGCATGGCGCCGTCCGCCAACGGACGGGCCTCCGCCTCGAAGGTGGTGCCGCCCACCTCCAGCCACCAGCCGGCGGCGCGATAGGCAACCGCGACCGCGCCCTCGCGGAAGGGAATCGTGCGCCGCGCCCGGTCACCCATGCGCCAGCCGTCGACCGCGGCCCATGGCGACGGATCGGCGGCGGCGGCGGCCGCTTCCGCCAGCAGGACATGCACGGCCGCCAGCGCCAGCACTTTCGGCTCCGGCACGGCCGCTTCGGGCAGCAGATCGGCGCGGTGGCGAGCAATGAAGCCCGTGTCGAGGTCGGCCGCGGCGAAAGCCGGATGCTCGGCGACCCGCAGCAGGAAGTCGCGGTTGGTCGCGAGCCCCACGACCTCGGTCGCCGCCAGCGCGGCCCGCAGGCGGGCGACCGCGGCGGCGCGGTCCGGCCCGTGAGCGACGATCTTGGCGATCATCGGATCGTAGTGGACCGAGACCACGTCGCCCTCGGCCACGCCGGCATCGACGCGCACCCCGTCCAGCCCGTCCGGCAAGCGGAGATGGGCAAGCCTGCCGGTCGACGGCCGGAAATCCTGCGCCGGATCCTCGGCGTAGAGGCGCGCCTCGACGGCATGGCCGGAGATCGCGAGCCCGTCCTGGCCGCGTGGCAGCCGCTCGCCGGCGGCGACCCGGAGTTGCCATTCGACGAGGTCGAGACCGGTCACCATCTCGGTCACGGGATGCTCGACCTGCAGGCGGGTGTTCATCTCCATGAAGAAGAACTGCTCGCCCTCGGCGATGAACTCGACGGTGCCCGCTCCCTGGTAGCCGATGGCGCGCGCCGCCGCGACGGCCGCCCCGCCCATCGCCTCGCGGCGCGCGGACGTCATGGCCGGCGCCGGGGCCTCCTCCAGCACCTTCTGGTGGCGGCGCTGGATCG
>JBFWXJ010000440.1:0-5045 GCA_050187535.1 Alphaproteobacteria bacterium | reverse complement strand
CGGCATCGGTGCCGCGATCGTCCGCGACCTGGCAGGGCGCGGCATCGAGGTGCATGCGGTCGCCCGCCGCCGCGACGAGCTGGCGGCGCTGGCGCACGAGACGGGCTGCGTCGCCCGCGTCGGCGACGTGACGCGGACCGAGGATCGTGCCGCACTCCTGCGCGGCTTCGTCCCCGACATCCTCGTCAACAATGCCGGCACCTCGCGCGGCGCACCCTTGTCGGCGGCGTCGGCGGCCGACATCGACGTGCAGGTGCAGGTCAACCTGCAGGCGGTGCTGCATCTCCTCAACCTCGCCCTGCCGCGGATGCGCACGCGGGGCGGCCATGTCGTGACGATCGGCTCGATCGCCGGCCTGCACGCCCTTCCGGGGTCGCCCGTCTACGCCGCGACGAAGGCGGCGATCCACGCCATGCACGCGGCCCTGAAGCTCGAGCTGCTCGGCACCCGCGTCCGCCTGACGGAGATCTGTCCCGGCCGGGTCGACACCGAGATCTTCGGCCACGCCGTGGGCGATCCGGCCAAGGCACGGGTGCAGTTCCTCGACGGCTACGAGGTGCTGCAGCCGGCCGACATCGCCGCCGCGGTCTGGTACGCGGTGAGCCAGCCGCCCAACGTCAACGTCGGGTTGATCGAGATCACCCCGACCCTCCAGGCGGTGGGCGGGCTGCAGACGCTGAAGCCCGCGTGAACCCGGCGGCGCGGCGACAGGCCGGTTGAGTTCTCGGCCGGGCCGCGATATCGCTCCGCCCGTCATCCAGTCGCGGGTGGCCCGTCGACGGAGGTGGATCGTGCGGAGCAATAGCGGACTTTCATCGCTGGTCGCGCTGGCCGTCATCGCAGCGGCCGCATCCGGTTGCAGCACGATCGCCGACCTGACGGGCGGCTCGTCGTCGACCGAGACCGCCGCCGTGAAGCCGACGAGCTTCGTCGGCGAGCGTGCGGTCGCCCTCGATTCGGACCTGGCGAAGCTGCGCCAGGCGCAGCAGGAGCGTGGTGCGGCGGCCGCCCGCCTGAAGGGCACGGCCACGGCCGAGAGCGCCGCCTACAACGGCACGGTACAGGAGATCGCCGAACGGCTGCAGGCCGGCGCGTCGGCGCTCGATCCCAAGCTGCTGGCGCAGTGGACGGAGGCGCGCGGCCATCTTTCCCGCGTCGACGAGACCATCGCCCGCATGCGCGCGCTCGAGGCCGATCTGTCGGGCGACCGCGCGCGCGGGCAGTACCTCGCGGAGAACGCCCGCGGCGCGGCCGGCCTGGGCGGCGGCACCGAGGCGGAGGTCGCCCTGCTGCGCCGCGTGCAGGCCGGCTATGCGGAAGTGAACGGCGGCCTCGCGGGCGTCGCCGCCGATCTCTCCGGCGAGATCCGGCGCCAGTCCGACTGGCTCGCCGGCGAACGCCAGCGCTCGGACACGCTGCTGGCGGCCGTGCGTGCCGGCAGTGCGCCGGCGGCACGCGCCGAAGCGCCCATGCGCCCGGCGCCGGCACCGATGGCCGCACCCGCCGCCCCGTCGGCCGCCACCGTCCCCGTGCCGCCGCCGATGATGACACCCGCATCGACGGGATCGGCGTCCACGGGACGGCCGGTCAGCGTCGACGGCCGCCGGCCCTTCGTGGTGATCCGTTTCGACCGTGCCGACGTCGACTACGAGCGCCCGCTGTACGAGGCCCTCAAGGTCGCCGTCGAGCGCGACCCGCGAATCCGCTTCGACGTGGTCGCGGTCTCCCCGAAGGACACGAACGTCAGCAAGCGAACCGTCTCCGGATACGCCGACAAGGTGCAGCGGTCGATGCTCGCGATGGGCATGCACAAAGAACAGGCCCGCACCTACGACCGCAGCATCTCCGGCATATCCGAGCCGCAGGTCCACCTCTACGTCCGCCGTCGCTAACGGCGGGTCATTCCGCCAGGAAGCGTTCCATGTCCTCGGCGAACGCGCGGGCGTGCTGGAACATGAAGGCGTGGCCGGAGTCGGGATAGAGGATCAGCTTGGCGTTCGGTATCGCCTGTGCCAGGGCGAAGGACTGGTAGGTCGGGATCATGGCATCGTGGTTGCCGTTGGCGACCAGCACCGGCTTCGTGATCTCGTGTGCGCGGGTGAGCAGGGAAGTGACCGCCGTGCCGACGTCGGACGCCGCCGCCAGCTGCGCGCGCCAGCCGGCCTCGCTCACTCGCACGTCGTAGGCGCCCGGCCGTAGCTTCAGCCGCGCCAGATGCTCGCGACCGGCGCGCTGGCTGCTCGGCGTCGGCTCGAAGAAGAGAGTCAGGAAATCCTCGTCCGTATTCACCGGCCTGGCCGCGATCCGCAGCATCTCCGCATCGAGGGGAGCGCCCTCGACGAAGCCCGCGCCCGACCCGACGATGACCAGCTTGCGCACGAGGCCCGGCTCGTCCAGCACCAGCTGCTGGGCCGTCAGGCCGCCGAACGAGAAGCCCATGAGGTCGACCTGGCGATGCCCGAGCGCACGGATGAAGCGGGCGGCGCCGGCGGCGAATCCCTTCAGCGTAATCGGCGCCGGGCCGCTCGTCTCGGCCAGCCCGACATTGTCGAAGATCACCACCGGGCGACGCGCCGCGACCAGCTCGATCAGCAGAGGGTCCCACTCGTTCATGGTGCCGCGCAGGCGATTGACGAGGACCAGCGGAACACCTTCCGCCGGGCCGAAGGTGCGGTAGGCGTAGCGGATGCCCTCGGCATCGACATGACGAGTCTCGGCGTAGGTGGCGGCATAGGGGGCATCCGCTGCTGCGGCTGCGGACGCGGCGAGAGCGGCGGCGACGGTCAGGGCGGACAGCTTCGCGGGTGTCGGCATGGCTACCTCCTTGGGATGCGCCATACCGATAGGCGACCCGCCACCCGCCGGATTGCAGGAAGCGACGGCGATTTGCCGGTCAGCCGCGTCCGATCGGCCAGATCCGGCAGACGATGGCGAGCAGCACGAGCCCCGTCAGCGCCATCGTCAGCATCGCGGTCGAATGGCCGACATGCTCGGATAGCTCGCCCACCGCGAGGATGCCGAGCGGCGCGCTGCCGATGCATACCGTGAGGATGCCCATGAGCCGCGAGCGCAGCTCGGCGGGCGCCTCGGTCATCATGAGGGTGCTCTGCATGGTGGCGAAGGCCGAGGCACCCAGGCCGCCGACGAAGAGCAGCGCCAGCGCCAGCGCATACCACGGCGCGACGGCCGCCGCGGCGACGCAGACGAACAGGAGCACGGTGCCGCCGACGAAGAGCGGCCCGCGGTCGGCCTGGACGCGCCCCGACGCCAGCACCAGCCCCCCGATCAGCCCGCCCCCCGCCTCGGCGGACACCAGGAGGCCGACCAGCGCCGCCGAGACACCGAACTCCTGCCGGCCGATGGGCGGGATCATCGCGGTATAGGAGAAGCCGAAGGCGTTCATCACGATGGTGACGCCCAGCACCGCCATGATGGCGGGGCGGCGGCGGGCGGTGGCGAAGCCCTCGGCGATGTCGGCGGGGATGCGGGCGATCGCCAGCGGCCGGCGCGCCTGCTCGTAGCGCAGGCCGGCGACGACGGCAGCAGCCGAGAGGAACAGCACTGCCGACAGCAGGTAGACGCCGCCGATGCCGATCGACTCCAGCAGGAGACCACCGACGACAGGGCCCGCCATGCGCGTGAGATGGCTCGTCACCGTGTCGAGCGCCACCGCCTGGGCGACGCGCAACGGCCCCGCGACCTCCCCCAGCATCCGCCGGCGCACCGCCAGCTCGCTCGCCCAGACGAGGCCCGAGACGGCGCCGCCGGCGACGATGTGCCAGATGCGGATCTGGCCGGTCAGTGCCAGCGCACACAGCGTGGCGGCGGACGATGCGATGGTGATCTGCCCGGCGATGAGCAGCGCCTTGCGGTCGACCGCTTCGGCGACCGCCCCGGCGACGGCTCCCAGCAGCAGCATGGGCAGCGTGCGGGCCGCCGTGACGACCGCCACCATCAGCCCCGATCCGGTCTGGTCGAACGCGAAGACGCCGGCAGCCAGAATCTCCAGCCACCGCACCGCGTTGGCGAAGCCGCCGGCGGCCCACAGGCGCAAGAAATCCCTGTCCGCCAGCAGGCTGCGCGGCCCGCCGGGGCGTTCCCCCTCTTTGTTCATTGTCGCGGACGTTACCGCGGGCCGGCCGTTCTCCCAAGCCGGCGCGGCAATCCCCCCGCTTCGGCGTCGATCGCCCCGGTTGGCCGCCAAACTGGACCGGGCGCCGATGTTCGCGGTGCGCGGTCGATGCTACTCGGATCGCCGCGGTCGCGGGTCGGACAGCCCCCGCCCGCCGATATGCGAGAGGGGACCATGCTGCAAGCGTGCGTGGCGGGGTTCGGACTGGGCGCGACGGCTCTGGGCCTCGCGTTGCTGCGCGGCGACCGGGCGGGCAGCCATCGCCTGTGCGGCGGCGGGCTGCTGATGCTGGCGCTCGTGTTCGCCTGGCTCGTCCTCGACGACGCTTCCGCAAGCGGCCTGTTCTGACGCCGCGCCCGCCGCCGGGGTAGTCGAGGCGGGACTTACCGCGTACCGAAGAATCGGTCACCTGCGTCGCCGAGGCCGGGCCGGATATAGCCGTTGGCATCGAGGCCGCGGTCGATGGCGGCAGTGACGATCGAGACGTCCGGATGGGCGGCACGCATCGCGGCGATGCCTTCCGGTGCCGCGATGACGCTGACGAGCCGGACGCGCAGGGCGCCGTGCTGCTTCACCCGTTCCACCGCGGCGACGGCCGAGCTGCCGGTGGCGAGCATCGGGTCGACGACGATCACGAGGCCTCGGCCCATGTCCGGCGGCAGGTGCTCGTAATAGTGGACCGGCTTCAGCGTCTCGTGGTCGCGATAGAGCCCGACATGGCCGATACGCGCCCGTGGCACGAGGTGGCGCAGGCCTTCCAGCAGCCCCTCCCCCGCGCGCAGCACCGAGACCAGGAACAGCGTGTCTTCGTCGAGCCGCGGCGCCTCGATGGGCTCCAGCGGCGTCTCGACGGCGGCGGATCGGAGCGGAAGGTCGCGCGTCGCCGCGACGCCCAGCACCAGGGACAGACCGC
>JBFWXJ010000439.1:0-5061 GCA_050187535.1 Alphaproteobacteria bacterium | reverse complement strand
CGCGCGGCGATCGCCTGCGGGGTGACGCAGCCGACGCTGTCGGCCGGGCTCAAGCAGCTCGAGGACACGCTCGGCGTGCTGCTGGTGCGCCGCGGGTCGCGCTTCATCGGCTTCACGCCGGAGGGCGAGCGGGTGCTGCAATGGGCCAGGCGCATCGTCGGCGACGCGCGCGCCATGCGCCAGGAGATCGAGGCGCAGAAGCGCGGGCTGGCCGGCCATCTGCGCATCGCCGCCATCCCGACCGCGCTCGCCATGGTCCAGGCGCTGACCACGCCCTACCGCGACCGCCATCCGGACGTGCGCTTCACCATCCTGTCGCGCACCTCGGCCGAGATCCTGGCCCTGCTGGAGGACCTGGAGATCGATGCGGGCCTGACCTACCTCGACAACGAGCCGCTCGGCCGGGTCGCGGTGCTGCCGCTCTATCGCGAGCGCTATCGCCTGCTGATCGCCGCCGATGCGCCGCTCGGCGACCGCCGGCAGGTCACCTGGGCGGAAGTCGGCCGCGTGCCGCTCTGCCTGCTGACCCCCGACATGCAGAACCGTCGGATCATCGACCGGCTGCTGCACGATGCCGGTGCCGTCGCGGCGCCGATGCTGGAATCGAACTCGATGATCGCCCTCTTCTCCCATGTCCGCACCGGGCGTTGGGCGAGCGTGATGCCGGCCAAGCTCGCGGCCACGCTGGGGCTTACGGACACCGTGCGGTCGATCCCGATCGTGGCGCCGGAGGCGGCCCACACGATCGGCCTGGTGCTGCCGCAGCGCGAGCCGATGACGCCCCTCGCTGCGGCGCTCGCCGAGGAGGCCCGCCTGCTCGCCCCGTCGCTGGAGGCGGAGGACTGATAGGAATGTTCTATCGCAGCAATTGAAGCGGCCACTTGATCACAGGACATGGCCCGCCCATCAATTGCGCATATCCAATCGTTCGCGCCCCATCAGGGTGAAGATGCCTGCCAGCCGCCCCTGGAATGCCGAGGAAGCGTCCGAGATCATCGCTGCCCATCGCGATGTCGAGGGCGCGACGCTGCCGATCATGCACGCGCTCCAGGACGCCTTCGGGCACGTCCCCGAGGCGGCCGTGCCGATGATCGCGCACGCCCTCAACCTGTCGCGCGCCGAGGTCCACGGCGTCGTCACCTTCTATCACGACTACCGTCGCGAGCCGGCGGGCCGGCACGTCGTCCGCATGTGCCGGGCGGAGGCCTGCCAGGCCGCCGGCGGCCGTTCCGTGGCCGAGCGGGTGCGCGCGCGGCTCGGCATCCCCTGGGGCGGCACCACGCCGGACGGGCACGTAACGCTGGAGGCGGTCTATTGCCTCGGCCTCTGCGCGACCGCGCCTGCCGCCATGGTGGACGGAGAGCTGCTGGGCCGGCTCGACGACGCCGGCGCCGACCGCATGCTCAGGGCCATCCGATGACCCTCGTCCTCTATGTCCCGCGCGATGCCGGCGCGCTCGCCGTCGGCGCCGACCGGGTCGCGGCGGCACTCGCCGCCGAGGCGGCGCGGCGCGGGATCGCGGCCCGGATCGTGCGCACCGGATCGCGCGGCCTCTACTGGCTGGAGCCGATGGTCGAGGTCGCCACGGCAGTCGGGCGTATCGCATACGGCCCAGTCACCGAGGGCGACGCGGCCGCCTTGTTCGACGCGCTCGTCGCCGGTGGCGGCCCGCACCCGCTGCGCCTCGGCCGGCCGGAGGACATCCCCTTCCTCGCCCGCCAGACGCGGCTTGTCTTCGCCCGCTGCGGCGTCGTCGATCCGTTGTCGCTGGACGACTACCGGGCGACGGGCGGCGTCGCGGGCCTGGAGCGCGCGATTGCGCTCGGCCCCACGGCCACCGTCGACACGGTCGTCGAATCCGGCCTGCGCGGGCGCGGCGGCGCGGGCTTCCCGACGGGCATCAAGTGGCGCACGGTCGCGGCCGCGGCGGGCGCGCAGAAGTACATCGTATGCAACGCCGACGAAGGCGACAGCGGAACCTTCGCCGACCGCATGCTGCTGGAGGGCGATCCCTTCGTCGTGCTGGAAGGCATGGCGATCGCCGGCGTCGCGGTCGGGGCCACGCGCGGCTACCTCTACATCCGCTCCGAATACCCGCACGCCATCGCCGCGACCCGCGCCGCGATCGACGTGGCCCGGCGCGAGGGGATGCTGGGCAGCGGCATCCTCGGCTCCGACTACGATTTCGACATCGAGGTCAGGGTCGGTGCCGGCGCCTATGTCTGCGGCGAGGAGACCGCCCTGCTGGAAAGCCTGGAGGGCCGCCGCGGGCAGGTGCGCGCCAAGCCGCCGCTGCCGGCCCATGTCGGGCTCTTCGGCAAGCCCACGGTCATCAACAACGTCGTCTCGCTCGCCTCCGTACCCTTCGTGCTGGCGAACGGGGCGGCCGCCTTCCGCGACCTCGGCTGCGGCCGCTCGCGCGGCACCATGCCGATCCAGCTCGCCGGCAACGTCCGCCACGGCGGGCTGTTCGAGGCGGCCTTCGGCATGACGCTCGGCGAGCTGGTCGAGGACATCGGCGGCGGCACCGCCACCGGCCGGCCGGTGCGCGCGGTGCAGGTGGGCGGCCCGCTCGGCGCCTATTTCCCGCGCGCGCTCTTCGACACGCCCTTCGACTACGAGGCATTCGCGGCGCGCGACGGGCTGATCGGCCACGGCGGCGTCGTGGTCTTCGACGACACCGTCGACATGGCCGAGCAGGCGCGCTTCGCCATGGAGTTCTGCGCGATCGAGAGCTGCGGCAAGTGCACGCCCTGCCGCATCGGCTCGACCCGCGGCGTCGAGGTCGTCGACCGCATCGTCGCCGGCACCGCGCGCGACGCCAACTTGGCACTCCTCGCCGACCTCTGCACGACGATGAAGCTGGGCTCGCTGTGTGCGCTGGGCGGCTTCACGCCCTACCCGGTGATGAGCGCGCTCACCCATTTCCCCGAAGATTTCCGCCGCCCGCCGCGCCTCGCCGCGGCGGCGGAGTGAGGAGACGGCCGATGACGATGGTCGCCGAGATCGACTATGGGACGCCGGCCGCGTCCGGCACGCGCACCGTGACGCTGACCATCGACGGCCGCGCCGTCGAGGTGGCCGAGGGCACCTCGATCATGCGCGCGGCGATGACGCTGGGGACCCAGGTCCCGAAGCTCTGCGCCACCGATTCCGTCGCCGCCTTCGGTTCCTGCCGGCTCTGCCTCGTCGAGATCGACGGGCGGCCGGGCACGCCCGCCTCCTGCACCACGCCGGTGGCACCCGGCATGAGCGTGCGCACCCAGAGCGAGCGGCTGAAGACGCTGCGCCGCGGCGTCATGGAGCTCTACATCTCCGACCACCCGCTCGACTGCCTGACATGCGCCGCCAACGGCGACTGCGAGCTGCAGGACATGGCGGGTGCGGTCGGCCTGCGCGAGGTGCGCTACGGCTATGCCGGCGAGAACCACCTGCACGAGGCCAAGGACGTCTCGAACCCCTATTTCACCTACGACCCGTCGAAGTGCATCGTCTGCTCGCGCTGCGTCAGGGCGTGCGAGGAGACGCAGGGCACCTTCGCGCTGACCATCGCGGGCCGCGGCTTCGAATCCCGCGTGTCGCCCGGCATGGGCGAGGCGTTCCTCGATTCCGAATGCGTCTCCTGCGGCGCCTGCGTCCAGGCCTGCCCGACCGCGACCCTGGTCGAGAAGTCCGTGGTCGAGATCGGCCAGCCCGAGCATTCCGTCGTCACCACCTGCGCCTATTGCGGCGTCGGCTGCGCCTTCAAGGCGGAGATGCGCGGCGACGAGCTGGTGCGCATGGTGCCGTGGAAGGACGGCAAGGCGAACCATGGCCATTCCTGCGTCAAGGGCCGCTTCGCCTGGGGCTACGCCACGCATCGCGAGCGCGTGCTGAAGCCGATGATCCGCGCCAGCGTCGCCGAGCCGTGGCGCGAGGTCACCTGGGACAAGGCGATCGGCTACGCGGCATCGGAGTTCCGCCGCATCCAGGCGAAGTACGGCCGGGGTGCAGTCGGCGGCATCACGTCCTCGCGCTGCACCAACGAGGAGACCTACCTCGTCCAGAAACTGGTGCGCGCCGCCTTCGGCAACAACAACGTCGACACCTGCGCGCGCGTCTGCCACTCGCCGACCGGCTATGGCCTCAAGACCGCTTTCGGCACCTCGGCCGGGACCCAGGACTTCGATTCCGTCGAAGATACCGACGTCGTCATCGTCATCGGCGCCAACCCGACCGACGGCCATCCCGTCTTCGCCTCGCGCCTGAAGCGCCGCCTGCGCGAGGGCGCCAAGCTGATCGTCATCGACCCCCGCCGCATCGACCTCGTGCGCACGCCGCATGTCGAGGCCGCCTATCACCTGCCGCTGCGCCCCGGCACCAACGTCGCGATCCTCGACGCGCTGGCCCATGTGATCGTGACGGAAGGGCTGTTCGACGAGGCCTTCGTGCGCGAGCGCTGCGACTGGGAGGACTTCCAGGAGTGGGCCGCCTTCGTGTCGGAGCCGCGCAACAGCCCCGAGGCGGTCGAGCAGGTCGCGGGCGTGCCGGCGGACCTGATCCGCGGGGCGGCGCGGCTCTACGCGACCGGCGGCAACGGCGCCATCTACTACGGCCTCGGCGTCACCGAGCACAGCCAGGGCACGACCACCGTCATGGCGATCGCCAACCTCGCCATGGCGACCGGCAATCTCGGCCGCCGCGGCGTGGGCGTGAACCCGCTGCGCGGCCAGAACAACGTGCAGGGTGCGTGCGACATGGGCTCGTTCCCGCACGAGCTGCCGGGTTATCGCCATATCAGCGAGGCGCCGACGCGCACCCTGTTCGAATCGATGTGGGGCGTGGCGCTCGACCCGGAGCCCGGCCTGCGCATCCCCAACATGCTGGACGCCGCGGTCGACGGCACCTTCAAGGGCATCTACATCCAGGGCGAGGACATCCTGCAGTCCGACCCGAACACGCGCCACGTCGCGGCCGGGCTGGCGGCGATGGAATGCGTCGTGGTGCAGGACCTCTTCCTCAACGAGACCGCCAACTACGCCCATGTCTTCCTGCCGGGCTCGACCTTCCTGGAGAAGGACG
>JBFWXJ010000438.1:0-5064 GCA_050187535.1 Alphaproteobacteria bacterium | reverse complement strand
AGCGCCCGAAATGGCCGCTCGACGCCGATCCCTGGGCTGCCTGAGCCCCACCGACCGAACGCAAGGACCTTGCCGATGAAGTGCTTCACCGCGTCCCTGGGGACGGAGACCAACACTTTCTCGCCGATGCTGACCAGCCGGACCAGCTTCGAGGAGCATTTCTACGCGCCGGCCGGCCAGCATCCCGACCGGCCGACGCTCTGCACCGGCCCGCTCTGGGCGGCCCGCCAGCGCATCGCCAGCAAGGGCTGGCAGGTGATCGAAGGCTCGTGCTCCTTCGCGCAGCCCGCCGGGAACACCGTGCGCAAGGTCTACGAGGAACTGCGCGACGAAATCCTCGACCATTTGAAGGCCGCGATGCCGGTCGACATCGTGCTGATGGGCCTGCACGGCGCCATGGTTGCCGACGGCTACGACGACTGCGAGGGCGACCTCCTCTCGCGCATCCGCGCCATCGTCGGCCCCGACGTGCCGATCGGCTGCGAGCTCGACCCGCACTGCCACCTGACCCGGCAGCGGCTGGCCGCAGCCGACGTCATCATCTGCTACAAGGAATTTCCCCACACGGACTTCGTCGAGCGCGGGGAGGAGCTGGCCACGATCATCGAGGCCATGGCGCTGAAGCAGGTGAAGCCGACCAAGGGCGTCTTCGACTGCCGGATGATCAACAGCTTCCCGACCTCGCGCCAGCCGATGCGCGGCTTCGTCGACAAGATCATGGCGATGGAAGGCAAGGACGGCATCCTCACCATTTCCATCGCGCACTGCTTCCCCTATGCCGACGTGCCGGAGATGGGGACCCAGGTCCTCGTCTACACCGACAACGACCCGGAGAAGGCGGCACGCATCGCCGAGCAGCTCGGCCGCGAGCTGTGGGACATGCGCAACGACGTGCGCCCGCCGTTCCTGACGATCGACGAGGCGCTCGACAAGGGCGTCGCGCGCAACCAGGGGACGGTCGTCATCGCCGATCCCTCGGACAATGCCGGCGGCGGGGCGGCCAGCGATTCCACCTACCTCCTGCGCCGCATGCTGGAGCGCAAGATCACCGATGCCGCGCTCGGGCCCATCTGGGACCCGGTCGCCGTGCGGATGTGCTTCAACGCCGGCGAGGGGACGCGCTTCGCCTTGCGCTTCGGCGGCAAGATCGCGCCGACCTCCGGCGACCCGATCGACGCCATGGTGACGGTGACGAAGCTGGTGCCGGACGCGACGCAGACCTTCGGGCGGGCGCTGGCGCATCTCGGCGACGCCGCGGCGATCGACGTCGACGGTATCGCTGTCGTCCTCATCACCAACCGCACCCAGGCGCTCGGCACCGACCTCTTCACCAATCTCGGAATCGATCTCGCCCAGCGCCGGATCGTGGTGGTCAAGTCGACCAACCACTTCTTCGCCTCCTACAGCAAGGTGGCCGAGGAGGTGCTGTACACCGACGCGCCGGGGCCGCTGCCGCGCGACTTCACGCAGCTCCCCTACACGCGCATCCAGCGGCCGAAATGGCCGCTCGACGAGAACCCGTGGGCTTGAGGAGGGCGTAAGCGGAATGCGCTGCTTCACTGCCTCGCTCGGCGCGGAGACGAACACCTTCTCGCCGATGCTGACGAGCCGCGACGGCTATCGCGAGCGGCTGCATGTCGGCCCCGGCGAGCATCCCGAGCGGCCGACGATCTATGCCGCCCCGCTCTGGGTTGCCCGCCAGCGGGCGAAGACCAAGGGCTGGGACGTGGTCGAGGGGTCGTGCTTCGCCGCACACCCCGCCGGCATCACCGTGCGCCGTGACTACGAGGCCATGCGCGACGAGATCCTGGGCCAGCTCGAGGCAGCACTCCCCGTCGACATGGTGCTGATGGGCCTGCACGGGGCCCAGGTTGCCGACGGCTACGACGACTGCGAAGGCGACATCTTGGAGCGTATCCGGGCGATCGTCGGGCCGACGGTCGTGGTCGGCGTCGAGCTCGACCCGCACTGCCACATGACGAAGAAGCGGGTCGCGGCGGCCGACGTCATCATCTGCTACAAGGAGTTCCCGCACACCGACTTCGTCGAGCGCGCGGAGGAGTTGGCCGACATCTGCGAGGCGGCCGTGCTGGGCAAGGTCAAGCCGGTCATGTCGGTCTTCGACTGCCGCATGATCAACGGCTACCCGACCTCGCGCCAGCCGATGCGCGGCTTCGTCGACAGGCTCATGGCGATGGAGGGCAAGGACGGCATCCTCTCGATCTCCGTCGGGCACGGCTTCGCCTATGCCGACGTGCCGGAGATCGGGACGCGCATGCTGGTCGTGACCGACGGCCAGCCGGAGAAGGGGGCCGCACTGGCCGAGCAGCTCGGGCGCGAGTTGTGGGCCATGCGTTGGGACGTGCGGCCGCCGCTGCTGCCGATCGACGACGCGCTCGACCGGGCGTCGGCGCGCAACCAGGGCACCGTCGTGATGACCGATCCGTCGGACAACCCGGGCGGCGGAGCCGGCGGCGATTCCACCTTCGTGTTGCGCCGGATGATCGAGCGGAGGATGACGGACGCCGCCTTCGGGCCGATCTGGGACCCGGTCGCGGTGCGCATGTGCTTCAACGCCGGCGAGGGCACCCGCTTCGCGCTGCGCTTCGGCGGCAAGGTCAGCCAGGCTTCCGGCCAGCCGATCGACGCCATGGTGACGGTGACGAAGCTGGTGCCGAAGGCGACGCAGACCTTCGGGCGGGCGCTGTCGCAGCTCGGCGACGCGGCCGCCATCGACATCGACGGCATCGCGGTCGTCCTGGTCACCAACCGGCAGCAGGCCTTCGGCACCGACATCTTCAGCAATCTCGGCATCGACCCGACTGAGCGGCGCATCGTGGCGGTCAAGTCGACCAACCACTTTTACGCGTCGTTCGGGCCGATCGCCGAGGAGGTCCTCTATCTCGAGGCGCCGGGGGCGCTGACGCGGGACTTCCGCAAGCTGCCCTATACCCGTATCAACCGGCCGATCTGGCCGCTCGACGAAGACCCCTGGAAGGGCTGAGCTGACCCATGACCGCCAATGCCAACGTCTTCGAGCGCCTGGGCGTGCGCACCGTCATCAATGCGCACACGACGGCGACGCGACTCTCGGGCGGCATCATGCGGCCGGAGGTGGCCGACGCGATGCGCGAGGCGACGCAGTGGTGCGTCGACATGCAGACGCTGGAGGCGCGCGCATCCGAGGTGATCGCCCAGCATACGGGCGCGGAGGCGGGCTACGTCACGTCGGGGGCGGCCGCCGCCCTGCTGCTCGGCACGGCCGCCTGCGTCACCGGGCTCGACCCGGCGAAGATGAATCGCCTGCCCGACACCACGGGGATTAAGAGCGAGGTCGTCGTCGCGCGCAGCCATCGCAACTTCTACGACCATGCCGTCCGCGGAGCGGGGGTGACGCTGGTCGAGGTCGGGCTCTCCGACCGCTATTCGGGTGCCGGCGTGCGCGACACCGAGGCCTGGGAGATCGGGGCGGCGATCACCGATCGCACCGCCGCGGTCCTCTACGTCGCCGGCGCCGACGCGCGTCCGCCGCTCCCAGACGTGGTCGCCGCCGCCCACGCCAAGGGCGTCCCGGTGCTGGTCGACGCCGCAGCCCAACTGCCGCCTGCCGCCAATCTCAAGCGGTTCATCGCGGAAGGGGCCGACCTCGTGTGCTTCTCCGGCGGCAAGGCGCTGGGCGGTCCACAGGCGTCGGGCATCCTCTGCGGCAAGCGCGATCTCGTGATGGCAGCCGCCCTGCAGCATCTCGACCAGGATATCTACTGGGAGCAGTGGAACCCGCCCGCCGCCCTCTTCGACAAGGCGCGCCTCCCGGGCCTGCCGCAGCACGGCATCGGCCGCCCCGCCAAAGTCGGCAAGGAGGCCGTCGTCGGCCTGCTGACCGCGCTCGACCTCTTCGTGAAGGAGGGCGATGAGACCCGGCGCGCCCGCTGGTCGGCGCAGATGGAGCGCCTGGCCGCCGCACTCGACGGTGTCCCGCACGCGGCCGTGGCGCTCGCCCGCGACCGCCGCCGCGCCGGCCTGCCGACCGTGACGCTGACGCTGGACGAGGAGGCCGCGGGCATGACTGCCCTCGACCTCGTCCGTCGCCTGCAGGACGGTGACCCCTCGGTTCACGCCAACCCGTCGCGCGTCCACGACGGCATCGTCGTCTTCAGCCCCGTCGCCCTCAAGCCGGGCGACGAGCTGACGATCGCCGCCCGGGTGCGTGACGTGCTGGCCGGGTGATCAGAAGCGATACGAGACGCCGACGCCGATCAGCCAGGGGTCGATGTCGACCTTGCCGGTGAGGGCGCCGCCATTGAGCTTCACGTCGGGTCTGAGGAAGAGCTTCTTGACGTCGAAGTTGACGCCCCAGCGCTCGTCGACCGCGTAGTCGAACCCGACCTGAAGCGCCCAGCCGAAGCTGTTCTCGATGTCGAGCTGCGTGACGGTGCCGCCCTTGGCCTTCTGATCGAAGAACACCGTGTAGTTGATCCCGGCGCCGACATAGGGCTTGAAGCGGCCGAAGTCGGTGAAGTGGTACTGCAGGGTCGCCGTCGGCGGCAGCAGCCAAGCCTTGCCCACGTCGACGCCCGTGAGGCTGCCCGCACCCTTGATGTTGTGCGGGGTGACGCCGAGGACCAGCTCGGCTGCGATGTTCGGGGTGAAGAAGTAGGAGATGTCGAGCTCCGGCACGACGGAGTTGTCGATGCTGACGTCGGAGCCCGGCACCTGGTCGATCTTGCCGCTCTCCTGCGGCACCACGGCCAGCGCGCGACCGCGGATCAGGAAGCGCTGGCCCTTCCATTCGTCGGCGGCGGCAGCCGTACCCGCCGGCAGTGCCAGGGCCGCCGCGATCAGTGCCACCGCGCTCATGCCGGCACCGAGGCCGGCCAATGCTCGTTTCATGCGTCGCCTCTTTCGGGAGCCGCCCCGGGGGCAGCCCGCTTCTTGCGGCGCACAGCCTCCACCCGCCGGTCGCGGGTGCGGCTTGATCCAGGTCAAATTGAAGGACCCGTGCGACAGTTTGGCCCGGCCGGAAGGGATGCTGCCGGACGACCGCATTGACAGGCGGGCCGGGCA
>JBFWXJ010000437.1:0-5074 GCA_050187535.1 Alphaproteobacteria bacterium | reverse complement strand
TGCTGACGAGGTTGCGGAACAGCATGGTCGTGGGCCGCATCAGCGTCTCGCCCAGCGACATCACCGGAAACTCGAGCGGGAAGCCGCCCATCTCGTAGACGCCGCGCTTCACATGCTCGGCGATCTTGCGGAAATGGGCGTTGCAGGGCGTCAGCTCGGACCAGGTGTTGCAGATGCCGATGACCGGGCGCCCGTCGAACAGGTGCTGCGGCAGCCCCTGGTTCTTCATCCAGCTGCGATGCACGAAGCCGTCGCGGTCCTGCTTGCCGAACCACTCCTGGCTGCGGAGCTTGGGGCGATCCGTCATGGCCTTCCTCCCGGTCGATATTGTCGAGGCGGCCGCCGGCAGGCGTCGCCCGAGATGGCGGCATCGTAGACGACGCGGGGGGGCCGGCAAGACGGAAACCCGCGCGTGCCGCATCTTGAATCGCCGGACCGTCGATGCTATCTGCGTCGGCCGCGCAACCGCGAAAGGGCCACGGGCCTTGCTCTGCCGCCGACTCCGACGAAGCTCCATCCGACCCACTTCGTGGGCGGCGGCGCGCGTGCGCGAACAGGCAGGCCGGTAGCAGACCCAGCCCCGTCCTCCGTCGCCGCACCGGCCGCCGCCCGGTGCACCTGCAGGCGAACGCGAGGACATGATGACCATCCGGCTCCAGACTTCCGGCGACGCTGCCCAGATCGAGGCGCTGCTCGACCGGGCCTTCGGTCCCGACCGCAAGAAGAAGTCGTCCTACCGGCTGCGCGACGGCGTGCCCGCGATCCCCTCGCTCTCCTTCGTCAACGTGCTGGACGACGGCCGCATCACCGCGACCCTGCGCTTCTGGCCGATCGCCATCGGCGAGGAGCGGATCCCGGCGCTGCTGCTGGGCCCGCTCGCCGTGGAGCCGGGCATGCAGGGACTGGGCTTCGGCAAGGCGCTGATGCGGCATGGGCTGGAGATGGCCCGGGCGGAGGGGCACGCGATCGTCGTCCTCGTCGGTGATCCCGACTACTATCGGCCCTTCGGCTTTTCCCGCGCCCTGACGAGGGACCTAGCGATGCCCGGACCGACCGATCCCGAGCGTTTCCTCGCCCTCGAACTGGAGCCGGGTGCGCTCGAAGGCATCGCCGGCCTCGTGGGAAAGGCGCCGGCGAAGCGGCGGGCGGCCCCGCAGGCGGCGGCGACCTTCGCCTTCGCCGAGCCATGATCGCGGGCCTGCGCCCGGCGACGGTCGGCGACGCGGTGCCTGCCGCCGCCCTGGTCGACCGTGCCTACGGCCACTACGTCGCCCGCATCGGCCAGAAGCCCTATCCCATGGTCGTCGACTATGCCGAAGCGCTGGCGACCATGGACGCGTGGGTGGTCGAGCGTGCGGGCCGCATCGTCGGCCTGCTCGTCCTGGAGCCGCTCGACGGCTGCATGATGGTGGAGAACATCGCGGTCGACCCGTCGATGCAGGGCCAGGGCCTCGGCCGCGCGCTGATGGAGCTGGCCGAGGTCGAGGCGCGGCGCCGGGGCCTGCCGGAGATGCGCCTCTACACCCACCAGATGATGATCGAGAACCAGGCGATCTATACCCGCCTCGGCTATGTCGAGTACGAGCGCATGACCGTCCATGGCCGCCCGCGCGTCTATATGCGCAAGCCCCTCCCGCCACTTCCCACGGGTCGCCGCGCGTCATAGGCTGCCCCGCAAATCGGAACGGGCAGGGGAGGGCGCCATGCGCCGCAGCGTGACGGGGATCATCATTGCGGCGTTCGTCGCCGCGGCGGCACCGGCGGTCGCCGACGACTATCCCAGCAAGCCCGTCCGCATGGTCGTGCCGTTCCCGGCCGGCAGCACGACGGATCTCGTCGGCCGCATCCTCGCGACGAAGCTGGGGCCGGCGCTGGGTCAGCAGGTCGTCATCGACAACCGCGGCGGCAGCGGCGGCACGCTGGGAACCGAGTACGTCGCGCGTTCGGCGCCCGACGGCTACACGATCCTCATGGGCACGATCGGGACGCATTCGATCAATCCCGCGCTCTACAAGAAGATCACCTACGACCCGATCAAGGACTTCGCGCCGATCGCCCAGTTCGGCACGGCACCCAACGTGCTGGTGGTCAATCCGTCGGTGCCGGCCAAGTCCGTGAAGGAGCTGATCGCCTATGCCCGGGCGCGGCCGGGCGAGGTCAACTACGGATCGTCCGGCAGCGGCACCTCCAACCACCTGGCCGGTGCCATGCTGGCGGCACGCGAAAAGCTGGAGATGGTGCACGTTCCCTATCGCGGCGGCGCCCAGGCGATAGAGGGGCTGCTGCGCGGCGACCTGCGCTTCATGTTCTATCACTTCCTGCCGCTCATCCCGTACATCGAGGACGGCAAGATGCGGGCGCTGGCGATCACCGGTGCGACGCGCGCGACCGCCCTGCCGGAAGTGCCGACGATGGCCGAGGCGGGGATGGACGACTTCGTGGTGTCGGCATGGTTCGGCGCCTACGCGCCGGCCGGCACGCCGCCCGCGGTCGTCGCCCGCCTCAACAAGGAGATCGTCGCCATCATCAACTCGGCCGAGATGCGCGATTCCCTGATGAAGCAGGGTATCGACCCGATCTCCGGCTCGCCCGAGGACCTGACCCGGCTCATGCGCGCCGAGCTGGTGCGCTGGGCGAAGGTGGTGGAGCTGGCCGGCGCGCAGGTCGACTGACGCCGGCCACCAGCCCTCAGCGGCCCTTCCGCCGCTCCTCGCAGACGATCCCGGCAGCCGTCAGCGCGTCGATCTCGGCGTCGCTGAGGCCGTGCTCCTTGAGGATGGCGCGGCCGTCGGCGGCGAAGGCCGGGGGCTTCGAGCGCACAGCGCCGGGGGTCCGGCTGAGCTTCAGGGGGATGCCGGTGCCGCGGTACTCCTCCAGCTCGACGACCATGTCGCGATGCCTGGTGTGCGCGTCCTCCATGACCTCGGGGATCGACTGTACCGGGCCGACGGGGACGCCCAGATCGAGCAGCGTCGAGGCGAGCGCAGGCCCGTCATGGGCCAACAGCAGCTCCTGCAGGATGGCGTTGAGCGCGTCGCGATTGCTGACGCGGTCGCGGTTGGTCCTGAAGCGCGGCTCGGCCGTGAGGTCCGGCACGCCCAGGCACTCGCACAGCCGCCGGAACTGGCCGTCATTGCCGACGGCGAGGAAGATCGGCCGTGTCTTCGTGCGGTACTGGTCGTAGGGGCAGATGTTGGGGTGGCTGTTGCCGAGCAGCTTGGGCGGCTCGCCCGACATGAACCAGTTGGCCGCCTGCGGATGCAGCAGTGACACACCGACATCGTAGAGCGACACGTCGACATGCTGGCCGAGGCCCGAGCGCTGCCGCTCGATCAGCGCCATGCAGATGCCGAGCACGGCGTTGAGCCCGGTGCCGAGGTCGACGATCGGCGTGCCGAGGCGCACCGGCCCGGTCTCGGGCGAGCCGTTGATGCTCATCAGGCCCGAGGAGGCCTGCACGGCGGCGTCGTAGCCGGGCAGGCCACCCAGCGGGCCGTCGGGGCCGAAGCCCGAGATCTGCGCGTAGATGAGGCGCGGGAAGCGCGGGCGCAGCACCGTCTCGTAGTCGAGCCCCCACTTGGCGAGCTGGCCGGTCTTGAAGTTCTCGAACAGCACGTCGGCATCGGCGAGCAGCCGGAACAGCACCTCGCGCCCCTCGGGTTTCGTCAGGTCGAGGGCGAGCGAACGCTTGTTGCGGTTGACGCCGACGAAGTAGGAGGCGGTGCCGTCGCGGAAGGGCGGGCCCCAGTCGCGGGTCTCGTCGCCGGCCGGCGGCTCGACCTTGATCACCTCGGCGCCGTGGTCGGCCAGGATCTGAGAGCCATAGGGGCCGCTCAGGATGCGGGTGAGGTCGACGACCTTGATGCCGGCGAGCGCGCCGGGAGAAGCGTTCATTCCTGGTGCTCCGGAAGGATCAGGCGGCCGCGGCGGCGCCGAAGACGGTCTGGGCGAACTTGGGATAGGTCTCGGCCAGCTCGCCGGCGATGCGACCGCGCAGCAGCTCGAGCCATTCGGGCGGCGGCGGCGGCGTCTCGGGCACCGCGCCCGCCGGGCTGTCGTAGGCGAAGGCGGTCTCCGCCGCGACATCGGCTGCGGTGTGACCCGGATGGACGCTGGCCAAGGAGAAACGGCGCTTCGTCTTGTCGAAGTCGAAGCGGCAGAGGCCCGTGACCAGCGCATGCGGGCCGCCCGGGCGGTAGACCTCGGAAGGGCTGGTTCCGGCGGCACTGACGAACGAGACCTTGGGCACGAAGACCCGGCGCGAATGCTCCTCGCGGAAGAGGATGACTCGCGGGATCAGCATGTAGAGATAGGCCGAGCCGAAGGAGCCGGGGAAGCGCACGTCGAGCTGCGGGTAGTCGCCGATGCCGACGAGGTTGATGTTGGCCTCGCCGTCGATCTCGCCGCCGCCCAGGAAGAAGGCGCCGATGCGCCCCTGGGCGGCACAGTCGAAGAGTTCGCGCCCGCCCTCGGTGAAGGGGTTGTGGCGCCGGCTGCCCAGCACGGAGACGCGCGTCGCGTTGCCGGAGAGGGCGCGGGCGAGCAGCGCGGCCGCCCCGGGGATCGGCGAGCTGGCGCCGACCGCGACATGCTCGACGCCGTCGAGCATGCGCGCGAGCACCGCGATCAGCAGCTCCTCGCGCCGCCAGGCGGGACCCTCAGACGGCATCGACGGGCACCAGATTCTGCTCGGCCAGATAGGCGCGGAAGCCGGCGTCGCTGCGCGCCTGGCGGGCGTAGGCGGCCAGATGCGCTGCGTCCGGCGCATAGAGGTCGGCCAGCCCCATCGGCCAGGCGCCGCGCGGGGCCAGCGCGATCGCGTCGACATAGAGGCCGGCGATGGTGCCGGCCGCCAGCTCGTCCTCGGCCAGCAGGTCGCCGTCGAAGATCGCCTCGACGGTGACGAACGAGCGCTTCGCCGCATGCGCCATGGTCATCAGCTCGCGCCGGCGGCCGACCCAGATGTTGCCCTGCCGGTCGGCCCAGCGGGCGTGGAAGACGGCGATGTCGGGCTTGAGGGCGGGCAGCACGACGATCGGGTCCGGCCCTTCGGCGAAGGGGTTGTCGATGACCT
>JBFWXJ010000436.1:0-5089 GCA_050187535.1 Alphaproteobacteria bacterium | reverse complement strand
CGACCAAGGACAATCTCGGTGCGTTCGAGAACCGCCGCGCCCAGCTCGAGGCCGCCAATCTCAAGCGGCGCGAGGAGGCCCAGGCGGTCGCGGCCAAGGTCGACAACCTGTCCGTGGTCGTGCTGCGGCAGGCGGGCGAGACCGGCCAGCTCTACGGCTCGGTGTCGTCGCGCGACATCGCCGAGGCGGTGACCGCGGCCGGCCTCACGGTCGAGCGCCAGCAGGTGACGATCGAGAAGCCGATCAAGACGCTGGGCCTGCACACGATCCGCGTCGTGCTGCACCCGGAGGTCTCGATCGCGGTGACGGTCAACGTCGCCCAATCGGCCGAGGAGGCCGCGGCCCAGGCACGCGGTGCGGAGCCCGCCGCCGGGGAGGCGCCGGCCGCCGAGGACGAGGAAGAAGCGGCTTCGTGAATTCCCTGTAAGGCGCCGGCTTGAGCAGCCGGCGCCTTATGTGGCGTAATCGGGCGATCGGCCGCAGGGGCCGACTCGGCAGGCCCCACCGGCCGGGGACGGATCGCCACGATGCTCTTCGCTCGCCTTCTCCGACAAATCATCCGTACCGGCGATCTGGTACTGACCGACGCCGACGGCCAGCGCCACACGTTCGGCGACGGGACGGGGCCGCGCTCGGCCATCCGCCTGCACGATCGCGCGCTGCACTGGAAGCTCACCATCAATCCTGAGCTGCGGATCGGCGAAGCCTTCATGGAAGGCACGCTGACGATCGAGGAAGGCACGCTCTACGACTTCCTCCTGCTCGCGACCGACAATCTCGCGGCCGGGCCCGAGCCCGCGGTCATGCGGATCGGCCACCGGGTGAAGCGGTGGATGCGCTGGCTCATGCAGTACAACCCGGCGCCACGCTCCAAGGCCAACGTCGCCCACCACTACGACCTCTCGGGCCGCCTCTACGAGCTCTTCCTCGACCGCGACCGGCAGTATTCCTGCGCCTACTTCGGCGATCCAGACGACGCGCTCGAGACCGCCCAGGAGAACAAGAAGCGGCACATCGCCGCCAAGCTCCTGCTCGAGCCGGGGCAGAAGGTGCTGGACATCGGCTCGGGCTGGGGCGGGCTCGCCCTCTACCTCGCCCAGACCGCCGACGTCGACGTGACCGGGCTGACGCTCTCGGAGGAGCAGCACAAGGTCGCCAACGAGCGGGCGCGCCGCGCCGGCCTCGACGGCCGCGTGCGCTTCCTCCTGCGCGACTACCGCGAGGAGCAGGGCAGCTACGACCGCATCGTGTCGGTCGGCATGTTCGAGCATGTCGGCGTCGTCCACTACGAGGCCTTCTTCCGCCAGGTGCGCAACCTGCTGACCGAGGACGGGGTGGCGCTGCTGCACTCGATCGGCCGCTTCGACGGGCCGGCTGCGACCAATCCGTGGCTGCGCAAGTACATATTCCCCGGCGGCTACTCGCCCGCCCTCTCCGAGGTGCTGCCGGTGGTCGAGCGCAGCCGCCTCTTCGCGACCGACATCGAGATTCTGCGCCTGCACTACGCCTACACGCTCCGCCACTGGCGGCAGCGCTTCATGGCAGCGCGCGACGAGATCAAGGCGATCTACGACGAGCGCTTCTGCCGGATGTGGGAATTCTACCTGGTCGGCTGCGAACTCGCTTTCGTCAACCAGGGGCACATGGTCTTCCAGATGCAGATGAGCCGGAAGCTGGAGACGGTGCCGCTGACCCGCGACTACATCACCGACTGGGAGCGCCGCAGCCTCGGCCGGCCCGACATCGCGGCCTGACCATATAGCCGCCTGAGCGGCCTTGCGACGGGCGGGCGGCAGGCCCGCCTCTTGCACCTTTCCGAAGCGACCCCATGACCGCACTGCCCATCGAACGCCCGCCGCCCGAGGGTGCCGACGCCGCCGGCCTCGCCGTCCTCCAGGCGCGGCTCGACGAGGATCTGTCCCGCCTCAACTATCCGCCGGCGAACTGGGTGCAGCCGGTCGACCATCCCGCGGCCGGGCGGGTCGTGGACGTGACGATCGTCGGTGCCGGGATGTGCGGCCTCGCCGCCGCCTTCTCGCTGCTGCGCCTCGGCGTGCGCAACATCCGCATCCTCGACAAGGCGCCGGCCGGCCGCGAGGGACCGTGGGTCACATCGGCTCGGATGGAGACCCTGCGCTCGCCCAAGGAGTTGACCGGGCCCGCCGCCGGGATGGCGTCCCTCACCTTCCGCGCGTGGCACGAGGCACAGTTCGGCCGCGATGGCTGGGCCCGGCTCGGCCGGATTCCGCGGACGATGTGGATGGACTACCTCGGCTGGTACCGCACGGCACTGCGCCTGCCCGTCGAGAACGGCATCGAGGTAACCCGCATCATCCCGGAAGACGGGCTGCTCCGCCTCGACCTCGCCGGCGGCGCGGCGCCCTCCATGCTGACCCGCAAGGTGGTGATGGCGACGGGGCGCGACGGCCTCGGGCGACCCTACGCCCCGGAGTTCGTCGCCGGCCTGCCGCACGGGGTCTGGGCGCATTCGGCCGACGACATCGACTTCACGGCACTGGCCGGCAAACGCGTCGTGGTGGTAGGCGCCGGCGCGTCCGCCATGGACAACGCCGCCGAGGCGCTGGAGCACGGCGCCACCGAGGTCCGTCTCCTGGTCCGGCGGCCGGTCATGCCGCGCATCAACAAGCTCATGGGCATCGGCAGCGCCGGGTTCACCGCCGGCTTCCCGATGCTGAGCGAGGAGTGGCGCTGGCGCTTCATGCAGTACGCCAACCGCGAGCAGACGCCCGCCCCGCGCAACTCGACCCAACGCGTCAGCCGGCATCCCAACGCGTCGTTCCATCTCGGCACCGGCATCCGCGGCGTGACCTGTGCCGGCGGCGAGCTGCGCATCGACACCACGCGCGAAAAGGTCTTCGCAGCCGACTTCATGATCCTCGCGACCGGCTTCACTGTCGAAGTCGACGTGCGGCCGGAGCTGGCGGCGTTCGCCGACCGGATCGCACTATGGCGCGACCGCTATACGCCGCCGCCGGAGCTGGCCGACGCCGACCTCGGCCGCCACCCCTATCTCGGAACGGCCTTCGAGTTCACCGAGAGGGAGCCGGGCACGGCGCCCTGGCTCGCCGACATCCACTGCTTCAATCACGCCTCCAGCCTCAGCCTCGGCAAGGTTTCGGGCGACATCCCCAAGGTCAGCGACGGCGCGGCGTGGCTGGCCCAGGGCATCGCCGGGCGCTTCTTCCGCGCCGACGTCGAGCGGCACTGGCAGTGGCTGGTCGCCTACGAGAAGCCCGAGCTGCTGGGCGACGAGTGGACCGACGCCGAAGCGGAGTGAAAAAAACGTTCACCGGCGTGGCGCTCTCGTCTAACGTCCGTCGGCCGCCCGCGCCGCATCCGTACCGCGGGCGTCATCCGGCAATCGGCGATCGGTGCTGCGCCCTGGGGCGCGCCATCCCCCTGCGCCGGCACACCCGAGGGGTAAGGGCATGCAGCGCGTAGGCGTCGAGATCGGCGGGACCTTCACGGATCTCGTGGCGTTCGGTCCGGATGGCGTGTCGGTCGTGAAGGTGCCGAGCGTGCCCTCCTCGCCCGACCAGGGCGCCTTCGCCGCGCTCGCGGCATCGGGGCTGCCGCTCGATTCGATCGCTGAGTTCATCCACGGCTCGACGGTCGCGACCAATGCGGTGCTGGAGCGCAAGGGCGCGCGGCTGGCCTTCGTCGTGACCGAGGGCTTCCGCGACATCCTGCTGCTGCAGCGCCACGACCGCACGCGCATCTTCGACCTCTTCTATCGCAAGCCCGAGCCGCTGGCGGCGCGCGCCGACACCTTCACGGTTCGCGAGCGCATCGCCGGCGACGGCACGGTGCTGGAACCGCTCGACCTGGAAGCCGAGGGCGCGCGGCTGCTGGAGGCGCTCGACGCCGGCTACGACGCCGTCGCCATCTGCCTCCTGAACGGCTTTCTCAACCCCGCCCACGAGCGGGCGCTGGCCGCCTGGCTGGCCGAGCGGCGGCCCGGCCTGCGCGTCACGTGCTCGCACGTCGTCACCGGCGAATTCCGCGAGTACGAGCGGGCGACCGCGACCACGATGGCCGCATTCGTGCAGCCCGTCGTCGATGGCTACCTCGCGCGGATCGAGGACGGGCTGGCGGCCGGCGGCTTCGCCGGCACCTGCACGATGATGCAGTCGAACGGGGGGCGCGTGCCGTTCCGGGCGATCCGCGCCAACCCGATCACCGCGCTGTTGTCGGGCCCCGCCGCGGGCGTCACCGGTGCCATCCGGCAGGCCGGGCTGTCGGGCTTCCGCGACATCATCACGCTCGACATCGGCGGGACCAGCGCCGACGTGGCCCTGGTCCGCGACGGGCGGCCCGACTGGTCGCGCGAGACCAAGATCGACGGGCTGCCGGTGCGCGTGCCGATGGTCGATATCGTCACCATCGGCGCCGGCGGCGGCAGCATCGTCTGGCGCGACGACGGCGGCATGCTGCGCGTCGGGCCGGAGAGTGCCGGTGCCGCTCCCGGCCCGGCCTGCTACGGCCGCGGCGGCGAGCGGCCGACGCTGACCGACGCCCACGTCCTGTGCGGCCGCCTGCCCGGCGACGCGCGGCTGGCCGGCACGCTGGCCCTGGACGCGCGGGCGGCGGCGGCGGCCTTCGCGCCGACCGCCGCCGATTTCGGCCGCGGCGCCGTCGAGATCGCCGAGGACGCGGCGCGGCTGGCCGACGGCAACATCGTCGCCGCCATCCGCCTCGTCTCGACCGAACGCGGCCGCGACCCGCGCGATTTCGCGCTGGTGCCCTATGGCGGCGCCGGGCCGCTGCACGCCGCGCGCGTCGCCGAGGCGCTGGGGGTGGCGACCGTCGTCGTGCCGCCGGACCCCGGCGTCATCTCCGCATACGGCCTGCTCGTCGCCGACCAGATGCTGGACGAGACGCGCACCCGCCGCACCCCGCTCGACGCTGCCGCACCCGCCGTGGTGCAGGCGACGCTTCGCGAGCTCATGGCCTCGCTCGAAGGCCGCGCCGCGGCGCTCGGCCTGTCGGGCGCGCCCGCCTGGGACCTGTCGCTCGACATGCGCTATGTCGGGCAGGCCTACGAGATCGACGTCGCCGTCGATCCGGC
>JBFWXJ010000435.1:0-5109 GCA_050187535.1 Alphaproteobacteria bacterium | reverse complement strand
CGACCTCAACCTGGTGCAGCATTTCGCCGACCGCATCGCCGTCATGTACCTCGGCAAGCTGGTCGAGCTGCGCCCCGCCTTCGGCATGGCGCGCCCGCCCTTCCACCCCTATGCGGAGGCGCTGCTGTCGGCGGTGCCGATCGCCGAGCCGGGGCTGGAGGCGCGCCGCGTGCGCCTGGAAGGCCCCCTGCCGAGCCCCAAGGACCCGCCCGCGGGCTGCCGTTTCCACGGCCGCTGCCCGCGCAAGATCGGCCCGCGCTGCGAGGTCGAGCCGCCGCCCGCCGCCACGGTCGCGGGCGACCACTGGATCCGCTGCCTGATCCCGGTCGCCGAGCTGGCGGCCGTGCCACCCATCTGGCAACCCGCCGCCCCCAACGACGGCGCATGACGAGGAGAGGAACCCCATGGACCCCAACCAGGCGGCCGATGCCGCCGCCGCAGCGGTCGACGACGCGAAGCTGGTGGCGCTGCTCCAGGGCATGGTGCGCATCCGCAGCTACTCGGCCGGCGGCGAGGAGGGCAACGTCGCCCGCTTCGTGCAGGAGTATGCGACCGGCCTCGGGCTGGCGAGCCGCCTGCAGGAGGTGCAGCCCGGCCGCTACAACGTGATCAGCACCATGGCCGGGTCGGGCGGCGGCCGGTCGCTGATGTTCAACGGCCATCTCGACACCAACCCCGCCGGCGAGGGCTGGACCAAGGACCCGTTCGGCGGCGAGGTCGACGACAAGTTCATCTACGGCATCGGCGTCTCGAACATGAAGGCGGCCGACGCCTGCTATCTCGCCGCCGTCGACGCGGTGAAGCGGGCCGGCATCCCCCTGCGCGGCGACGTCATCGTGGCCCATGTCATCGGCGAGCTGCAGGGCGGTGTCGGCACCGTCCACCTGATCAATTCGGGCGTGCGCGCCGACCGCTTCATCGTCGGCGAGCCCAGCGACAACGATTGCGTCACCATGCATGCGGGCTCGATCGAGGTGGAGCTCGTCCTGCTGGGCATGACCCGCCACCTCTCGAAGATGGAGGAGGCGGTGGACGCGATCCAGGGTGCGGTCGCCGCCATGGGCCGCCTGCAATCCATGACCTTCACCGGCCCCGACGGCCCCGACCACCGGGCGGTGCGCCGGGTCGGCATCGGTGTCATCCGCGGCGGCATGGGGCCGGAGTACCACGAGTGGCGGCCCTCGCTGATGGCCGACCGCTGCATGATCAAGTTCTCCGTCCGCTACAGCCCGGGCCAGACGATCGACGGCATCATGGCCGACCTCAGGGCCGAGATGGACCGGCTGATGGCCGAGCGCCCCGGCCTCGGCTATGAGCTGGCGCTGAACGGCGGCGGGCAGCGGCTGCGCATGGGCCCCTTCGGCGTCGACCGCGACGCCGACATCGTGCGGATCGTCGCTGCCGCGCACGAGAAGGTGACGGGCCGCAAGCCCGCGGTCGGCCCGATCGGCCCGGCGCGCTTCTACGGCACCGACGCCGCGCATCTGGCCGATGCCGGGATGGTCGGCCTCGTCTACGGCCCGGGCGGCCGCTACAACACCATGCCCGACGAGCGCGTCGATCTGGCCGACCTCTACGACGCGGCCCGCGTCTACGCGCGCGCCATCGTCGCCGTCTGCGCCTGAGGGAGAGCCGAAATGGCAACCGCCCCCACCCTCGCCTTCCCCATCGCCGAATACGAGCGCCGCTGCGCGATTGTCCGCAAGGAGATGCGCGCCCGCGGCGTCGACGTGCTGATCGTCGACGAATGCGAGGCGCTCGAGTACCTGACCGGCACCGCCAACACGCTCAACCTCTACCGCGCCTGCGTCTTCCCGGCCGACGCCCCGCCGACCATGCTGCTGCGCAAGCTGGACGAGGCGCCCCTGCGCGAGGCGAGCTGGGTCGAGGACATCCGTCCCTTCGCCGACTGGGAGGACCAGGTCGAGTGCGTCGCCCGCGCCGTGCGCGACCGCGGCTACGGCAAGGCGACCGTCGGCATGGACTTCGGCTCCTACGCCATGACGGTGCGCCGCTTCCGCCAGTACGAGGGCTTCCTGCCCGATGCGCGCATCGTCGACATCGGCCCGGTGCTGAACGAGGCGCGCCTGATCAAGTCGCCCGAGGAGATCGCCCTGCTGCGGCAGGCATCCGCCATCGGCGACGAGGCGATGCGCATCGCCATCGAGGCGGTGCGCGAGGGGGCGACCGAGCGCGACGCCGCGGTCGCCGCCAGCGGCGCCTTCGTGCGGCTGGGTGCGGACAACGGCGCCTGCGGGCCGATCACGTCGGGGGTGGGTGCGGGCTTCCTGCACGGCCACCTGCACGACCGCCCGCTGGTGCGCCACGACGTCGTCCACATGGAGCTGACGCCGCGCGTCCACGGCTACAGCGCCCGCCTGATGCGGCCCGCCGTCGTGGGCGCCGCCACCCCACGCCAGCAGCACGTCGCCGACACGCTGATCGCGCTCCAGGACGCCCAGATCGCCGCCATGAAGCCGGGTGCCGAGGCCCGCGCCGTCGACGCCATCCTGCGCGAGGGGATCCTGAAATCCGGCCTGCGCGAGACCTTCGACAACCTCACGGGCTACACGCTCGGCCTCTATCACCGGGCGACGCCGCGCACGAGCGACTTCACCCGCGTCGTCGGCCCGCAGGTCGACTACCGTATGGAAGCGGGCATGACCTTCCACATGTGGGTCGCGGCCGACGGGCTGGCCTTCAGCGAGACCGTGCTGGTGGCGCCCGGCGGCGGCGAACGCCTGACGCGCATCGAGCGCAAGCTGTTCGTTCGGTAGTCGCCTTGGCGCACTGCTCGCCCCGGTTGTAGCCTCCCCGGTGCCGGCGGTCCGGCCGGCGTACCCGGGGAGGGTGGTTCATGGCATCCGCGTTCCTGCCGTCGCGTCGCCTCACCATCATGGCCGCGGCCCTCGCGGTCGCGGCGTTCGCCGCGCCCGCGTCCGCGCAGCGACAGCCGACCGTCATCAAGGGGGCGGGCGACGTCGCACCCCTGATCGGGCAGTACCGCCACCTGCTGGGCGAGCCCAACAACGGCAACGCCGCGGGGCCGCTGGCGCTCGGCCGGCGCGAGATCAACTGGGACGGCGTGCCCGACGACAAGGCCGCCCCCAACTTCCTGCCGGGCGACTTCTTCAAGGGCCGCGGCGCCATGCTGTCGACCCCCGGCCAGGGCGTGCAGGTCAGCGCCAAGGAGACCAACCCGACCAACACGCCGCCGCGCTTCGGCCACATCAACCCGAGCTACGCGCGCATCTTCAAGGCCTACAGCGGCGAGCGGCTGTTCTCGCCGGTCGGCAGCCGCTTCGTCGACCTGACCTTCGTCGTGCCCGGCACCGACATCCCGGCCGCGGTCAAGGGCTTCGGCGCCGTCTATGTCGACACCGACCTGCCGCACACGTCCTTCCAGTATTTCGACGCGCACGGCCGCTCGCTCGGCAAGTTCCCGGTGCCGGCGATGAACGAGGGATTCACGTTCCTCGGCGTGCTCTATGACGGCCCCGTGGTCGCCCGCGTGCGCATCGAGTACGGCACGACCGCGCTCGGCCCCGACGACGATCCGAAGAAGAAGAAGGACGTCTCGGTGATGGACGACTTCATCTTCGGCGAGCCGCAGGCGATCGGGTCGGCCACCGTCGCCGCGCGCCGCCGGTAGCTCACAGGCCCAGCCGCGCGCGGTAGTCGGGGTGCAGCAGGTCCTGCTCCTCGGGATGCTCCTTCATGTACTTGGCGAAGAAGGGGCAGTCGGGCAGAACGGCCAGGCCACGACGGCGGGCCTCGCCCAGGCCGTGGCGCACCAGGGCGGTCGCGATGCCGCGGCCGCCCAGCGCCGCGGGCACCTCGGTGTGGACGAAGCGGATGCCGCGCGGCGAGATGCGGTACTGGGCGATCGCCACGTCGTCGCCGATGCGGACCTCGAACCGGCTCTCGGCCGGGTTGTCGCGGACGACGATTTCGCTATTGGTCATGGCACTATTTCCCTCGCCTCGCGGCCAGCGTGACGCCGGCGATGATCAGCGCGAAGCCCGTGACATGGAAGGCCATCAGCCGCTCGCCCAGGAAGAGCGTCGCCATGACCGCGCTGAAGATGGGGATGGCGTAGATGAAGACGCCGGCGCGCGCCGCACCGATCGCCGCCACGCCGCGGCTCCAGGCGGCGTAGGCGAGCACGCTCGGGAAGACGGCGACGTAGCAGACCGCGACCAGGGTCGTGGCGTCGGCCTGCAGGTGGTAGCCCCGCAGGTGCTCCCACGCCATGAAGGGTGCGGTCGCGATGGCGGAGACCGTCGCCAGCACGAAGGAGAAGCTGAGCCAATGCATGCGCGGCGCCTTGCGCAGATAGGCGGAGTAGACCGCCCAGATCGCCATGTTGACGACGATGACCGCGTCGCCCGCGTTGAAGGCGAAGGCGGCCAGCACTTGCACGTCGCCGCGCGAGACGATGACCAGCACGCCCGCCAATGACACCGCGATGCCCGTCGCCTGCCAGCACGTGAGCCGGTCGCCGAAGATGATCGCCGCGGCGGCCGCGATGGCGACCGGCGCCAGCGCGTTCAGCACGGAGACGTTGACCGCCGTCGTCCATTGCAGCCCGACATACTGGAGCGCGCTGAAGAGCGCGCCGCCGGTCACGCCGAGGAACACCAGCATCGGCCAATGCGCCCGGATCGCCGCCCCGTCCGCCGCCAGGTGCGGCCGCGCCAGCAGGAACAGGACCGGCATCGGCACCGCCCAGCGCAGGGTCGACAGCGACAACGGCGGCACATGTCCCGCGATCGCCCGGCCGAGGACATGGTTGCCGGACCAGAAGAGGGCGGCGGCGGCCAGCAGAACGTAGGGGTTGCGGAGCGCGCGGGCGATCACGGCAGATCTCGATGGGATTGCACGACGGTCATTGCGCCCCTCGACGATGCTCGGGGTGAGGAACGCCCTTTACTGCAACGGGTCCGATGGCAACCAAGAAGCCCCTCGTCCCCAGCCACTCGCATCCTTCGGTCAGGCGGTTCCTCGTCCTCGTCTTAGGAAGAGAGCCTAGCTTGTGTGTGTCGCGTGAGCGATGCCGGACCCCGGGTGGCCACCCGGGGTCCGGCGGCTGGCCGAAGGATCGACCTC
>JBFWXJ010000434.1:0-5109 GCA_050187535.1 Alphaproteobacteria bacterium | reverse complement strand
GCTCTTCCGATCTGATCAGCGCCGATCCGGTCCTCGAGGGCCGCTTCGAGCGGTTCATCGAATGGGAAGTCCGGATCAGCGAGCGGCTGCGGAAGCTGATCCCGCGGACGGCTCGGCAGGCGATCGTCGCGCTCGACCTGTTCCAGACCGTGGTCGTGGACGACGGCCTGGAGGCGGCCGACGACGACGTGTGCCGGCTGGTCCGCGACGTGTCCGCCGTCCTGCGGGGCCTGCCCGGCCGGCCGGCAGCGGCCACCGCCTGAGATCGCCCGCACCCGCCCTGCGACAGCGAGGATCGACCGATGCTCCACGAACAGCCGATCGCCATCGAGGCGCGCCCGAGCCGCGGCAGCGCCGGCGGCAGCACCACGAAGAAGGCACGCGCTCCGAGGAAGGCGAAGAAGCGCCCCGAGGACGAGGTTCCGACCGACGTCCGCGCCCTGGTGGACGAGCTGAACCGCCATGCGGCCGTCGTGATGGCGCCGGACGCGACGCTCGACACCAGGATCGCGAACTGGCGCGCGATCGTCGCCAAGCGCGATGTCCTCTGGAACAAGACGGAGATCAACAACAGCAAGGCCGAGGGGACGATCGAGAGCCTCGACCAGCCGGCCTTCGACGCGCTGTGGGACGGCGGCTACAGGATCATGCGCGAGATGCCGGCCACGCCAGAGCAGGCGCTGGCGCAGCGAGAGGTTCTGAAGGAGCTCGCGCGCGACTGCCTCGAAGATTTCAGCGATGATCTGGCCGCTGCGCTCGACGCGATGCTGGAGCACTCGGCCCGGCTGCTGGCTGCGCAGGCGGCGGGGCGGCCGCTGGCGAACGAGACGCAGCCGGCGCCTCCCGATGCGGTCGCCCTGGAAGCCGAGCTGCGCGCCCTGATGGCGCCCGGGAGCACTATCGACATCGATACGGTGCCAGACGCTCCGCTCGACGGGGCGTTGACGGAGGAGGAGGCGGCGGCGCCGGAGGCGATCGAAGCGGCGCGCAAGGCGGTGCCGCGCATGCGCGCGATCGCGGCCCTGGCGCTGGCGCCGCGGCGGCCGGACGAGGACGCCGCGCGCTGGCTGACGCGGGTCGGCAAGGGCTGGGTGCTGCTGTCCGCCGCGCTGTTGGCCGAGCCGTTCTTTTCGGTGGCCGGGCGCGAGAGCCCGCCAACGCCCGAGATCGGAGGTGCGAAGGACGAGCTCGAACGGATGCAACGGGCGATCGCGGAGATCCTGCTGTCGGAGACGCCGACCACGCCCTTCCACTGGCGGGTGATCTGGAAGAAATTCCGCGACGACTACGCCTGCCAGATGGTCGATGACGGAGGGGCCGACGAGCAGCTGTTGGCGAGGATCGACCCGCACGTTCGGGCTTTGCTCGCGACCGGTGCCGCGCCTGCCTCTCCGCACCTCGCCGCGCTTGCTCGGGAGCTCGACGCCGCGTGGGAGGCGGAGGGGCCGACGTTCATCCGGTCGGGGGAGGCGGGCAATGCCGCGGTGGCGGCGACCGGCGAGATCGTCGAGCGGATCGCCGCCGCGCCGGCAATGTCTCTCGGCGATCTTCTCGTGAAGGCAAAGGCGCTCGCGTGGTGCTGGGCGGCCGACGACGTGGAGGCGATGCTGCTCGACGGCAGGAAGGAGAAGACCGCCGCTGATCGGCTCCTCTGCGCAATCGTCAGCGAATTGCTGGCAGCTGCCTAGGATCGGACGATGCTCCGCCTCGCCGCCGACCCGGCTGACGCTCCCCGACGAATGGTGTCGATCGCTACCGTCGCGGACCTGCTGGCCGTCGATCGCTCGACCGTACGCAAGCTGCTCGGCCGAGGAAAGCTCGAAGGCGCGAAGGTCGGCCGCGTCGTGCGCATCTACGTCGACAGCGTCTCGGCGTACCAGCAAGGCCAGCGCATCGGCGGTGAGGACGCCGAGGCGGCACCCGCCCGCCGGCGTGCAACCGCGCAGCACCGGGAGGCGGTGGCCTTCCTCGACGCGATCGGCGCGCGGTAGGCTCGCCGCAGGAGGCGGGCATGGGGGTCTTCTGGAGGGAGAGCCGCGGGCGCTGGTCGTTCCAGTTCCGCCTCGGCCGCAAACGCCACACCGGCTACTGCGTGGAGGAGGATGGGACCCCCTGCGGGTCGCGCCGGGCCGCCGAGCGGGCGGAGGAGCGCGCCAGGATCGCCGCCGAGGCTGTGCGGCGCCGGCCGTCAGCGCCCCTGCCGACCGTGGGCTACACACTGGCGCAGGCGTTCAGCGCCTACGCCGGCACGCTCGACGCTCGGAAGTCGAACTACGAGAACCAGCTCGCCTACATCGCCGAACTGCGGACCTTCTTCAGCGACGAGGCGCAGCTTGCCGCGATCGACGAAGCGTGGATGCTGAAGTACGTCACCTGGGCGCGCGAGCAGCCGATGCGGGTCTATGTCGGCGGACCGAAATCGGCATCCGCCACGCGCCGGCGCCAGCCCTGGAAGACGACGGATCGGCTGCGCACCGACACCACGATCACGAAGTACCTGGTGACGTTGCGCGCGACCCTGAAGCTGGCGCACCGCACCCGCGACGTCCACCGCCGCCGCCTGCTGGCCGACCTGCCCGAGGTTCCATCGCTCAAGGCGCCGAAGCGGCTGCCGCGGCCTATCGCCGATGCCGACGTGACCGAGCTGCTGCGCAAGGCGGCTCCGCACGTCGCCGACGCTGCTGCACTGTCGCTGCTGCTCGGGCTCCGGCGTGCCGAGGCCTATGGCTTGACGGTCGCCCAGGTCGACCTACAGCACGAGGGCGTCTGGCTAGACGCCGAAGGGACCAAGGGCAACCGCGACGAGTTCCTACCCGCCAACGCCGACGCCATGCGCCTGCTGCGCCGGCTGGTCGAACAGGCGAAGGGGCGCGGGACCGACCACCTAATCACCTGGCGGCAGATGCGGAAGGAGAAGCCGGGCGAGCCGCCGCGTGAGGATCCCTGGCGGCCGGTGAAGAGCCCGAAGACGGCGATCCGGACCGCGCTCAAGAAGGCGGGGCTCGCCGGCCGGCACCGATTCCACGATCTCAAGGGAACCTATACGACCGGCCTCGCCCACGTCGCGCCCGGCCGGGTGGTGCAGCAGCTCTCGCGGCACAAGAGCTTCGCCACGACGGAGATGTACATCCGGGTGGCCGACCAAGCGACGCGCGCGGCGGTCGATGCGCTGGCCGGCCGACCGGCTGTCGCCGATATCGACCTCTCGGCTCCCATGGGCGAAGCGACAGCCAAAGCGACAGCCAAGCCGAAGCGCCGGCGGGCGGGCTAGGGGCCAAGTGCTTGAAAGGGAATGGCGCGCCCGGGAGGATTCGAACCCCCAACCCCCAGATCCGTAGTCTGGTGCTCTATCCAGTTGAGCTACGGGCGCATGCCGGCCGGCGGGGGTGCCCCCCGCGACGGAGGCGGGACACTACGGAAACGGGCCGGCGGTGGCAAGCGGGGAATCGGCCCTCTTTCCGGGGGGCGTCAGAGCGCCGCGACGGCGCCGTCGGCGCGCGGGTCGGCGGCGCCCGCCAGTACGCCGTCGGGCCGCCGCACGATCATCCCGGCATGGCCCATGAGGTCGCTGAAGGCGGGCACGGTCTCCACGTCGTGGCCGGCGGCGACCAGCGCGTCGACGACGGCCATGTCCATGCGGTCCTCGATCTTGAGGTTGGTCGCCTCCGCCCCCCAGGTGCGGCCGAGCAGCCAGCGCGGCGCCGTCACCGCCTCCTGCGGCGTGCGGCCGAGCAGCAGACGGGTCAGCAGCGCCGCCTGGGTCTGCGGCTGGCCCTCGCCGCCCATCGTGCCGTAGGTGACGGTGCGGCCGTCGGCGAGGCGGGCGAGCGCGGGGTTGAGCGTGTGGAAGGGCAGGCGGCCCGGCGCCAGCGCACGCAGTGCGCCCGGCGCGAGCGAGAAGGAGGCGCCGCGGTTCTGCATCAGGATGCCGGTGTCGCGCAGCACCACGCCCGAGCCGAACTCCCAGTAGATGCTCTGGATGAAGCTGACGGCGCGGCCCGCCCCGTCGATGGCGCCCATCCAGATCGTGTCGCCCTTGGCCGGCGCCTGCGGCGGCCAGGGGGCGGCGCGGCGCGGGTCGATGGCGGCGGCTTCGGCGGCGATGCGGTCGGCGGCGAGGAAGCCTGCGGGGTCGACGGTCATCGCCGCGGGGTCGGTCACATGGACATCGCGGATGCGGAAGGCCCGCTTGGTCGCCTCGACCAGCCCATGGACATGGGCGAAGCCGTCCGCATGGCGGATGGCGAGCCGGTCCTGGATCGCCAGGATCAGGAGCGAGGCCAGCCCCTGCGTCGGCGGCGGCAGGTTGAAGACCTCGCCCGCGGCGATGCGCGCCTTCAGCGGAAGCGGCCGGCGGGCGCGGTGGCGGGCGAGGTCGGCTTCGGTGAGCGGCGAGCCCGCCCGCGCGAGGTCGGCGGCGATCCGGCGCGCCAGCGCGCCGCGATAGAAGCCCTCCGTCCCCTCGGCCGCGATCGCGCGCAGCGTCGCCGCCAGGGCGGGGTTGGCCAGCACGTCGCCCGCCGCGGGCGGGGCGCCCGCAGGCATGAAGGTGGCGGCGAAGCCGGGCGCGTCCGCCATCTCCGACTGCTTGGCCGCCGTGTAGAAGGCCTGGCTCGCCGTCGCCGGCACGCCCGCCTCCGCATGGCGGACCGCGTCCTCGAGCAGGCGGGCGAGCGGCAGCTTCCGGCCGCCCCATGCCGCCGCGACGTCGAGTGCCGCGCCCCAGCCCGACACGGTGCCGGGCACGGTCAGCGCCGCCAGCGGGCCGCGCGCGGGGATCGCCCCGTGGCCGGCCGCGCGGTAGAGGTCCGGCGTCGCCGCGGCCGCGGCGGCGCCGCAGGCGTCGACCGCGACCGGCTCGGCGCCGGGTGCGGCGATCAGCCAGAAGCCGTCGCCGCCGATCGCGTTCATGTGCGGGTAGACGACGGCGATCGCCGCGGCGGCGGCCACCATCGCCTCGACCGCGTTGCCGCCCTCGCGCAGCACGGCCTGGCCCGCCTGGGCCGCCAGGTGGTGGGGCGCCGTGATCATTCCGGCGAGGGCGTAGGCGGTGTGCAGCATCGGCGGGAATCCGGGCTCGGGGGATGGACGTAGGCGCCGGCGAGGCTA
>JBFWXJ010000433.1:0-5110 GCA_050187535.1 Alphaproteobacteria bacterium | reverse complement strand
CAGCGTCTCGGCCACCGCCGCCAGATCCGCCGTGATGTAGCCGGCCTCGTCGAGCAGGTCGATGAGCTGCAGCCCGATCAGCCGTTCCGTGGGATCGCTGACGTCGAGGCCGAGCTGCGCCAGCAGGTGATCGCGCAGGCTGATTTCGCCGGCCACCGTCTGGTCGATGCCGGATTCCTCGCCCACGCGGCCGCCGCCCCGCGCGCCGGCGCCCCAGGCCGACGCGTCGCCGGCGCCGCCGGGCACGAACGGCGTCTCGCCGCCGTCATAGATGTTGTCGTAGTCGGTGTCGAAGCTGGTATGCCCGCCGTCGCCGATATGCTCGGCGCGAGCGTACTCGTCGAGGCCGACGACGGGTTCGTCGCCCGTCGCCTCGCGCGCCTCGTCGCCGGCCGGCTCGCTCCCCGGGGGCGCGTCGCGCGGCTCGCCTTCGGCGTCGGCGCGCTCGAGCAGCGGATTCTGCTCCAGCTCGCCTTCCACGTAGGCGGCGAGCTCGAGGTTCGAAAGCTCCAGTAGCTTGATCGCCTGCTGGAGCTGCGGCGTCATCACGAGCGTCTGGCTCTGCCGCAGATCCATCCGCTGAGAGACCGCCATGGGAGTCTCCCTACAGGCTAAATCTTTCGCCCAGGTAAACGCGGCGGACGTCCTCGTCCAGCACGATCTCCGAGGGCGCGCCCTCGCGCAGCACGACGCCGTCGTGAAGGATGTAGGCGCGATCGACGATGTCGAGCGTTTCGCGTACGTTGTGGTCGGTGATCAGCACCCCGATGCCGCGGTCCTTCAGATGGGCGACCAGGTCGCGAATTTCGCCCACCGCGATCGGATCGATGCCGGCGAAGGGCTCGTCGAGCAGGATGAATTTCGGCCGCGAGGCGAGCGCCCGGGCGATCTCGACCCGGCGTCGCTCGCCGCCCGACAGCGCGATCGCGGGCGCGCGCCTGAGATGCTCCATGGAGAACTCGGCCAGGAGCTCGTCGAGCTGCGCCTCGCGCTGCTCGCGCGAGGGCTCGACGATCTCCAGCACCGCGCGGATGTTGTCCTCGACCGAGAGGCCGCGGAAGATCGAGGCCTCCTGCGGCAGATAGCCGATGCCGAGACGGGCGCGCCGGTACATCGGCAGGTCGGTGACGTCGGCGCCGTCGAGCGCGATGCTGCCGTAGTCGGGCCGGATCAGCCCGGTGATGATGTAGAAGCAGGTGGTCTTGCCGGCGCCGTTGGGGCCGAGCAGGCCGACCACCTCGCCGCGATGCAGGGAGAGCGACACGCCGCGCAGCACCGGGCGCTTGCGGAACGACTTGCCGAGATTCTCGGCGACCAGCCCCTCCTGCCCGGCCGATACCGCCGCGCCGTTGGCCCCCGGCGCGGCGTCTCCGGCGTCGCCGCTGCCGTTGCTCATGTCGATGTCGCGGTTCACTGCGTTCCTAGCTCCGGCTTCCTGTCCGGGATGATCAGGGTATGCACCCGCCCGTCGCCGGCGCCGGTGGCGCTGGGATTGCCCATCAGGCGACTGACGCCGGTCTTCAGGTTGACCTCGGCGGAGTCGCCGTTCAACTGGTTCTGGCCGCGGGTGATCTTGACCCCGCCGGTAAGGGTCGCGATTTCCTTGTCCAGATTGTAGACCGCCTTGGCGGCGCGGACGATCTCGGCCGGGGTGGTCAGCCGCACATTGCCCTCCGCCTCGACCTGATAGATGCCGGACTCGGCGGCGTCGGCGCCGCGCAGATAGCCGGTCAGGCGGTCGGCTTCGACCCGGCGGTCGCCTTCGACCGCGACCGCGTCGCCGCGGGCGACGATGACCCGCCGCTGGTCCCAGTACTCCAGGCTGTCGCGGGCGGTGACGACGGCCTTCGGGGTCTCCGCCCGCAGGTTGCCGCCGGTCACCAGCAGCACCGCCTTGTCGATGTCGTAGACCGCGCGGTCGCCGCTGACGACGCTGTCGGCGGAGGCGAGTCGGACATTGCCCTCGGCCTCGATGGAGTACACCTCGATCTTGCCGTCGGCGTCCTCGCGATAGCGCGCGGTCAGCACGTCGGCGGTCACCGACAGGTCGCCGCGCGCCGCGCGCGCGTTGCCGCGGGCCACATAGACCTTCTCGTCGCGGCGCCATTCGATGCCGTCCTCGGCGGTCACCTCGAGCGGCGCATCCGAGCTGCCGATGTCGACGCTGCCCAGAGACTGCGCCGCGGCGGGCCCGACGGCGAGCGGAAGATCGCGCGGCTGGAATCCGACGGCCAGCGCCGCCAGCGCGGCGGCGATCACGCGATGTCGGACGGGCAGGAGCGCGTCGCGCAACCTCATCCGTCCACCTCGCGGCCCGCGCCGTCCGCCGGCACCTGGTCGGGATTGATGACGAGACGGGCGTGGCCGCCGAACAGGATGCGCTTGCCGTCGTCGCTGACGCGGAAGCTGTCGGCATGGAGCTCGCCGGCGGGGCCCTGCGCCGCCACCGGTGCGTCGCCGGAGGCGACGCCCGCCGCCAGGTTCACCTGGGCGCGATCGGTGTGCATCTCGAAGCCGCGATCGTGATAGAGGCTGACCGAGCCCGCGAGGTCGAGGATCTCGGTCTTGCGCAGGTAGCTGCCGGACTCGGCGGTGAGCGCGATCCAGGCGCCGCTTTCCAGCGTGATGTCCGCCTTGGGCTGGCTGAGCTCGATCTTGTCGGCATTCTCGCCGGCCTGGGTCACCATCTCGGCGGTGACGCTGTAGGGGCGATTCTTGTCGTCGATGCCGTCGAAGCGCGCATTGACCATGTTGAGTGATTCGATTTGCTCCGGCGCCACTTCGGTGGTCTCAATGCGAAAGCGCTTGCCGCCGAGATTGAACTGCGACCACACGGCGAGCAGCACCACGAGGCCGGCCGCCAGCGTCGGCAGCAGCAGCTTCATCACCGTGACGAAGCGCGTGTAGCCGTGGCCCGGCCGGCGCGGTGCGGCGCGGCGGACGAAATGCGGCGGGTTCTGGATTGCCTCGGCCATCGGCTGGGTCTGGTTGCCCGCGGCGTCCCGTTCAGGCGACGCCGGCGCGCAGGCAGTCGTGAACATGGACCAGGCCGACCGGCCGGCCGCCATCGACCACGAACAGGCTGGTGAAGGGATGCGCGCTCTGGTTCATCTGCGCCAGGGCCTCGGCGGCCAGGGCCTGCGGCCGGATCGACTTCGGCCTGGCCGTCATGACCTCGCCGGCGGAGCGCCCGAGCAGCCCGTCCGCCATGTGGCGGCGCAGGTCGCCGTCGGTGATGATGCCGATGAGCCGGCTGTCGGCGTCGACGACGCCGACGCAGCCGAAGCTCTTCGCCGACATCTCCAGGATCGCGTCGGTCATCGGCGTGTCGGGCCGCACCAGCGGCAGCTCGGCGGGGCCGTGCATGATGTCGGCGACGCGCATCAGGCGCCGGCCGAGATGGCCGCCGGGATGGAAGGTGCGGAACTTGTCGGCGGTGAAGCCCTTGCGCTCGAGGAGCGCGATCGCCAGCGCGTCGCCCAAGGCCAGCATCATCGTCGTCGAGGTGGTCGGCGCCAGGCCCATCGGGCAGGCCTCGGCGGCCGGCGGCAGCACCAGGGCGACGTCCGCGGCATCGGACAGCGGGCTGTCGCGGCGCGAGGTCATGGCGATGAGCGGAATGGAGAAGCGGCGAGTATAGGCGACGATGTCGGCGAGCTCGGGCACCGCGCCGGAATTCGACAGCGCGATCACCGCGTCGTCGTCAGCGATCATGCCGAGGTCGCCGTGGCTGGCCTCGCCGGGATGGACGAACAGGGCCGGGGTGCCGGTCGAGGCCAGGGTCGCGGCGATCTTGCGCGCCACATGGCCGCTCTTGCCCATGCCGGTCACGACGACGCGGCCGCGCACTGCGTCGAGCCGGGCGACGGCGCTGCTGAAGGCGCCGTCGAGCGACGCCGCCAGAGCGCCGAGCGCCGCAGCCTCCGCCTCGAGCACGCGCCGCCCGGCGGCGAGTTCGGCGCCGTCCGGCCCGCGTGGCTGTGCCGCGGCAGGGTCTTCGGCTTTCGACGGGATGCTCATGGATCGCACCTCAGGAACAGGCCGCACCGTCCGCCACCGCTGGCCATCACCGCGGGCGACGGTTGGCGGATACGGGCTGGCCACTCGAGCGCGGCGCCGGGAGCGTCGCCAAAGCCCTGAAACGATACGGAGTTTCAGGGCCGTCCGCCTCCCGGAATATGCCCCGCGGCAGGCCCGAGCGTCAATCGAACCGGCCGCGACCGACGTAAACGTCGCAGCCTCGCGGTTCCGGTGGTTCAGTGCGCGAAAATGTCGAATTCGGCCCAGCCCGCCAGATCGAGCTCGGCCCGGGTCGGCAGGAAGCGGAAGCAGGCCTCGGCGAGGCCGCGCCGACCCTCGCGCTCGAGCATGGCGTCGAGCCGCTGCTTGAGCGCGTGCAGGTGCAGCACGTCGGAGGCGGCGTAGCGGAGCTGCTCGTTGCTGAGCTCGGCGACACCCCAGTCCGACGATTGCTGCTGCTTCGACAATTCGACCGCAAGCAGGTCCTTGCACAGGTCCTTGAGGCCGTGCCGGTCGGTGAAGGTGCGGGTGAGCCGGGAGGCGATCTTGGTGCAATAGACGGGCCGGCAGGTGACGCCGAGCCCGTGGCGCAGCGCGGCGATGTCGAAGCGGGCGAAATGGAACAGCTTCAGCACCGATTCGTCGGCCAGCATGCGCGCCAGGTTGGGCGCCCGATGGATCGTGCCGGCCGGCGCCGCCGGCATCTGCACCGCGTGGCAGACGCCGTCGCCGGACGAGAGCTGGACCAGGCACAGCCGGTCGCGCGCCGGGTTGAGCCCCATGGTCTCGGTGTCGATGGCGACGACGGGGCCGAGCGACTGGCCGTCGGGAAGATCGCCTTGATGCAGATGGATGGTCACCGGGCGGTCTCCGCCGGGATCGGCCAGTGAACTGGCGGGAAAGCTGATCGGAGGGCCGGCAGAAGCTTCAGAGGGGCCGCCGGCGGTCGTGATGGTGCCCAGGAGAAGACTCGAACTTCCACGACCTTTCGGCCACAGGTACCTGAAACCTGCGCGTCTACCAATTCCGCCACCTGGGCATCAGAGGCCCGCATATGTAGACAGGGCCCGGTCATTGTCAACCGGCTTTT
>JBFWXJ010000432.1:2091-5164 GCA_050187535.1 Alphaproteobacteria bacterium | reverse complement strand
TCGGCCGTCAGCTCCTCCTTGAGGCGGGCGAACACGGCGACGCCGTCGGTCGGGCCATTCTCCAGCGGCATCTGGCTGGTCAGCGTCGCGTATTTGGTGAAGTCGGACGCGATCAGGCCGTAGGCGGAGATGACCCCTGGATTGGGCGGCACCAGGATGGTGCGGGCGCCGAGCTCGTCGGCGATCGGCGCCGCATGCAGCGGGCCGGCGCCGCCGAAAGGCAGCAGCGCGTAGTCGCGCGGGTCCTTGCCACGCTCGGTCGAGACGAGCTGGATGGCGCGCACGATGTTGGCGTTCACCAGCTTGATCGCGCTCTCGGCCATCGCCTCGATCGAGAGGCCGAAGCGCTCGGCCAACGGCGCGAAGGCCTTGCGCGCCAGTTCCGGGTCGATCTCCATGCGGCCGCCGAGGAAAGCCTCGGGCCTGACGGCCCCCAGGATCACCTGGGCGTCGGTCACCGTCGGCTCGGTGCCACCGCGCTTGTAGCAGGCCGGCCCCGGATCGGCGCCGGCACTGCGCGGGCCGACGCGCAGCATGCCGCCGTCGTCGACCCAGACGATCGAGCCGCCGCCGCCGCCGACCGTGACGATGTCGAGGACCGGCGTCTGGATCGGCAGCCCGTCGATCTCCGTCTCGTTGGCGAGCGTCGCCTTACCGTCCTCGGCCAGGCACACGTCGGTGCTGGTGCCGCCCATGTCGAAGGTGATGACGTTGCCGAAGCCCGAGCGCATCGACTGCCGGACCGCGCCGACGACGCCGGCCGCGGGGCCGGAGAACAAGGCCGTGATGGCGCTGCGCCGCATGGCGGAGGCCGGCAGGCGGCCGCCGTTCGACTGCATGACACTGAAGCGCCCGGCGAAGCCGTCACCCGCAAGCCGCTGCTCGAAGCCGCCGAGATAGCGGTCGATGACCGGCTGCACGAAGGCCGACAGCGTCGTCGTCGAGGCGCGCTCGAACTCGCGGAAGACGCGGCTCACGTCGTGCGAGCAGGTGACGAGGGTGCCCGGCAGCGCCTCGGCCACGATCTCGGCGACGCGCCGCTCATTGGCGGGATCGGCGTAGGCGTTGATGAGGCAGATGGCGATCGCCTCGTACTTGCCGGCGACGAGGCGCGGCAGGACGGTCGCACGGAAATGCGCCTCGTCCAGCGCCTTGTCGCTGGAGCCGTCGGCCCGCGTGCGCTCGCGCACCTCGAAGCTGTCACGCCGGGCCACCACCGGCAGCGGCTTGCGGTACTCCAGGTCGTAGATCAGGCGGCGGTCGTGCCGCTGGAGCTGGAGGACGTCGCGAAAACCCTCGGTCACCAGGAACGCGAGGCGCGCACCCTTGCGCTCCAGCACCGCGTTGGTCGCGACCGTCGAGCCGTGTGCGAGATCCTCGATCCGAGCGAAGTCCAGCCCGGCCGCACGCAGCGCATTGTGGGCGCCGATGTCCGGGCTCTTCGGCGTGCTCGGTACCTTCGTCACCAGCACCCGATCACCGTCGAACGCCACGAGGTCCGTGAAGGTGCCGCCGACCTCTACGCCTGCCCGCATGCCAGTATCTTTCCTCGAATCAGTCCATGAGCGCCGGCAGGACCAGCGATATCGCCGGGAATGCCAGCAGCAGCAGCAGCGTCACCATGTCGGTCGCGATGAACCAGAACGCTCCCCGGAACACCGTCGTGAGCGAGACGGCATTCCCGAGCGTACTCTTGATGACGAACACGTTGAGGCCGACCGGCGGCGTCACCAGCCCGATCTCCAGCAGCTTCACCACGATGATGCCGAACCACACGAGGTCGACGCCGACCTCCTTCAGGATCGGGATCATGATCGGCGCGGTCAGCAGCATGATGCCGATCGAATCGATGAAGCAGCCGAGCAGCAGGTAGACCGCGCAGATGATGAGCACGACCATCATCGGCGAGGATTCCGAGCCCGTCAGGAGGCCCGTGAGCGACGCCGGCACGCCGGTGAGGCCGAGGAACCGCCCGTAGAGACCGGCGCCCACGGCGATGATGAAGAGCGAGGCCGTTCCCTCGGCCGCCAGCCGGACGGCGTTTCCGAGGGGACGCGCCCTGAGCTGCCGCCGCATCAGCGCGATCCCCACGGCGAGCGCGGCACCGATCGCGCCGGCTTCGGTCGGGGTGCACCAGCCGAGATAGATGCCGCCCAGCACGCCCACGATCAGCACCGGCAGCGGCCACGCTTCGGCGATGGCGGAAATCCGCTCCGCGAAGGTCGGCCGCTGCGCCTCGTCCGGCGCCAGCGACGGCTTGAGGCGGACGCGCACGACGATCATCAGCGAGAACATCAGCGCCGACAGCAGCCCCGGCAGCACGCCGGCGACGAACAGCTTGCTGACCGACACGCCGGCGAAGACGGCATAGACGACCATGAGGATGCTGGGCGGGATGAGCGAGCCCAGCGTTCCCGCCGACGCGACGCAACCCGTGGCGAGGCCCGGGTCGTAGCGGTGACGCAGCATCTCCGGCACGGCGATCCGGCTCATGCCGGCAGCGGTCGCGACCGACGAGCCCGACGCTGCCGCGAACAGCGTGCAGGCCGCCACCGACGAGATGGCGAGCCCGCCCGGCAGGCCCGCTAGCAGAAGCCGGGCGGCCCTGAACAGGTTCGTCGTCAGGCCAGTCTCGGTGCAGATGTAGCCCATCAGCATGAACATCGGGATCGCCGACAGCGACCAATCGCCGATGAGCTCGAAAGGCACCGTGGACAGGAGCGAGAGCGAGACTCGCACGTTGGCGACCAGCGCCAGGCCGACGAACGCGACACCCGCCAGCGCGACGCCGATCGGCACGCGCAGGATCAGCAGGGCCACAAGGGCCGGCATGCTGAGATAGCCGATCTGCAGGCTGCTCATGCGCGGAACGCTTGCTCCCGGCTAGGGTAGTCGATGTGTCGGTCCCGCCGACAGGCTGGTGGGGCGCCGCCTTCCGCGGCCCGGCGCGGCAGCGATCGCGTGACCACGGCGCGCGAGTTCACTATAGGTATCGCAGTGAAGATTTGTCATCAGAATTTCAGAAACGGACGGAATCCCGTTACTTGATGGGAGGACCGGCTTGACGGGAGGA
>JBFWXJ010000432.1:0-1991 GCA_050187535.1 Alphaproteobacteria bacterium | reverse complement strand
CGGCTTGACGGGAGGACTGGCGACACGATGACGCGACAAGCCTCGGCGGCGCGGGCATCCGCGCTCGAACCACCACGTGACCTGGAAGGCTGGGACGGCCGGCAGCTCCACGAGCTGCGGCGCGCCCGCGGACTGACGCTGAAGGAGCTCTCGCTGGCGAGCGGCCTGTCGATCGGGCTGCTGAGCCAGCTCGAGCGCGGCAAGTCCGCGCCCACGATCCGCACCCTGCAGGCGGTGTCGCGCGCCCTCAAGATTCCGCCGAGCTGGTTCTTCCAGCCGCGCGGCGAAGCGGCCGATCCCGAGCAGAGCATCATCGTCCGCCGCGGGCGCGGCCGGCTGATGGCCTTCTCCGACGACTTCCGCAAGGAGCTCGTCACCCCCGATCTGTCGGGAGCGCTCGAAGGGCTGCTGGTCACCATCGCGCCCGGCGGGTCTTCCGGCCCGCGCCCCTACGACCATCCCGGCGAGGAGATGGGATTCGTGCTGACGGGCGAGATGGAGCTGTGGGTGGAGGAGCAGCGGTTCCACCTGAAAGCCGGCGACAGCTTCCGCTTCCGCAGCGAGCGGCCGCACCGCTTCGCCAACCCCGGCCGCAAGGCGGCGCAGGTCCTCTGGGTGGTGACGCCGCCGTTCTATTGAGAGGGTGCGTCCCCCGGGCACGTATCCCGGAGGACGCACCGACCGGCGCTAGAGGCCGTAGCTCTTGAGATCGAGCTTGTCGAACAGCTCCTTCTTGATGATCTCGTAGCGGCGCTGCTCGTCGAACGCGCCCACGCCCTCGAACAGCTTCGTCCAGCGGTCGACCGACGCCTTGTATTCGGCGACGACCGCATCGGCCACGGCAGGGTCGACCTTGAATTTCTGCTGGGACATCTTGCCGAGTTCCTTGGCGTCGGCTTCGATGAACTTGTTCGTCGCGGCGACCAGGTCGTCGGTCGGCTTGATCATCGTCACGCCCTTGGCGCCCATCGCCTTCTCGGTCGCTTCCGTGTTGCGCATGTAGGCGATCGAGGAGCGCACCATGGCGCGCGCGGTGTGATCGAACAGCAGCGCGCGCTGGTCGACGGTCAGGCCCTTCCAGAAGCCCGGGTTGTAGCCCCACATCGGCCCGGAGAAGTAGACGCCCAGCGGCAGGTCGACGACGTACTTGGCGACGTCCCACCAGCTGCGCGACTGCAGCGATTCGAGCGGGTTCATGCCGCAGTCGAGCGTGCCGCGCTCCAGACCGGTGAAGATCTCGCTCGACGGCACGTTGACCGAGACGGCGCCGAGTGCGACGCCCCAGCGGTCCCAGAGGCTGCCGGGCATGCGCAGGCGCTTGCCCTTGATGTCGGCGAGCGAGGCGATCTTGGTGCGGCAGAGCAGGAGATAGGGCGAGGTCGAGTATCCCCCGCCATAGACCACGCCGACCTTCTTGTACTCGGCCTGGATGGCCGCGTTCTTGAACGAGACCTCGGTGCTCGCCGCCATCGAGACGTAGATGTCGGAGTTGTAGAGCGACATGTCGGCGAGCACGTTGGTGATCGGCAGCTCCGACGGCGTGTAGGTGCCCGCGTGATAGGCGACCGTGGCGAGGCCATCGCGGATGCCGGGCAGCGTCGCCCGCGCGGGGACGAGCGATCCCCCGAGGAAGACCTTGAAGTTGAGCTGGCCGTTGGTCGCCTTGGCAACGTCCTTGGCCCATTCGGTGTAGTTGAAGACCGAGAACGGATGGTTCTGGTCGAGGAAGTTGTTGGCGATGTAGTCGGCCGCGCCGGCCGGGTTCGCCAGCGCGCCGGCGGCGACGATCGCCGCCACCGCGTTGCGGATCGAGGTCAGTTTCATGTGCTCCCACCTCCCGGTTCTGAAACGAGCGTGAATGCTCACTCCGCCGCCTTCGACGCGGCGAGAGTCCTGCTGCGCATCTTCAGCCACCAGCCATAGGCCGGCGGCCATTCGTCGAACGCATCCGGTCCGCGCAGCGCCACGGCGGCCTGCATCGGCCAATGCGG
>JBFWXJ010000431.1:0-5190 GCA_050187535.1 Alphaproteobacteria bacterium | reverse complement strand
CTTCGCATCCACCGTCTGCGCGCTGGTGTCCGAAGGGATCGGCCTCGGCTTCGTCAGCTCCTATGCGATCGGCGGGCTCGACGTCTCGCGCGTCGTGCTGAAGCCCTTCGAGCCGCCGGTCGCCATCCGCAGCCTGCTGATCCTGCCCGCCGACCGGCCGAAGTCCCTGCTCGTCCGCGATCTCATCGACTGCCTGCTGGCGGTCCGCTGACGGCCGGCCATAAGCGCGGCGCATCGAGCCATTCGCCGGGCGGGATTGCGGCACGGCCGCGCCTCGGCCAAATCCCTCCGAGGGAGACGGGGAAGGGGGCTGCGATGGACGCGACGCTGCTGGAGACGCTGAAGGGCTGGCGCCGCCACCTCCACGCCCATCCCGAGCTGTCGCAGCAGGAGCGGGCGACCGCGGCCTTCGTGCGCGACCGCCTGACCGAGCTCGGCATCCCCTTCGCGGCAGGCGTCGGCGGCGAGGGCATCGTGGCGACGCTGGCCCGTGGCGCCGGCCGGTCGGTCGGCCTGCGCGCCGACCTCGACGCCCTGCCGATCGCGGAGACGAGCGGCCTGCCGCACGCCTCCGTCCATCCGGGTGTCATGCACGCCTGCGGCCATGACGGCCACACCGTCTCGCTCCTGGGTGCCGCCGCCGCGCTGGCGCGTGACACCCGTTGGGCGGGTACGGTGCAGCTCGTCTTCCAGCCGGCGGAGGAGAACGGCGCGGGCGCCAAGGCGATGATCGCCGACCGCCTCTTCGACCGCTTCCCCATGGAGCGCATCTTCGCCTTCCACAACTGGCCGGGGCTGGCGGCCGGCACGGTGATGGTCCATGACGGGCCGGTGATGGCGGCGGGCGGCCCGTGGACGATCACCCTGCACGGCGAGGCCGGACACGCCGCCAAGCCCCATCTGACGAAGGACCCGATCATGGCCGCCGGCCACCTGATCGTGGCGCTGCAGTCGATCGTCGCGCGCAATGTGCCGGCGCACGAGCAGGTGGTGCTGTCGATCGGGGCCATCGCCGGCGGCACCGTCACCAACCAGATTCCCGCGTCGGTCACCATGCGGGGCACGCTGCGTACCTACCGGACGGAGGTGCGCGGCATGGTGATCGAGGCGATGACGCGCATCGCCGAAGGGGTCGCCGCCACCTTCGGCATGCGGGCGGAGATCGACATCCGCTCGACCGGCCGGCCGACGGTGAATACGCCCGACGAGGCGGAGATGGCGGCGGCTGCCGCGGTCGCCGCCGGCCTGCCGGTCCGCCGCGACCTGCCGCCCAGCGGCAGCGGCGACGACTTCGCCTTCATGCTGGCGGAGCGGCCCGGCGCCTATGTCTGGATCGGCAACGGCGAGGATGGCCCGGAGCGCGAGCTGCACACTGGCCACTACGACTTCAACGACGCGATCCTGCCCGCCACCGTCGGCTGGATGAGCGCGGTCGCCCGCGTCGCGCTCGCCGCACCGTCGGCACGATAGGCGTCGTGATCAGCCGCGCGAGGCGGCGGCCGCGTCCTCTTCCTTGAAGACCTCGGTCGCGATCCGCATCGTGTCGATGGCGGCGGGCACGCCGCAATAGATCGCGGCCTGCAGGATGACCTCCTGGATCTCCTGGCGCGTCAGGCCGTTGTTGAGGGCGCCGCGGATGTGCAGCTTCACCTCGTGCGGCCGGTTCAGCGCCGTCAGCATGCCGAGATTGAGGAAGCTGCGGGTGCGGCGGTCGAGGCCCGGGCGGTTCCAGATCTCGCCCCAACACCATTCCGTGACCAGCTTCTGCAGGGGCGCGGTCATGTCGTCGGCGGCGTCGACCGAGCGGTCGACATAGGCGGAGCCCAGCACCTCGCGGCGCACCTTCAGCCCCTTCTCGAACATCTCGCCCTGGAATTCCGGTCGCCGCGCCATGCTGCCCTCCCCACGGGAAATTGGTCCGAGGCAGCCTTAGGCCCTGCCTCCTTGACCGTCAATCGCGTCGTCCGACACCCTGCGGGCCATGACGCTCTCCGGTAAATGCGCCCTCGTCACCGGCTCGACCGCCGGCCTCGGCCTCGCCATCGCGGACGGGCTGGCGGCGGCCGGCGCCGACGTCGTCCTGCACGGGCCCGCCCCCGACGCGGCGGCCGATGCCGCCGCCGCCGACCTCGCCCGCCGCCACGGCGTGCGCGCCGTCCACCAGCCGGCCGACCTGCGCGATCCGGACGCGATCGCGGCGATGATGGCGGCGATCGCCGCAGCGGGGCGGTCGCCCGACATCGTCGTCAACAACGCGGTCGTCCGACACTTCGCGCCGGTCGAGCGCTTTCCCGTCGCGCGCTGGGACGAGGCGCTGGCGGTCAACCTCTCGGCCGCCTTCCACACCATCCGCCTGGCGCTGCCTCAGATGCGGGCGCGCGACTGGGGCCGCATCGTCAACATGGCCTCGGGCTATTCCTTCTTCGCGTCGGCCGACCGGGTCGACTACATCACGACCAAGACGGCGTTGCTGGGGCTGACGCGTGCCGTCGCGCTGGAGACGGCGCAGACCGGCATCACCTGCAACGCGCTCTGCCCCGGCACCGTGCCGACGCCGGCGATCACCGCCCGCATCGACGCGCTGGCCGCCTCGCGCGGCATCGCCCTGGCCGAGGCCGAACGGGTCTACCTCGCCGACCGCCAGCCGAGCGGCCGCTTCGTCGCCATGGACGGCGTGGCGGCGATGATCGTCTTCCTCTGCGGGCCGGGTGCGCGCGACATCACCGGTGCGGCGCTGCCGATCGACGGTGGCTGGACCGCGAGCTAGGGCCGCTTCGGGCGCAGGTCCCAGAGCTGGGCGTAGCCGGGGTCGCGCCAGGCGGGCGCACTTCCCTCCGCCGGCGGATCGCTGCGCCACAGGGCGGCCGGAACCGGCGTCCCCACCGCGCGTGCCGCCCGGGCGAAGTCGCGCCGTTTCAACTCGCCGTCGGGGCCGAGGCCGAAGCTGCCGCGCCCGGCGATCAGCACGAAGCGCAGACGTCCGGCAGCGGCCATTGCGGTCAACTCGTCCGGGGTGACGATCGGATCGCTGCCCATGAAGCCGCCGATCGCCGCGACCGGCAGGCCGGCGCGGATGATGAGCGGGGCCGCAAGCCGGGCGTTCGGCACCGCCAGCACGAAGCGCTCGTCGCCGCTTCCGGCCTGCAGGAACGCGACGAGGCGCGGGTCGTCGGTCGGCGCGCGGGCGCGCGGCGGCCTCGCGGCGCGCTCGCCGAGCAGGCGCGCGAGGCTGGCCGAGGGCAGCATCCGGTCGCCCGGTGCCAGGATCGGCGTCGCTGCCCAGGCGAGCGGTGCCACCAGCAGCAGGGCGGCCGCGGCGGCACCGGCCGCCACGCGCCGCGCCGGCAGGACGAGGACGAGTGCGGCCAGCCCGATCGCTCCGGCGAGGGCGGCCGCGATCCAGGTTCGCGACTCCGCGCCGGTCAGCACGTCGCCCGCCAGGTGGACCTGCCACGCGGCGGTCGCCACGAGTGCCGCCGGCAGCAGCACGCGGCGCCCGAGGAGGCCGTCGCGCCGCCACGCCTCGACCACACCGATGGCGGCGAGTGCGGCCAGGGGCGGCGCCATGGCCGAGAGATAGTAGGCGTGGAAGATGCCGCCCGCGGCGCTGTAGACGAAGGCACAGGTGACGGCCCAGCCACCCCAGAGCAGTGCTTCGGGCCGGCGTCGGCGTGTGAATGCGCCGGCCAGCAGGCCGGCCAAGGCGAGCGGCAGCAGCCAACCCGCCTGCTGCGCCAGATGACGGTCGGCCAGCCGCAGCGGCCCGGGCGGCACCGCGTCGAAGAGGCGGGTCCCGGCCGCCGGCGGTGGTGGCGCCTCCACGGGGCGGCGGCGCGCGAGGCTGAACCGCTCGCGCGCGTTATGTCCGATCGCCAGCTCCAGCATCGAATTGGAATGGCTGCTGCCGGCATAGGGGCGCTGGTCGGGCGGCGTCAGGTCGTAGGCGACGACCCAGGCGAGCGCCACGACGGCGCCGACGGCCGCTCCCGCGGCCATCCGCAGCAGGCGCCGGCCGAGCGGCAGCGGCGCCTCGACGAGGTAGAGCAGGGCCAGCGCCGGCGCGGCGACGAATGCCGCTGCCATCTTCACGTTGAAGGCGATGCCCCCCAGGAGCGCCGCCAGGATCAGATGGCTCCAGCGCGCGCTCTCCGCGGCCTGCACCGTCGCCCAGGCGGCGAGCAGCAGCAACAGGACCAGTGCCGAGTCGGTGTTGCCGGACCGATCGACGGCGACGGCGACCGGCGTCACCGCCAGGAAGAGGGCGGCCAGCAGCCCCGCGGCCCGCCCGCAGCGTCGCGCCACGAGATGATGCAGGATGGCGACGGCAGCGATGCCTTCCAGCGCCTGTGGCAGCAGCACGGCGAACGGGCGGTAGCCGAAGATCCCGACGCTGGCCGCCTGGAGCCAGAAAGCGACCGGCGGCTTGTCGACGGAGACGAAACCGCCTGGATCGAAGGCGGCGAAGAAGAAGCCCCGCCAGCTCTCGGTCATGCTGCGCACGCCCGCGGCGTAGTAGGGGGTGCCGAAGCTGTCCTCGCCGATCTGCCAGAGGCGCAGCAGGGCCGCGAGCACGAGGACCGCGGCCAGCGCGGCGCGCGTCGCTATCGTTGCCCGCTCGCGTTCCTCTGTCATGCCGCCCGGCCCCCGCTCACGGCTCCAGGCGGTTCCACGGTCGGGCCGGCCGCTTCCTGCGGCGGATCAGAAGTCCACGCCGAGGTCGGCCCGGATGATCGCCTCCAGCTGCTCCTTGCCGCGGGTCGAAACCCAGGCGTCGCCATCCCAGGCAAAGTGCCAGGCGCCGGACACCGGCGAGGACAGCCAGATCTCGCGGTTGGGCGCGTGCTTGTTGACGACGAAGGTGCCGCCATTGGCCTCGATCGTCAGGATGCCGCCGCGCAGCTCGGCGTCGGCATCGGGAAGGGCGCCCTCGACGGCGTCCAGGATGCGTTCCAGCGTGCGGTCGGCGAGGGTCGCGAAGCCGGCGTCGTCGAGCGTCATGGCGCTACCTGGGTCGTCTCGGGGGCGGCACCATACGCCGCACCGCCGCGCCTTGCATCCGCCGGGGGTTGTCTATATAAGCGCGCGCTTCCCGAGGAGCGTCAGATGAAGCCCGGCATCCATCCCGACTACCATGAGATCAACATCATCATGACCGACGGGTCGACGTTTACGACCCGGTCGACCTGGGGC
>JBFWXJ010000430.1:0-5229 GCA_050187535.1 Alphaproteobacteria bacterium | reverse complement strand
GCGCGCGTCATGCATCTCGACCGCGTCGTCTTCCGCGTCGTGCCCGACGCCAGCGCCGCGGAGGCGGGGCTGGCGACCGGCGCCATCGACGTCCTGCCCGAGGTCGAGACGCATCGGATGGATGCGCTGCGCGCCCGCGGCGCCCAGGTCATGGCGATGCCGGGCCTCTCCTGGGCGGTGCTGCTGATCCAGACGCGCGACCCCGTCCTGTCGGACGTCCGCGTCCGCCGCGCCATCGCGCACGCGATCGACCTGGGCGAGCTGGCGGATGCCCGCGGCGAGGGGCTGGTAAAGCCGCATCCCTCGCCGGTCGATGCCGGCAGCACCTATTTCGACGAGCGATTCCGCGCCTGGCCGGCGCACGACCCGGCGAAGGCCCGCGCCCTGCTGAAGGAGGCGGGCTACAAGGGGCAAAAGCTGGCGATCCAGACCAACAAGCGTTCCAGCGCCAACTACGACAACGCCGTCATGATCCAGGCGATGCTGGCGGCGGCCGGCTTCAACGTCGAGCTGGAGGTGCTGGACTGGGCGACGCAGCTCAACAACTACCTCCAGGGCAATTTCCAGCTGCAGTCCTTCGGCTACTCCGCCCGCTTCGACCCGGGCCTGCGCTTCGCCTCGCTGATCGCCGACAAGGACAAGTCGAAATGGGCGCAATGGGACGATCCGAGGGCGATCGCGCTCCTGCAGGAGAGCTCGCGCACGCTCGACGAAGGCCGCCGCAGGGAAATCTTCGCGACACTGCACGCCATGTTGGCCGAGCAGGTGCCGACGATCGGGCTCTACTACGATCCGGGTGTCGAGGCGGTCGGCCCCAAGGTCCGCGGCTACCGCACCTGGCCGGCCAGCCGGCCGCTGCCCTGGGGCGTGTGGAAGGCCGGCTGAGGCCTGCCTATCGCGCGGCCGTCCGCAGGATCGCGTCGCGCTCGTCGGGCGGGATCTTCGGGCAGCTCGCGCAGAGGCGCATGCCGACCCGGTCGCGCAGGCAGCAGATGCGCCGGCGGCGGATGCGGGGCCAGGCCGGGACCGGCGTCGTCACGTAGGTGATTTCGCGGGCGAAGGGCGCGCCCGCTTCGTCGAGCAGTGCCCGGCGCAGCGCCCCGGCCCGCTCGGCCACACCTTCGATGCGCTCCCACTGCTCGCACAGATATGCCGCCATCGTGGCCGCGTTCGAGCGGAAGACGCGCGGGGAGAGGCCGCATTCCGAGGCGAGCCGGTGGGCCGCGTCCCCGACGACGTCCGCGACCCAGGCGCCGAGCGCCGCGGCCGCCGGCGCGCCCGCGAGCGACTCGGGCGGCGTCGCGATCATCGCCTTCGGCACGCCGTCGGCCACCGCCAGGATCGCGGGCGACGGCGGCGACCCGCCGGCAAGCGCCGCCAGCGCCGGCCCCGGTAGCAGCGCGGACATGAGCTGCTTGCTCCACAGCGATGCGGCGGCCCGCGGGCAGGCGTCGGCGCCGCGCCGCGCCCGGTCGGCGGCCAGCGCCCCGGCGAGGAAGCCTCTCTCCAGCACACCGCCGAGCGTCATCGCGGTCTCGTCCGCGCCCGCCGCGGCGCGCAGCCAGGGCCGTACGACCGCTGTCGCGGCGGGTAGGGGTGCGGAAGGGGCGGTCACCTCCCTCATCTGGCCGGCCTGCAAATGAAATGCAATCGTGGCGGTGCGTGGCCGCGGTGCCACCTTCGTCCGGTCGCATCGCCCGCCCACCGACCACCGGTTGACCCGGCGGTGCCGCGGCCTGTAGCTAGCGGGCAATACGAACGAGCTCCCGGAGGGAGACGCTCCGATGATCCATTTCGTGGTGCATGACGAAGGCGATTCCTGCGGCGTCGTCGTCGTGGAAGGCGTGAAGGCGGGCGACCGGCTGACCGGTTGGATCATGGATCAGGACAAGACGATCCATGTCGACGTGACCCAGGACATCCCGATCGGCCACAAGCTGGCGATCAAGCCGCTCGGCGTCGGTGACACGGTCATCAAGTACGGCGTCGATATCGGCCGCGTGGTGGCCGCGATCCCGCCCGGCTCGCATCTCCACGTGCACAACGTCAAGACCAAGCGGTGGTAGAGATGGACATCGGCAAATCCAGCTTCTGGGGCTATCGCCGCGAGAACGGCCGGGTGGGCGTGCGCAACCACGTGATCGTGCTGCCGGTCGACGATCTCTCCAACGCGGCTTCCGAGGCGGTCGCCAACAACATCAAGGGGGCGATGGCGATCCCTCACCCCTATGGGCGCCTGCAATTCGGCGCCGACCTGGACCTGCATTTCAGCACCCTCATCGGTACCGGCTCGAACCCGAATGTGGCGGCCGTCGTCGTCATCGGCATCGAGCCCGGCTGGACCAAGCGCGTGGTCGACGGCATCGCCGCGACGGGCAAGCCGGTCGAGGGCTTCTGGATCGAAGGCAACGGCGACATCCAGACGATCGCCAACGCCAGCCGTGTCGCCTACCGCTTCGTCAAGCACGCCTCGACCCTGCGGCGCGAGGAGCGGCCGATCCAGGACCTCTGGGTATCGACGAAGTGCGGCGAATCCGACACGACGTCGGGCTGCGGCTCGAACCCGACGGTGGGCGATGCCTTCGACAAGCTCTATGCGGCCGGCTGCACGCTGGTGTTCGGCGAGACGACGGAACTGACCGGCGGCGAGCATCTCGTGGCGGCACGGTGTCGCACGCCGGAGGTACGCGAGCGCTTCCAGTTCATGTTCGACCGCTACCAGGCGGTCGTCGAGCGACACAAGACCAGCGATCTGTCGGAATCGCAGCCGACCAAGGGCAACATCGCGGGCGGCCTGACGACGATCGAGGAGAAGGCGCTCGGCAACATCCAGAAGATCGGCCGCAAATGCGTGGTCGACGGCGTCCTCGACAAGGCCGAAGTGCCAACCGGCCCCGGCCTGTGGTTCATGGACTCCTCATCGGCCGCGGCCGAGATGGTGACGCTGTGCGCGGCGTCGGGCTACGTCGTCCACTTCTTCCCGACCGGGCAGGGCAACGTCATCGGCAACCCGATCCTGCCGGTCATCAAGCTGTGCGCAAACCCGAAGACCGTGCGCACCATGCCCGAGCATATCGACGTCGACGTCTCCGGCCTCCTGCGCCGCGAGCAGAACCTCGACCAGGCGGGCGACGCGCTGCTCGACTGCATGCTGCGCACCGTCAACGGCGAGCTGACGGCCGCCGAGCTGCTCGGCCACCGCGAGTTCGTGCTGACCCGCCTCTACGAGAGCGCCTGACCCGCGCTCTCTCCCTGCGTCGTCCGCGGGGCAGGGAGACCGCGGGGCGCCGGCCCTATCCGGCCACGCGCGGCAGCCACATCGCGACAGCCGGCGCGAAGACCACGAGCACGACGACGCCGAGGACGATCAGCACCATCGGTGCCACTTCCGGCGTCACCTGCTCCATCGTGCATCCCGCCATCGGGGTCGTCACGAACAGGCTGAGTGCCACGGGCGGGGTGATGAGGGCGATCTGCACCGTCATGACGATGACGAGGCAGAGGTGGTGCGGGTCGACGCCGAACGCCTTGGCGATGGGGACGACGATCGGGACGATCATGATCATCGTCGCCACCCCCTCCATGACGAAGCCCAGCAGGAAGAAGAGCGCCACCACCAGCAGCAGGAAGACCTGCGGGCTGGACGTCATCTGCTGGATGGCGCCCGCGAGCTGCTGCGGCACCTGCTGGGTCACCAGCACGAAGGCCACGACCTTGGCGGTGCCCAGCAGCATGAAGATGATCGCGCTCACCTTGGCGCTGGACAGCAGGGCCTCGTAGACGTCGCGCAGGCCGATCGTCCGCAGGACCACGACGCCCAGCACGAACGAGTAGGCCGCGGCGATCGCGCCCGCCTCGGTCGCCGTGAAGATGCCGCCGAGGATGCCGCCCAGCACGATGACCGGGACCAGCAGGCCGGCCAGCGCGCGGCGGAGGCGATAGAGCACCTCGATGACGCTGAAGCCGCCGCTGCTGACCGGAAAGCCGCGCCGGCGGGCCGACACGAGGACGTAGGTCATGAGCCCAAGGCCGATCAGCACGCCCGGGGTCGCTCCGGCCAGGAAGAGCGTCCCGACCGACACCTCGCCGCCATAGATGTAGGCGATGATCAGCATCGCCACGCTGGGCGGGATGATGGCGCCCATCACCGAGGCGGCGGCCGTCAGCGCGGCGGCGAAGGCCGGCGGATAGCCCTCGCGGATCATGCTCGGGATCAGGGTGGAGCCGACCGCCGCGGCGTCGGCGATGGAGACGCCGGTCACGCCCGAGAAGAGCATGCTGGCCGAGACGTTGACGTAGCCGAGGCCGCCGCGGAAATGGCCGACGATGCTGTTGGCGAACTCCATCAGCCGGGGCAGCACGCCGCACCGGCTCATCAGCTCGCCCGTCAGGATGAAGAACGGGATGGCCATCAGCGGGAAGGAGTCCATGCCGCCGAAGACGATCGTCGGCAGGATCTGCAGCGGCATGTCCGAGAATGCGAGGAACGCGACGGCGGCCAGGCCGAGCGAGAAGGCGACCGGCACCCCGAGGATGAGCGCGACGACGAAGGTCGCGACGAGGACGAACATCGTCAGATACCCGGGCCGTGCTCCGCCTCGCCGGCGGCGGGGCGGCGGCCGCGGACGATCGCCGCCGCCAGGAAGACGAGCATCAGAGCCGAGCCGACCGGCATCGCGAGATAGAACCACATGATGGAGACGCCCAACGTCGTCGTGTCCTGGTCGCGCACGCTGGGCAGGATGCGCGCGCCCTCGTAGAGCAGCACCGCGAGGAAGGCGCAGCTGCCGAGCCCGGCGATCGTCTCGATCGCCCGCCTGGCGCGGCCGCGCAGCATCGCTACGAGCACGAGGATGCGGACGTGCAGGTCGTCGCGCACGCAGAGAGCGGCGCCCAGGAAGGCCACCCAGATCATGAGGTATCGCGACAGCTCGTCGGCGATGACCAGGGACTCGAGGAAGAGGTAGCGCAGCGCCACCTCCAGGGTGACGAGCACGACGACCGCGGTCAGCAGGACGACCACGAGTACGTTGATCAGCGCACCCAGGAACCACATCGTCCGTCTCCGGGCGTGCCCGCTAGACCATGACGTATCCGCCGTTGACGTCGAGGGTCGCCCCCGTGATGAAGCGCGCCGCGTCCGACGCGAGGAACATCACCACTCCCGACATGTCGTCCGGCTCGGCCATGCGCCCCAGCGGGATCTGCGCGGTCAGGCTCTCCGCCACC
>JBFWXJ010000429.1:0-5264 GCA_050187535.1 Alphaproteobacteria bacterium | reverse complement strand
ATCATCTCGAAGGTGAAGGCGTTCATCCGCTCGGGCCGGTTGAGCGTGATCGTCGCGATGCCGTCCTCGACGGCGAACAGAAGCTGGTCGGTCATGAGGCCTCCTCGGCCGTGGGGCGCCGGCGGACCAGCGCGTCGACGACGCTGACGCCGCCATCAGCGGGATGGACGAGCACGGGGTTGAGGTCGATCTCGACGATGCGGTCGCCGAGGTCGGCTGCGAGCCGGGACAGGCGGGCGACGAGATCGCCGAGCGCGCCGACATCGGCGGGCGGCGCGCCGCGCCAGCCGGAGAGCAGCGGGCTCCCCCTCAGGCGCGCCACCAGCTCGCCTGCGGCGGAGGCATCGATCGGCGCCGGCGCCATCGCCGCGTCGCGGAGCAGCTCGACCATGGTGCCGCCGAGGCCGACCGTCACTTGCGGCCCGAATGCCGGATCGTCGACCGCGCCGACGATCATCTCGACGCCGGGCGGAGCCATGTGTTGGACCAGGACGCCGCGGATGTCCGCGGTGGGCGCATGCGCGCGGGCGGACGCGAGCACCCGATCGAACGCGTCGCCGGCCTGCGCCGCATCAGTGATGCGCAGGGCGACGCCGCCCGCTTCGGTCTTGTGCGGGATGTCGGGTGACTGGACCTTGAGGGCGACGGGAAAGCCCAGCGCCATGGCGGCTTCCTCGGCCTCCGCTCTGCTGCTGACCAGGCGGCCGGGCATCGTCGCGATGCCGTAGGCGGCGAGAAGCGGCGCCGCTTCGTACTCGCAGAGCACCTCGGCGGTGCCGTCGAGCGCGCGGCGCGCGGCTGCGATATCGCCCGCGGGCAGCGGGCCGTCCGGGCGGCTTTCCGCCCGGTAGCGGTCGCAGAGTGCGGTCAGCGCCCGGGCCACGCCGTCGAGGCTGGCGTAGAGCGGCACGCCGATATCGGCGAGCAACTCGGCGGCGGCCGGGGCGGGCAGGGGGTAGCTGTAGAAGAGGAGGGGCCGGTCCGCCGTCGCGGCGAGACGGGCGATCCGCTGGCGCTCGTCCGGCAGGCGGGGATCGGCGGCCAGCGAGGAGATGTTGACGACGGCGTCGATCCCGTCGGTCGACGCCATCACCTCCAGGCTGCGAGCGCGATGGTCGTTCTCCATCGCGTTGGCGGTGATGTCGACCGGATTGAAGGCCGCGCCGAAGGGCGGCAGATACTCGCGGATGCGGGCCTGCGTCGCCGCGTCGAGGGCCGGCACCTGGAAGCCGCGGCTCTCGAGCGTGTCGGCCATCCACCCGCCGACCCCGCCGGAGATGGTGACGATCCCGACGCGGCGGCCCTTCATCGGCGGGCAGAGCGCCAGCGCCTGGGCGACGTCCAGCATCTCGTCCTGGTCGTCGACGCGGATGATCCCCCAGCGGCGGAACACCGCGTCGTAGACGGCGTCCGTGCCCGTCAGGCTCGCGGTATGGGAGAGGGCGGCGCGCTGCCCCGCCGCCGATCGGCCGACCTTGGCGACGACGATCGGCTTGCGGCGGGCCAACGCCCTCCGGGCCACCTCGGCGAAGCGGCGGCCTCGGCGGATCGATTCCAGGAACATGACGACGACGCCGGTCGCCGGATCGTCGACCAGGAAGTCGAGGACGTCCGTCGCGTCGATGTCCGCCTCGTTGCCGGTGTTGACGACATGGCTGAAGGCGAGATGCCGGCGCAGGCCGCGATTGAAGATCGCGAAGCCGAGGCCGCCCGACTGCGAGACGATGCCGATGCGCCGGCGGACGCTGCGTGCGCGATGGGCGGGGAGCGCCGTGAAGTCGATGGCGGGGCTGAAGGTGGCGCAGACGCCGTCGCCGACATTGAGGAATCCCACCGTGTTCGGCCCGCCGACGCGCATGCCCGTGCGGCGCGCGATCGCGGCCACCTCGTCCTGCAGCCCCCGCTTGCCCTCGCCTTCCTCGGCGAAGCCGCCGGAATAGACGAGCGCGCTGCGCACCCCGGCCGCCGCGCATTCCTCCAGCACGCCCGGCACGCGCTCGGACGGGATGGCGATCAGCGCCAAGTCCGGGGATGCCGGGATGGCGCCGACCGCGGGATGGGCGGGCAGCCCCTGGATGGCCGCCGCCGTCGGATGCACCGGGTACAGCGGGCCGGCGAAGCCGCCCTTCACCAGCTGGGCCAGGATGCGGCCGCGCACCCGCGTCGCGTCGTCAGACGCGCCGACGACCGCGATCGACCGCGGCGCGAAGAACGGCGCCAGCGGGTGGGTCACGCCTGCGTCAGCCAGTGCCAGAGGCGCTCGCCGCCGATCGTCCCGACATGGCGGCCGAGAGCCATCGACCACTCGCTCTCGCGGCCGTACTCGTCGCGCCACGACCACAGGCGGCGGGTCAGGTGGTGCAGGGTGTGCTCGTGCGTGAAGCCGATGGCGCCCAGAGTCTGGTGGGCGTATTCGGCCGCCTTGCCGGCCGCCTCGCCGCAGCGGATCTTCGCCGCGGCGATCGCCAGGAACGCATCCGGGCCATCGATGTGCTGGGTCGCGAGCTGGGCCGCCACGCCGGCGGCCGCCACTTCCTCGGCCATCAGGGCGAGCTGGTGCTGGATCGCCTGCTGCTTGCCGATAGGACGGCCGAACTGCACGCGGTCGTTGGCGTAGCCGGTCGCGATCTCCAGCGCCTTTTCCATGGCGCCCTGCATCAGGACCGCGCGCGACCACGCGCCGAGGCGGCGCAACGCCTCCGCGTCGATCGGGGCGGCGGCGATGGTGGTTGCGGGGGCGGACGCGAGGATGTCGCGCGGCTCGCCGGCGAGGTTGCGGCCCGGGCGGATATCGGCGGCGGCCGGATCGATCAGCGCCACCTGATCGCCGACCAGCGCGACGATCGTCGTCGCCCGCCTCGCCCAGGCGACATCACGCGCGGCAGCGCCATCGAGAAATGCGAGGGACAGCGGCCCATCGGGCAGGTCCTGGCCGGCGCGCGCCAGCAGGTGGCGGGCAAGCAGCGTCTCGGCGATCGGCAGTGGCACCGCGTGACGGCCGGCGGCGCGCAGCACCGAAGCGGCGGTCGCGAAGTCGCCGCTCTCGTCGAGCGCCTGCGTCAGTCCGGTATCTTCTACCGAACGCCAGAGGTCGGCGGGGAAGGTGCCGGCCTCGGCCGCGTCGAGCAGTGCCTTGTCGACGGCGTTGCCGAACAGCCGGTCGGCCGTATCGAAGACGGGGTCGTTCATCTGAGTCCGAGCCCCCGGGCGATGATGCCGCGCAGGATTTCCCGCGTGCCGCCGCGCAATGTCACCGAGGGGGCATTCAGCACCGCTTCGGCGAGCACCTCCTCGAACGGGTCGTTGGCGCCGGGTGCAGGCCCGCTGCCGGGTGCCACCAGACGGGCGACCTCGGGGACGGCGCGCTCGAAGGCGTTGCCCAGGTCCTTGACGCAGGCCGCTTCCAGGTTGGGCGCTTCGCCCGCCTGCAGCATGCCGGCGACCGAGACGGACATGCCCCGCAACGCCCAGAGATGGGCCACGAGGCGGCCGGTCTGCTCGGCGACGCGGTCGTCGGGCGCGGGGCCGCCGCGATCGACGAGTGCGGCCAGCACCCGGTAGGTCGACAGGAACCGTTCCGGCCCGCTGCGCTCGTAGGCGAGTTCGCTCGTCACCTGCCTCCAGCCGTCGCCGGGCCGGCCGATCAGCAGGTCGTCGGGCAGGAAGACGTCGTCCAGAATCATCTCGTTGAAGTCGTGGCTGCCGGCGAGGTTGTGGATCGGCCGGATCGTGACGCCGGGCGCCTTCAGGTCGAGGATGAACTGCGACAGGTTGGAGTGGCGGTCGGGCTCCGGGGGGCCGGTGCGCACCAGCGTGATCGCGTGCTGGCAGAGATGGGCGTGCGACGTCCACACCTTGCGGCCGGTGATGCGCCAGCCGCCCTCGACCCTGGTGCCGCGCGTGCGGATCGAGGACAGGTCGGAACCGGAATCGGGCTCGCTCATGCCGATGCAGAAATAGGTCTCGCCGCGCGCGATGCCGGGCAGGAAGCGACGCTTCTGCGCCTCCGTCCCGACCCGCAGGATGAGCGGCCCGCTCTGCCGGTCGGCGATCCAGTGCAGCGCGATCGGCGCGCCCGAGACAAGCAGCTCCTCGGTCACGACATAGCGCTCCAGCATCGAGCGCGCATGGCCGCCATACTCCGTGGGCCATGTCATGCCGATCCAGCCGCGGGCACCGACCTTGCGGCTGAAGGCGGCGTCGGAATGGGTTCCGAAGTCGCCCTTGGGGACCCAGCTTCCGCGGGCGCGTTCCTCGGCGAGGAAGCCGCGGACCTCGCGCCGCAGCGCCTTGCTCTCGGGCGGCAGCGACGGCGGATCGAAGCGGAAGACGCTCATTGGAGGAAGCTGCGCAGGACTGTGCCGGGTCCGGTCTTCGGTCGCGTGTACTCGTGGCCGTCATGGACCATCGTGCCCGCGACCCAGACGCCGTGCATGCCTTCCGGATCGCGCACCATGCGGGCATCGCCGCCCGGCAGGTCGGCGACCCGGCGCGGCCGCCGGCTCGGCGCGACGCGGTCCGGGTCGAACAGCATCAGGTCGGCCGGCCCGCCGACCGCGATGCGGCCGCGCTCGGGAATCCGGTAAATTCGTGCGGGCTTGCCGGTGAGCTGGTGGACGGCCTCCTCGACGGTGAACGCCTTGCGGTCGCGCACCCAGCGGCCGAGCAGGTGCAGCCCGAAGCCGGCGTCGCAGAGGAAGCTCAGATGAGCACCCGCGTCGGACAGCGCGATGACGCCCTGCGGGTGGTGCAGCATCGGCTGGAGCTGGTCCTCGTCGGCGTTGATGAGCTGGGCGGAGAAGAGCGTCTGCAGCCGCTCCGCGACGCCGAGGTCGAAGAAGGCGTCGACCGCATCGATACCCTTGGCAGCGGCGATGTCGGCGATCGAGCGGCCCTCGAATTCCGCGTAGGCGGCGCTGGCGGCCGTCGCGAGCTGCACGCGCGACCAGTTGCCATAGAAGAGCTTGCCCTTCTTCGGCACGCCCAGCGTGGCGCGGAAACGGTCCCGGAACCTGGGGTCGGCGAAGTGGCGCAGCAACCCGTCCGCATCCGCCGCGCGCAGGTCGTCCCACACGTCGAGGCTGGAGAGCGGATAGGCGTTGGCCAGCGTGAACTCCATGGTCAGCGGCTGGCACGACGTCTGGCCGTAGACCTCGACGCCGCGCGTGCGGGCCGCGGCGCAGTCGCGGAGCTGGCCCGGCCCGCGATCGGGGAAGGTGTCGTTCTGGAACACCGAGGAGAAGATGATGGGCCGTCCGGTGTCG
>JBFWXJ010000428.1:0-5270 GCA_050187535.1 Alphaproteobacteria bacterium | reverse complement strand
AAGCCCGGATGTGTCGACCAGGCGGGCGGCGTGTCAGGCGTCGAAATCGATCGGCTGCGGTATATGGCCCGATGCGGCACAGAAGCGGTGAAGATCGGCGCCGGAAAGACGGGTCGCCATGGTGTTCACCAGCGGATGGGCCCAGACCACGGCGGCCTCGAGCACGACACGGTCGACCGCCAGCCGCACGTGGTTGCCGGGATCGTTGATCACCGCCAGCGGCGTGACGGAGCCGGGCCGCACGCCGAGATACCGCATCAGCCGCTGGGCGCTGCCGAACGAAACGCGGCCGGCGCCGATGCGCGCCCCGAGCTGCTTCAGGTCGATGGCACGATGGGCTTCAGCGGTTACCAGCCACATCTCTTCGCGCTTGTTGCGCAGGAACAGGTTCTTGATGTGCAGGCCGGTCTGCAGCGCCGGCAGGCGGGCGCGCACGGCAGTGGACTGCTCCACCGTGAAGACCGCCTCATGCTTCACCGTGTCATGGGCGATGCCCAGCGCCGACAGCCGCGCCAGCAGGACGGCGGGCGCCGTCGGCAGGTCGTTGCCCTCGGGATCGGCGGCAGGGGAATCGGACGGATCGTCGCTCATGGCGGCTGGTCGGCAGGCAAATCACGCGAAGCGCGCTTCCTAGCGACGCCGCAGCGCGGATGCAACCAACCAACCATCTTGCCAAGTACGGGGAAAGCGGTTATCTCCGCGCCCTTCACGGCGACCATCGGCCGGCCGTGACGCGTGGAGCGCGGGCGTAGCTCAGGGGTAGAGCACAACCTTGCCAAGGTTGGGGTCGAGGGTTCGAATCCCTTCGCCCGCTCCAAAATTCTTCAATATCGATAGAGCGTCGAGAGCGGCCCTTCGAGGCCGTTAATGCTCCCCTGCCCCAACAGCCAATGTCAGGAAAGCACGGGGAAAGCGTCGGTGCGCCTGGCGCTGGAGACCGCCCGATCCAAGCCCGCGAGTTCCGCGCCCGTCATGGTCGAGCTCACGAAGCGTCGATATCGTGGGCTGCGGTGAACGGGTCAGGAGCCGCAAGAGCCACAGCTTGCCGCTTCGCGACATGGCCCCCGTCTAGGCTTCGGACGGCCTCGCCATAGCGGAAAGCTGCGGATGCTCGACCAGCCAATCCCTGAATGCTTCCAGGGCCGGCACCCTGTTGATGGTCCGTTGCGGATAGGCCAGGAAGTAGCTGCCGGGGCTTGTCACCGAGATGGGCGAGGCGATGGCGAGGCGCCCGGAGGCAAGATCGTCGGCGATGAGGAAGCGCGGCATCAGGGCGACGCCGACTCCGACGACGGCGGCCTCGCCCATCATGGCCATGGTCTGGAACATCGGTCCCCGAAGCGCGCCGTCCAGGTCGAAGCCCGCCTTCGCCATCCAGTCCGTCCACGCGGTCGGTCGCGACTGGAGATGAAGCAGCGTGAATTTGGTGAGGTCGCCGGCTGAGCGAATGCCGTTCCCGAGCAATTGCGGCGAACAGACGGGGATGCACTCCTCGCCGCAGAGGCGATGGCACGTCGCGTTGGCCCACGGCTCTTCGCCGAAATAGATCGCCGCATCCACCTGTTCGCGCGCGAAGTCATAGGGCACGGGGCCGATGCTGAAGGTCACCAGATGCGGCGTGATGTCGGGCGACTTCTCGCGAAACTCGTTCAGCCTCGGCACCAGCCAGCGGGCGCCGAACGTCGATCCCACGGCAACGACGAGGCTGAGGCCGGTTCTCCGGTCAAGCAGCAGTCTTTCCGTCGCGCCGCCTATTCGCGTCAGCCCGGCGCGCACGGCCGGGGCGTAGGATGCGCCGGCCGACGTCAGGACCAGGCGTTGCCGCACGCGGCGGAACAAGGGCACTCCAAGAAGCTGCTCAAGCCCGGAGAGCTGACGGCTCACGGCACTCTGGGTGAGGTGCAGCTCCTCGGCCGCACGCGAGACGCTGAGATGCCTGGCGCAGGCTTCGAACGCCCTCAGCGCATGCGTCGGCGGCAGCAACCGGCTCAAGACAGGCCCCCCACTTCATTCCGGATTGGAATGAGCTCTTTCAGAATAGTCAATTTATGGCCCGACACAACGGTGGAAGGATGAGGCCAAACTCGGCGCGCGCACGCGCTGTTGGGGGCAAAGGATGGGGCCATGTTGAAATTCTTGATCGCTACGGTTTGCGGGTTGCTCTCAATCACCGCTCCGGCCTTTTCACAGGCCAAGGAATGGCGTCCGGAAAAGCCGGTGCGGCTGATCCTCCCCTATGCCGCCGGTGGCACGGCCGACGCCCAGCTGCGGACGCTGCAAGAGCCGTTCCAGGCCCTGACCGGACAGCCGCTCATCATCGAATCGCGTCCCGGCGCCGCCGGCCAGATCGGCGCCGCGCTGGTTGCCCGCTCCCCGGCAGATGGCTACACGCTGGTCCAGGGCGCGCTCGGCAACTTCGCCACCGCAAAGGCCATGAATCCCGCCCTCTCCTACGACCAGGAGAAGGACTTCGCGGTGGTCATCATGCTCGCCGACGTGCCGAACCTCGTCGAGGTCCATCCGTCGCTGCCGATCCATTCGATCAAGGAGCTGATCGCCTATGCGCGCGCCAATCCCGGCGGCATCCGCTTCGGCACGGCGGGCGTGGGCGCCTCGAACCACCTGTCGGTCGAGATCTTCCGGCAGATGACCAACACCGACCTCGTCGCCGTGCACTACGGCGGCGGCGCCGCGGCGCTGAATGACCTTACCGCCGGGCACATCGAGATGATGATGGACAACATCTCGAGCTCGCTGCCCTTCGTGCGGGCCGGCCGGCTGCGGCCGCTGGCGGTGACGTCGAGCAAGCGCTCGCCGATCCTGCCCGACGTGCCGACGGTAGCCGAGGCCGGCGTTCCGGGATACGGCGTCACCTCGTGGACGCTGATTGCGGCGCCGGCGGCGACTCCCAAGGAGGTCGTCGACTCGCTGAACAAGATCTTCCAGACGATCTTCGAGATGCCGTCAGTGCGCGCCAAGCTGCAGGCACAGGGCGCGACGATCATCGGCGGCACGCCCGAGGAGGCGCGCAAGTACGTGAGCTCCGAGATCCGCATCTGGACCGACGTCCTGCGCAAACTCGAGACCAAGAAATAGACGCGCTCGCCATGACCGTCTCGCTCGGCATCGATATCGGCGGCACCTTCACGGATCTCGTGCTCCGCGGGGCCGGCGCCAATGCCAGCCTCAAGGTCCTCACCACCCACCAGGATCCGCTGCAGGGCATCCTGGCGGGAAGCGCCCGCCTTCTCGGCGAGCACGGTGTCGCTCCCGCCAGCGTCACCCGGGTCGTGCACGCCACGACGCTGTTCGCTAACGCCCTGATCGAGCGCAAGGGCGCGGTCACCGCGCTGATCACGACCAGGGGGTTCCGAGACCTCATCGGCACGGCGCGCGAGCGCCGCTACGATCTCTACGACCTCGGCCTCGTCATGCCGGCGCCGCTGGTCGCGCCGGCGCTGCGCTTCGAAGTGGACGAGCGGGTGAAGGCCAACGGCGAGGTCCTGCGGCCGCTCAACCTCGAGGCGGTGCGGGCGCGAGTCGAGGAGGCGGTGGCTCTCGGGGCCACGGCGGTCGCCATCCTCTTCCTGCACGCCGATCTCCATTCGGAGCACGAGGAGCAGGCGGCCGCCCATATCGCGAAGCACTTCCCGCACATCTCCGTCACCACCTCGCATGGGATCGTGCGCGAGGTCCGGGAATACGAACGCGGCTCGACGGCGGTCGCCAACGCGTTCATCGCACCGCTGGCCCAGAGCTATCTGGCGCGCTTCGGCGCGGCGATGGCGTCGCTGGGCATCGGCGCCGAGACGCCCCTGCTCATGATGCTGTCGAACGGCGGCCTCACCCATATCGGCGAGGCGCGCCGGGCACCGGTCCAGCTTCTCGAATCGGGACCGGCAGCCGGAGCGCTCGCGGCCGCGACCTTGTCGGGCGACGAGGAAGCGCGGTTGCTCGCCTTCGACATGGGCGGCACGACCGCGAAGCTTTGCGCGGTGGAGAACGGCGAGCCCGAGGTCGTGTTCGGCTTCGAGGCGGCGCGCCAGTCGCGCTTCATCGAAGGCAGCGGGCTGCCGATCCGCATATCGACCGTCGACCTGATCGAGATCGGCGCCGGCGGCGGCAGCATCGCGCGGCGCGACTCGATCGGCCTGCTGAAGGTCGGGCCGGACAGCGTCGGCTCCGATCCTGGTCCCGCCTGCTACGCCAGGGGCGGCACGGCGCCCACCGTCACCGATGCCAATCTTCTTCTCGGCTATTACGATCCGGAGCGCTTCGCGGGCGGCGACGTGCCGCTCAGCCGGCCGGCGGCGGAAGCCGCGGTGGGTCGCCTCGGCGAGACGATCGGCCTCGACGCCGACGCAACCGCCTGGGGCATCCACGAGGTCGTCACCGAGTCGATGGCGGGCGCGGCGCGGACCCATCTTGCCGAAAGAGGCCGCGACGCGCGCAGCTTCACCCTGGTCTGCACGGGCGGCGGCGGACCGGTCCATGGCTACAGCCTGGCGCGCAAGCTCGGCGTGCGCCGCATGATCGTCCCGGCGGATGCCGGTGTCGCCTCGGCGATCGGCATGCTGTCGGCGCCGCCGCGCGTCGATCGCGTCATCACCCTGGGGCGGCGGCTCGACGGGATGACCTCGGCCGACCTCGAGGCCGTGTTCGCCGGCCTCGAAATGCAGTCGCGCCAGCTGCTGCGCGACGGCGGCTGGGACACCGGGACGGTCGTCATCGATCGCATGGTCGATGCCCGCTGCGTCGGACAAGGCTCCTTCATGCCGGTGCCGCTGGCGCGCGCGCCGTGGCCCGCAGACGATGCCGCGGTCAAAGCGATGGTCACGGAGGCCTTCGTCGCCGCCTATCGTACGCGATACAAGAGGACCCCGCCGTCGGTGCCGATCGATCTCGTTCATGCGCGGACGGTGGTGCGCGGCGAGCGGCCGGCCTCGACGCAGGACGTGCAGCACGAGGCGACGCGCGCGGTCGAGACGCGCCAAAGGGTGGCGCGGTTCGGCAATGCGCCGATCCCGACCACCGTCTACGAACGTTCGACCTTGCCGGCCGGCTTCCATGCTGCAGGCCCGGCCCTCGTCGAGGAAGCGGGCTCAACCCTGGTCGTGGGACCGGACGGACGTTTCAGCGTCCTTCCCTCGGGCAACGTCCTCGTGGAGATCGACTGATGTCGCCTTCGCCCAACCGAAAGACGCTCGACGCGATCGCCCTGGAACTCGTCTGGACCCGTCTGATCTCGGCCGCCGACGAGGCAGCCAAGG
>JBFWXJ010000427.1:0-5274 GCA_050187535.1 Alphaproteobacteria bacterium | reverse complement strand
CTGCGACGAGCTGGCGCCGGAGGCGGCTGAGCGCCGCCCAGCAGGTGGCTGCCTGCTTGCGGGCCTTGGCGACGGCCGGCGGCACCGACCGCGCCGCTCCCTCGGCGGCGGCCACGCGCTTCGTGTCCTCTTCCACCGCCCGGTTCAGCTCCGGCAGATTGAAGCGGGTACGATAGCTGCCGAGGCGCTCGGCCTCGGCCGCCTCCCGCATCCGGAATGCCTCCGCGCGTAGTTCCGGGCCGAGCAGTAGCGGCATGACCGCCTGGCTCGAGACCAAGCCCATCAGTAGCGACAGGCTGGCCCGCCCGAGGAAGCCCAGACGCCGTGCCGCGGCGCCCGCGCCGGTGTCGGCGGCGAACAGGAGCGAGGGGTCGATGGTCGCCACGACCAGGGCCCCGGTGGCGGCGCCGACGCACGCGCCGACGACGCCGGGCATGCCGCCGCCGCCCAGCGACCAGCCGGCGACCCCCCACGATCCCGCTGTGAAGAACATGGCTGTCAACACCGCTCGGCCCTGCAGGGCCGAGCGGTGTTGCGCGTCGCGTCCGTCCTCACCGACCGCCGCGGGATCATGGCCCGATAGGCGGATCAACGACTTCCGGGGCAATGGCCAGCTCATGGCTGCCCCTCCACGCGGCGGGCGACGCCGTCGATGGTCGGAGGATCGGCAGTCGCGTGACCGGCGGCGGCGATCGTCAGGTAGTCGAGGAACGTCGTTGTCGGCTGCCCGAAGAGCGTGAAGAACGCGCTGGAGTCACGGGGGGCGATGCGTTCGAGACGCTCGACGAGCCGGTCGATCGCCAGATCGTATTCGCGGGTCATCGTCATCGTTGGCTCCTCGCGGGAAGTGGGGGAGGGGAGGCCCCTCCCCCGTCTGAGGGGTCAGCGGAAGCTGCGGGCGGTCCGCTGCAGGCTCTCGATCCACCCGTCGTGCATCTCCTGGATGGTCAGCTTGGTCGCGAGGGCGCGGTCCCGGGCGAGCTTCAGGTCGATGTCGCGGTCTGCGTCGGCCTCCTCCTCGAGCATCCGCACCGCCTCGGCCGACAGGCCGTTGTGGCCACGGGCCTCGATCTCGGCCTGATGGCGCTGGCGGTCGTCGTGGATGCCGAGGCGGACCCCGGCCGCATCGGCGGTCAGGCGGCTATGGGTCGCCGCGGTCTCCTTCACGGACGTGGTCGCGAGGCTGCCGATCTGCCGCTGGCCGACGATCTCGATCTGCGTCAGCGCAACGGCCAGCCCGGTCGCGATCTGCTTGACCTTCACATCGGTCTGCGCCCCGACGAGGGTCTTCTCGATGAGTGTGTTCGCATCGCGGTGGATGGCCTTCATCTCGCGCGAATGCTGAATGCCGCGGATCAATCCCATGTCGCGCCGTTCCCGCCTCGTCAGGCTGGACGTGGCGGGGGCGACGAGGTTCGTGTTCTGTGCGTCGAAATCGCGTGCGCCCATCGTGGTTCTCCTTGTGAGGCGAGGTGCGTCGCTTGCGCCCGACAGGTCTGCGGGGGCCTGTCATTCGGGAACGTCGGCGCGTCGCGGATTGGCCGCAATAAAGTCACGTATGGAGTCACGGACTCGCGTCGTGCGCATGCCGGCACTTCGCCTCGTGAGCGGTTCGGGAGTTCGATCGGGTGCTGCAGGGCGCACGGCCCTCTGGCGTCGCCGCGGTCGCGGGAGGTACAGCTTTACGCTGCGGTTATGCCAGTGATATGCCCGCCGTGGGAGGAGATCATGCGAAAGACAGTGGATAGAACAAAAGACAAAATTGAAAATGTTAACAAAGGGACTCTAGAAATTAAACACAATAGAAGCAACTTTCTTCCCATATCGCGATCCTATAATCTTCTTTTCAAAATCGCTTTAGGTACTTCTAAACGCAAGGAGGAGGATATCCGGAAGGAGATCTTCGAAATTCTCAAATCAAAGATGAGAATCCCGATCGCTCAGTCCGGGCTGAATGCCGGCCGGCCTTGGACCGCCGACACGCTACGCGGCTATCGCAGCGGCAGGGCACAGCCCGGCGACGACGGCGAGCTGCACGTCCTGGAGGCGATCGTCGACGTTGTCGTGCAGTCGACCCACCCGCGACGGAGGGAGACGGTCGACAGGATCGTCGCCGAGTGTCGTCGGGCAAAGGACGAGAATGCGCTGGCCGAATGGCTGCGCTATGCGGTCGTCCCGAGCGCGCCCGGTTGGGTAGGATCGCCGGCCTATCGTCCAGTCATCAGTGCAACGTTTTCCGAACCGACCTGGCAGGGCACGGCGACGCGCTTAGAGGAGGAGGCCAGGCGCGTCCTCGATCATCTCTCCGACGGGCGGAACGGCGTCCGCGTCGCCTTGATCCAGGGCGCGCGGTATGCGGGCAAGAAAACAGTGCTCAAGTGCTTCGTCGCGGCGGACAACGGTCACTTCCTGCGGCTGCGCGACGACGACGGCACGCGGATCCCGATCTTCGCCGCGTCCGCCCTGGACATGACCGCCGGGGAGCTGGTCGATAGGATGCTCGCCTTCTACCGCACCGCGGAGCCGCGGCACGAAACCATCGATGAGGTGGCGGCGAGTCACGATTTCGCCGCCAAGATCGCGCTGATCCGCACGCTCGCGCGGACCGTTCCCGCATGCGTCGTGCTCTCCGACTTCGACAGGATGGCGGAGGAGCCGGTCGTGCGCTGCCTCTCCGAGGGGCATGTCGAGAAGGTGACGGACGCCGTACTCCGCGGCCATCCGCAATCCCGCGTGGCGATCACCGTCCATGGCGTGCCCGCGATGCGCGTCCCCGAGCATGTCGCCGTCGAGATCGTGCGGGTCGAGCGCGCGCTCGATCTGGCGCAATTCCTAAGAGGGCTGAAGCTTGAGGGGAGAGTTCTGCCCGAGCATGCCCGCGCGAAATGCTCCGGCTTGGCGGGACGGCTGGCCGAGGTCGCGCTCGCTTTGGCGTGCCGGCTGCTGAATGCAGAGCAGCGCGACCGCATCGGCAAGGCGGTTGTCAGGGCGCTGGAGCGTGATGCTGTCGGCGGCGAGGGCGCGGATACGCTTGCCGAGCTGATCTGGAGGCGAATCCTCGATCGGAGAGCGCAGCGACTTGTCGGAATGATCGCGGCGAGCCATGACGGCCTGCGCACCAGCGTGATCGGCCGGATGATACCGTCCACAGTCGCCCGTGCGAACGGCTGGCGGGAGATGCTCGACATGTTCGCCGAGCGGCGCGTCGGGCTAGTGCATGCCCGCAAGATCGAGCACAACGACCCCGCGCTTGTCGCGCGGGGTGATCCGCCGGACGACGATCTGTGGTCGATCGAGCCTGGCTGGCGCGACCGGCTGCTGACTCTCTGGTGGGCGCAGGATCCGGCACGTGCGCGCAGCGTCTTCTGGCTGATCGCTCGCGAGGCGGCCGAGCAGAGCCGGACTCTGCGGGTCGAGGGGCCGCAGCCCCGCAGCGCCGCCAGCCTCGGCCGCGACGTGCAGGCGTTGCATGCCCTCGTGCATTCGGTCGATCCACGCCGCGGGAAGCGGGCCGAGGAGTTCGATTGGGCGACGCATCCGACCGTCCGCTTCGGCGAGGACGCCGGCCATCTGGAGACCGTGGTGCTGCCGCCACTCGGCCGGGCCGCGGAGCGTCCGGACGACCGGATCGTTCTGCGCTATGCCCTGCATCAGCTCTATCGCCGCGACATCGAGGGCGAGGACTTCCGGCGGCTGCTGGTCGACGAGGACGCCTCCACGCGGCGTGGAGTGCTGTTGCCGTTCTTCTATCCCGACCGGCCGTGGGAGGATGCAGCGACCCGGACCCTGGAGATGGCGAACGACACCGATCTCGACCGGCGCTGGGATGCCTATCGCCACCTGAAGATCTTCCGGCCGCACGAGCGCATCGAACTGCTGACGGCGGTCGCGATCGCGGCGACGCGCCTCGGTGACTACCGCTTGGTATCCAACGCCGTGCGGCTCGGTGAAGCGGTGGTCTGCCGTGCGGACGCCGACGGCGTTCTGCGCTACGATCCGGCCGCGGCTCCCGATCTCGACGTGCTTGCATATGTTCGGCTGTTGCGAGCCGAGATTGACGCGGCGCTGCTGCTCGGTCTCAATCCGGATGCGATTGGGTCCCGGTCGTCCGGCCAGGAGCGGCATCGCTCGCGTGGGCTCCGCGGCGTCCTCGAGATCGTGCGCCGGATCAGGGCCGACCTTCTCAACGGCCAGCTCGGAGCGGGCGGGCGCTCCGACAACGACTTCGCGGCGGCGCGCGGTAAGCTGCTGGTGCGCTATGCCGAAGCTCTCCATCTCGCAGGCTCGCCCGGCCAGGCTCTCGCGGCGTTCGCGCAGGCTGAGCGCATTGAGCGGCGCCTCGTGCATTGCGGCGCCGGGTCCGCCTTGTCGCCTGTCCTGGGCGGGCGCGGCATCGGCAGCCTGATTCGCTTGCGGCTCGACATGGCGCGCCGGGCGCAGCGATCCTCCGCCCGGCGGGCGCGCCCCGGCGACGCGCTGGCGATCCTGCTCCCAGGCGCGCTGGACGCGCAGTCCCCGGAGCTGCAGCGGATCGAGGCGCTACTAGCGGTCAACGCGCGGCGCGTCAGCCACGGTAGGGCGATCGACGCGATCGGCCTCAAGATCGATGCGGCACGGATCGCCGCCGCCCGACACCGCTTTGATCTCGCCATGCCCCTGCTGGAGAAGGCACGCGACGCACTGCACTTCACCTCGGGAACCAGCATGGAGCTGGTCCTGGAGCTGTTCGCGGTGCACGCACGGTCACTCGTCGACAGCGCCGTACATGCTATGCTTCGATCAGAATCGGTCCCGGCTATCAGTATTGCCGGGGCGATCGGCGAGGCGCATGCGGCCTGTCGAGCTCTGGCCGATCTGGCCCGCCACGTCACGTCGAACGCGACCCGCCTCGATCGCAACCCCGCGGCGCTGCGCGCACGGTATCTGGATGCGATCGTGCTCATCCTGCCGCATCTCCGGCGCGACGGGCGACATGAGGTGCCCGAGGAAGCCGTGCGGAGGCTGGAGGCGGCGATCGACCATATGGACGATACCGGCTGCCGCATCGATTTGGACGAAGCTGCCGCCCTCTTACGAGCGATCATCCCCGCACGGCGCCGCAAGCGGCGCTGATGGGTGTGTCCCTGCCAGCCAGGAAGGTCCGATGTCTTGGCGCTGATTCCCGTCACCCCCACCATCGCGATCGACGAGCGCGAGATCGAGGAGAGCTTCGTGCTCGCCTCGGGTCCGGGCGGCCAGAACGTCAACAAGCTGTCGACGGCCGTCCAGCTGCGC
>JBFWXJ010000426.1:0-5309 GCA_050187535.1 Alphaproteobacteria bacterium | reverse complement strand
AGGCCCGCCAGCCCTCCGGCGCCACGTAGCGCAGGATCGTCTCCGTCACGATCTCGCGGCGGCGGGCGAGCGCCTCGGGCCCCGCCATGTCGCGGCCGAAGATGGTGCCGAAGGTGTGGCGGTTGGAGACGTTGAAGAAGCAGAGCGCGCTGATCGACATGTGCAGGTCGATCGGGTCGATGTCCGGCCGCATCACGCCGGCGGCGGTGCCGCGGCGGCAGATGTCCTCCAGCGCAAGGATCGCCGCGTTGTTGAGCTGCCGGATCGTCTCCGACTTCGCGATGTAGCGGCCGTGATGGATGTTCTCGACCATCACCACGCGGATGAAGTCGGCGTTGGCGTTCTCGTAGTCGAAGGTGAAGCGCACGAGCGCGGCCAGCCCGTCGAGCGGCGCCTGATGGCCGAGGTCCAGCGTGCTCTCGTCGGCACGGATGCGCCGGTAGGCCTCCTCGAGGACGGCCAGGTACAGCCCCTCCTTGCTGCCGAAATAGTAGTAGATCATCCGCTTGCTGGTGCGCGTGCGCTCCGCCAGCGCGTCGATCCGCGCCCCGCTCAGGCCATGCGTCGCGAACTCGCTGAGCGCCACGTCGAGGATGTCGCGCCGGGTGCGCTCCGGATCGTTGGTCCGCGTCCGCCCCGCCTTCGCGCGTCCCGCCATTCCGGCCCCTGCCCTTCCCCTGCCCGTCGCGGCCATACCGGCTCACACGGCAGCGATCAAGCCGGTGCCATCGACGACGCCTCGATTGACACTAACGAACGAGTTAGTACATTCCGACGCCAGAAGAAGCGCGAGGGAGCCGCCGCAACGGCGGCCGGAGGGAGGCACGCCCATGGAGGTGCGGTGCGCCGTCGGCGCCGGCGACATGCTGGGCGAGACGCCGCTGTGGTGCGCGCCCACTGGCCGACTCTGGTGGATCGACGTCGAGGGCCCCTGCCTCCAGAGCCTGGACCCCGCCACCGGCGCGCACGAGCGCCATAGGCTGCCCCGCGGCCTGATCGGGTCCGTGGCGCTGCGCCGCGACGGCGGCTTCCTGGTGGCGCTGGATGCGGCCCTCCACTTCTTCGAGCCGACGACCGGCGCGCTCGCGCCCTTCCTCGCCGTCGAGGGAGCCGGGCGCGGGACCCGGCTCAACGACGGCCGCTGCGACGGGCAGGGGCGGTTCTGGGTCGGGACCATGGACGTGGGCCTGGCCGAGCCGAACGGCGCCCTCTACTGCGTCCACCCCGACGGCACCGTCGAGCGCCATGCGGACGGAATCATCGTGTCGAACGGCGTCGCGGTATCACCCGACCAGCGCACCCTCTACTTCTCCGACACCCGCCGCTTCGTCACCTGGGCCTTCGACCTGGACGCCGCGGCCGGCCGCCTCTCCGGCCGGCGAGTCTTCGTCGACTACACGGACGCGCGCGAGCGGCCGGACGGCGCCTGCGTCGATGCCGAAGGTTTCGTCTGGACGGCGATCTTCGCCGGCGGTCGCATCGACCGCCTGGACCCGAGCGGCCGCCGCGAGCGCAGCATCGCGCTGCCGGTGACCAACCCGACCTGCCCCTGCTTCGGCGGCCGCGACCTGGAGACGCTCTACGTCACGACGGCGCGAAAGTTCCTGACGCCGCAGCAGTTGGCAGCGGAACCCTGGGCAGGCGCCGTGCTGGCGCTGGAGCCGGGGATGCAGGGCCTGCCGGAGCACCGCTTCGCAGCATGACCATCGACAACGGAGGGAGGAACGAAATGAAGCACGGATGGAAACGGTGGACGGCGGTGCTGGGCGCCGCGGTCCTGGGCGCGGCGGCTGCCTCCGCGGCGGCGGCGCAGACGACCCTGAAGCTCGCCCATGTCAATCCGGCCGACTGGCGGATATCGCAGAAGGGCGCGGCCGGCGACGTCTTCAAGAACCTCGTCGAGGCGGAGTCGGGCGGACGGATGAAGGTCCAGCTCTATCCGGCGAGCCAGCTCGGTGGCGAGGTCGAGCTGGTCGCCCAGGCGCAGGCCGGCGCCCTCGAGCTCGCCATGGTCTCGGGCGTCTTCGGCAACTACTGCAAGGAGGCCGCCGTCCTCGACCTGCCGTTCCTCTTCTCGTCGGCACCGGTCGCCTGGCGGACGTTGGGCGGGCCGTTCGGCAGGAAGCTCGCTGATCATTGCCTGAAGAAGACGGGGCTGCGCATCCTCGCCTATGGCGAGATCGGCTTCCGCAACTTCACGAACTCGGTGCGCGAGATCCGGGCGCCGGCCGACCTCAAGGGCCTCAAGATCCGCGTGCAGCAGCTGCCGCTCTACGTCGAGATGATGAAAGGGCTGGGGGCCATCCCGACCCCGGTCGCGTGGCCGGAAACGCCGGGCGCGCTCAAGACGAAGGTGGTCGACGGCCAGGAGAACCCCGTCGCCATCATCCTCTCGAACAAGTTCTACGAGATGCAGCAGTTCATGACCCTGGACCAGCATGTCTACGGCACCGACTTCCTCATCATGAGCGACGCGCTGTTCCAGAAGATGTCGCCCGAGGACCGCGCCCTCATCCGGCGCAACGCGGTCGTGGCGCAGGACGTCGGCCGCGGCATCCAGCAGTTCACCTCGGCCGCCGGCGTGGCCGAGCTGGCGCGGCACGGCATGAAGATCTACAAGCCGACCGCCGCCGAGCTGGAGCAGTTCCGCGCCGCCGCGCAACCGCCCGTCCTGGCGTGGCTCAAGGGCGCGATCGAACCCGGCTGGGTCGAGAGCGCGCAGCAGGCGGTGGCGGCCGTCGAGGCGGAGCTGGCCAACTGAGGGTGATCGCGCGGCTCTACGACGCGACGACGACCGGCCTCCTCGCGGCGGCCGGTTTCGTCATGTTCGCGCTGGCCATCGGCAACGCGGTGCTCCGCTACTTCTTCGGGGCACCGCTCATCTGGGCCGAGGAAATCTCCCGCTACGCCATGGTCTGGGGGACCATGATCGGCATCGCGCTCGCCTATCGCGCCGGCGCGCATGTGGCGATCACCCTGCTCGTCGACATGCTGCCGCCGCGCGCCCTGCTGCCCCTGCGCGTGCTCTGCCACCTGCTGACGCTGGGCGTCGCATGGGTGATCTGGCGGGCCGGATACGTGCTGACGTCGATGCTGGGCTTCATGGACGCGCCGAGCAGCGGCGTACCCATGGCCTGGGTCTTCGCCGCGATGCCGACCGCGGCCGTGCTGCTCGCGATCGAGGCCGTGCGCCACCTCGCGGGCGACCTGCGCAGGCTGGCCGCCGGGCGCCCGGCATGAGCGGCCTGTCGGTCGGCTTCCTCGCCGGCGTCCTGCTCGTCGGCCTGCCGATCTCCTTCTCGATCGTCCTGGTCTGCGGCTGGATCGCCTGGGAGCGCGGGCTGCCGGCGATGCTGATCGGGCAGCGGCTGTTCACCGGGCTCGACTCCTTCCCCATCATGGCCATCCCGCTCTTCATCCTGGCGGGCGAGCTGATGAACGAGAGCGGCATCACCCAGCGGATCATCCGCCTCTCCGCCGCCTTCGTCGGCCATGTCCGCACCGGTCTATGCCAGGTCGCGATCCTTTCGTCGGTCATCTTCGCCGGCATCTCCGGCTCGGCCGTCGCCGACGCGTCGGCGCTGGGCCGCGTCTTCATCCCGGAGATGGAGCGCGAGGGCTACCGGCGGGACTTCGCCGCCGCCCTGATCGCGTCCGCCGCAGTCATCGGCCCGATCATCCCGCCCAGCATCCCCATGATCATCTATGCGCTGATCGTCGGGGAATCGGTCGCGGCCCTCTTTCTCGCGGGGGTCGTGCCGGGCCTGCTGCTGGGCGGCGCGCTCGCCGCGATCGTCTATCTCCGCGTCCGCCGCACCGCCCCCGCGCCGGCTCCGCGCGCGACCCTGGGCGACGTCGCGGCGGCGCTGCGCCAGGGCATCATCCCGCTGCTGATGCCGGTCATCATCCTCGCCACCATCCTGGGCGGGATCGTCACGCCGACCGAGGCGGCCGCGGTCGCCGTGCTCTACGCGCTCGTCATCGGTCTCTTCGTGCTGCGCACCCTGACGATCGCCGCACTGGTGCGCATCTTCGCGGCGACCATGCTGCTGTCGGCGGTGATCCTCTTCATCATCGCCGCCGCCAATCTGCTGAACTGGATGCTGACGACCGATCAGGTGCCGCAGCGCTTCGCCGCCTTCATCCTCGGCGAGGCGCACGACCCGATCCGCTTCCTCATCCTCGTCAACGTGCTGCTCCTGATCGTCGGATGCCTGATCGAGGGCATGGCGGCGATGATCGTGCTGGTGCCGATCCTGGCGCCGATCGCCAGCCACCTCGGCATCGACCCGATCCATTTCGCAATGGTCGTCGTGCTGAACCTGATGATCGGGCTGCTGACGCCGCCGATGGGCCTCTGCCTCTTCGTCGTCGACGGCATCGCCAAGGTCGGCATCGCCCGGCTGATGCGGCAGGTCTGGCCGCTGCTGCTGGCCGAGATCGTGGTGCTCGGCCTCGTCACCTTCGTCCCGGCGCTGTCGACGGCCTTGCCGCGCGGCCTCGGCTATCGCTGATCGGGCTCGGGCTCGTCGTCGTCCGGACCCTCGGCTGCCGGCACGCGGTAGGCCTCGCCGAACCAGCGGCCGAGGTCGACGCGCCGGCACCGGGCGGAGCAGAACGGGCGATGCTCGTCGACCGTCGGCCGGCCGCAGATCGGACAGGCGGCCATGCGCCGTTGCGTCTCGTCGGTCATTCCCGTCCTCCCTGGGGCCGCGACGGCGCCGCCCGGAAATCGGTCGGACCCAACGTGGGGTCGCGCACCACATCGAGCCGGACCGCGGCGGCAGCGGCGAGCGCGGCAAGATCCTCGGCGAGCGGTCCGGTCAGCGCATCGGCGACCTCGCGGCCGGCGGTGATCGCGACGGTCGAAACGCCGGCACCCGCGCCGGTCCGCGCCGCGGCGCGCAGCGCGTCGTAGGCACGGGCGACGACCGCCGCGGGCCGATCGGACATGGGGGCGGCCAGCAGCGATGCAAGGGACGGCCGCGAGCGGCGGCGCGTCAGCTCCAGCAGCCCGAGGCGCGACCAACCGGCGATCTCGACCGGCTCCGGATCGTCGGCCACCGCCGCCCGCAGCGCCGCGACGACCGCGTCGCGATCCTTGGCGCCGCCGCCGCGCACGAAGTCGACCAGCACCTGGCCGCCGATCCCGCGCAGGCGCAGGGCGGCCGCCACCGCCGGCACCGCCGCCCGATTGAGCGCCGGCGGCGCAGCCCGCGACTCCTCGGCGTCCACGTCGATCAGGGTCGCCGCCTCGGCCTCGTCGATGGTCAGGGCGCCGCCCCTGGGCAGCTTCACGCGGCGCATCA
>JBFWXJ010000425.1:0-5340 GCA_050187535.1 Alphaproteobacteria bacterium | reverse complement strand
TGTGCTCTTCCGATCTGGCCTCCTCGGGGCGACCCGCCTTCGCTACCACGAGTCGGGTCGCCGGGGCGCGTCCCGTCGTTTCCCCTGGCCGTTCTCCATGACGGCGGCTCGCCATGTATCATCGCGGCCTCACCTGCCGGACCCCGCCCCTTGACCCCACCTGCCGCCCGGCCGCCGCCGGGCATCGTCCTCCTCGCCGGGCTCAGCGCCTTCGGCGCTCTCGCCGTCGACGGCTTCCTGCCGCTGCTGCCGAGTCTCGCCGCCGTATTCGGCGTCGGCCCGGGCGAGGCGCAGGTGGCGCTCGGCGCCTTCATGGGCGGCATGGCCGTGGGCCAGCTCGTCTACGGGCCGCTGTCGGACCGGTTCGGCCGCCGGCCGCCCTATCTCTGCGGCATCGCCCTCTTCACCCTGGCCAGCGCCGCCGTCGCCGCGGCCGACAGCCTTGCCGACCTGGCACTCTGGCGCTTCGTCCAGGGGCTGGGCGCCTCGTCGGCAGCTGTGATCATCCGCGCGGTCATCCGCGACCTGCACGACCGCGACGCCGCCGCCCGCCAGCTCTCCTACATGACGAGCCTGATGGGCACGATGCCGATCGCCGCCCCGCTGGTCACCGCGCAGATCCTGGTCCATGCCGGCTGGCGCGTCGTGCCGGCCGCGATGGTGGCGTTCGGTGCGGCGATGCTGGTGCTCGCCTGGTTCAGGCTGCCGGAGACCAACCCGCCCGAGCGCCGCGTCCGGCTGCCGGTGTGGCGGATCGTCGGCTTCTACCGCGACGTCGCTCGGCATCGCGTCTGCGCCGGCTACATCGCCGCCAACATCGTGCTCACGACCTCGGTCATGGTCTTCGTCTGCGCCTCGCCCTTCGTGATGATCGAGGGCCGCGGCGTGCCGGCGGAACTCTTCGGCTTCATCATCATGATCGAGGTGGGCGGCCTCGTGCTGGGGGCGGCGATCAACGGCCGTCTCGTGGTGCGGCTGGGATCGGAGTCGCTGATCCGGCGCGCCTCGCCCGTCCTGGCGGCGTCATGCGTCCTGCTGGTCCTGGTCGCGGCGACCGATTCGGGCGGGCTCGCCGGGTTCCTGGCCGCCCTCTTCGTCTTCAAGACCGCGCTCAGCTTCGTCGGCATCAATGCGATCGCGGCCGCCCTCTCCGCCCTGCCGGAGCGGGCGGGCACCGTGTCGGCGATGATCGGTGCGGGCCAATCCGCCATGGGGGCGCTCGCCGGCCGCTTCGCCACTTCGGCGATCGGCGAGGACACGGCGACCATGGCGGCGCTGATGGGCGGCATCGCGGTGCTCGGCATCGGCGTTCACCGCGTCGTCGTGGCACGCTGACGCGGTTGGCAGCCGGCGGGCTTTCCCGCACACTGGTATCCCGATCCCCGCCCCTTCCGATGGCCTCCCCGATGCGCTTTTCCGGCACCGACAGCTACATCGCGACCCCCGACCTGATGGTCGCGGTCAACGCCGCGGTCGCATTGCAGCGCCCGCTGCTGGTGAAGGGGGAGCCCGGGACGGGCAAGACCATCCTCGCCCACGAGATCGCCCGCGCGCTCGACCGGCCGCTGATTCCCTGGCACATCAAGTCGACCACCAAGGCGCAGCAGGGCCTCTACGAGTACGACGCCGTCGCCCGCCTGCGCGACGGTCAGCTCGGCGACGCGCGCGTCCACGACATCCGCAACTACATCAAGCGCGGCAAGCTGTGGGACGCCTTCACGGCCGAGATCGCGCCGGTGCTGCTGATCGACGAGATCGACAAGGCCGACATCGAGTTCCCGAACGACCTGCTGCTCGAGCTCGACCGGATGGAGTTCCATGTCTACGAGACGGGCGAGACGGTGGCGGCCAAGGTCCGCCCGATCGTCGTCATCACCTCGAACAACGAGAAAGAGCTGCCGGACGCCTTCCTGCGCCGCTGCTTCTTCCACTACATCCGCTTCCCCGACCGCGAGACGATGGAGCGCATCGTCGAGGTCCATTTCCCCGACCTGCGCCACGACCTCGTGCGCGAGGCGATGACGATGTTCTACGAGGTCCGCGAGGTGCCCGGCCTCAAAAAGAAGCCGTCGACGTCCGAGCTGCTGGACTGGATCAAGCTGCTGATGATCGACGACATCCCGCCCGAGGTGCTGAAGCAGCGCGACCCCGCCAAGCTGATCCCGCCGCTGCACGGCGCGCTGCTCAAGAACGAGCAGGACGTGCACCTGTTCGAGCGCCTGGCGTTCCTGAACCGGCGCGAGCGGAAGTAGCCGGCCGATGTTCTTCCGCTTCTTCGCCGAGCTGAGGGAAGCGCGTGTGCCGGCCAGCCTGCGCGAGTACCTGACGCTGCTCGAAGGAATGAAAGCGGACGTCATCGCCCACGACGTCGAGGAGTTCTACTACCTCGCGCGCGCGGCCCTGGTGAAGGACGAGCGGCACATCGACCGCTTCGACCGCGTCTTCGGCCGGGTCTTCAAGGGCATCGACGGGATCGACGGCGCCATCGCGGCCGAGATTCCCGAGGAATGGCTGCGCAAGCTGGCCGAGAAGGTGCTGACGCCCGAGGAGATGGCGCAGATCCAGGCGCTCGGCGGCTGGGACAAGCTGATGGAGACCCTGAAGCAGCGCCTGGAGGAGCAGAAGGGGCGCCACCAGGGCGGCAGCAAGTGGATCGGCACGGCCGGCACCTCGCCCTTCGGCGCCCATGGCTACAACCCTGAGGGTGTCCGCATCGGCCAGGACCAATCCCGCCATCGCCGGGCGGTGAAGGTCTGGGACCGACGCGACTTCAAGGATCTCGACGACAGCGTCGTGATCGGCACGCGCGAGATCAAGCTGGCCCTGCGCCGACTGCGCCGCTTCGCCCGCGAGGGTGCCGCCGACGAGCTCGACCTGCCGGGCACCGTCGAAGGCACCGCGCGCAATGCCGGCTGGCTCGACCTCAAGATGGTGCCGGAGCGGCACAACACGGTGAAGGTGCTGCTGCTGCTCGACATCGGCGGCTCGATGGACGACCACATCCGCCTCTGCGAGCGCCTTTTCTCGGCCGCGCGCACCGAGTTCAAGCACATGGAGTTCTATTACTTCCACAATTGCGTCTATGAGCGGCTGTGGAAGAGCGCGCAGCGCCGCCACGTCGAGAGCACGCCGACCGCCGAGGTGCTGCGCACCTATGCCAGCGACTACAAGGTGATCCTGGTCGGCGACGCCAGCATGAGCCCCTACGAGATCGTCCAGCCCGGCGGCAGCGTCGAGCACTGGAACGAGGAGGCGGGTCAGGTGTGGATGGAGCGCATCCTCGGCCAGTACCCGCACGCCGTCTGGCTCAACCCGGTGCCGCAGGAGCGCTGGTCCTACCTGCAGTCGATCGACATGCTGCGCAAGCTGATGGAGGGGCGCATGTTCCCGATGACGCTGGCCGGCCTCGACGGCGCCATGCGCGAGCTCGGCCACTGATGCGCCGCTTCGCCCTCGCCACCACGATGCTGGCGGCACTCCCCGCGGCCGCGCAGAAGCCGGACGCCATCCTGGAGACGCTGCGCAACACGCCGGCGACACTGATCGAGCTGTCGCTGGCGCGCCTCGAAGCCTACGTCAACACGACCGGCCGGCCGCTCGGCTTCGGCGGGTCGGTCAACGTCCAGGACGGCCGGATCAACGTCTACGCCTACGCCGAGGACGCGCCACCGAGCGAGGCACGCTGCCGCGCCATCGTCTCCGCGCTGAAGGAAGCGGCCGACGTCCATCCGGATACGGGCGAGCCTTATCGCCCCGCCTCGGTCTGGGCCTCCTTCTTCTCCTACCCGCGCCTTGACCAGTTCCGCATCGACGAGAGCTGGGACGAGACGGTCGATTCGATGTTTCGCATCCAGGTCGTGCTCGGCACCACCGGGGACGGCAAGGGCGTCGTGTGCGACAGCATGCTGCTCGGCAAGGACGTGAAGGTCCGTCGGGAATAAGCCGATGGAACGCCGCGATATCGCCTTCGACGCCGACGGCACGACGCTGCGCGGCTGGTTCTACCGGGCGGCCGGTGTCGCCGGGCCGGCGCCGACGATCGTCATGGCGCACGGTTTCTCGGCCGTGAAGGAGCAGCACCTGCAGGGGTTCGCCGAAGCCTTCGCGGCGGCCGGCATGAACGCGCTCGTCTACGACCACCGCAACCTCGGCGCCAGCGACGGCGAGCCGCGCCAGGAGATGGACCCCTGGGCGCAGGTCCGCGACTACCGCCACGCCATCACCTGCGCCACCCTGCTGCCCGAGACCGACCGCGAGCGCATCGGCATCTGGGGCACCAGCTATTCGGGCGGACACGTGCTGGTCGTGGCGGCGATCGACCGCCGGGTGAAATGCGTCGTCGCCCAGGTGCCGCATATCAGCGGCGCCGAGAGCGGCCGGCGCCGCGTGCGGCCCGACCAGGTGCCGGCCCTGCTCGCCCGCTTCGACGCCGACCGGGAGGCCCGCTTCCGCGGCGAGGCGCCCGGCACCTTCACCGTCGTCGCCGAGGACCCCGCCACGCCCTGCGCCCTCCCGGGGCGCGACTGCTGGGAGTTCTTCGACGGCACGCGGGCGATCGCGCCCACCTGGCGCAACGAGGTGACGCTGCGCACGCTGGAGATGGCGCGCGAGTACGAGCCCGGCATCTACGTGCCGCGCATCTCGCCGACCCCGCTCCTCATGGTGGTCGCCCCGCATGATCGCCTGACGCCGCCCGACCTGATGCTCGAAGCCTATGAGCGGGCGCTGCAGCCCAAGAAGCTGGTGCTGCTGCCCGGCGGCCATTTCGACCCCTACGTCAACCGCCTGGCCGAGGCGAGCGCCGCCGCGAGGGATTGGTTCGTCGAGCATCTGGCGGCCGGCCGATGACACCGGACCGTCGCCTCCCTCTCTGCCCCATGGGGGCGGAGAGGGTCGGGGTGAGGTGGGGCATCCGCCGGAGCCCGCCTACCTCACCCTCCCCATTGCTGCGCAATGGGTCCCCTCCCTCTCCCCCCTGAAGGGTGGAGAGGGCCGAGAACAGCGGAGTCCTTGATGGGTCAGTTCGGCATCGGTCAGGCGGTGCGCCGGAAGGAGGACCAGGCGCTGCTCGTCGGCTCCGGTCGCTTCGTCGACGACTACACCCCGGACGGGCTGGCGCATGCGTGGATGGTACGCTCGCCGCATGCCCATGCGCGCATCCTCGCGGTCGATGCGGCCGATGCGGCGGCGGTGCCGGGCGTGCTGGCGGTGCTGACAGGCGCGGATCTGGCCGCCGACGGCATCGGCGGCATCCCCTGCACATTCCAGCCGCCCTGGCCGGCCGGCACTGCGCCGCCGCGGCCGAACCACCTGCCGCCCTGGCCGGCGCTGGCCCACGAC
>JBFWXJ010000424.1:0-5352 GCA_050187535.1 Alphaproteobacteria bacterium | reverse complement strand
CGCCCAGCCCGTTCTCGCGCAGGTCGCTGACGACGTTGCGCAGCTGCGGCGCGCGGCCGATCTCCTCGACGAGACGGCGCGACCACTGCGACAGCTCGCCGGCGTCCGTCCCGACCAGCGTGTACTGGTACTGGGCGAGGGCCGAGCGGGTGTCGATCTGGATGTCCTGGACCGGGCGGAAGTAGACGGCGACGCCCGGGATCGTGGCCAGCCTGCGCTCCAGGCGCGCGATGATCGTGTCGACCGGCGGCCGCCCGCTCGCATGCGGCTTCAGGGTGATGGTGAGGCGGCCGGTGTTGGGCGTGGGGTTGATGATGCCCACGCCGATCACCGAGACGACGTTTGCGACGTCCGGATCGCCCTCGACCGCCGTCGCCACCTCGGCCTGGATGCGCTTCAGCTCGGTGAAGGAGACGTCCTCGCCCATTTCCGTGACCGCGACGATGGCGCCGGTGTCCTGGGCCGGCAGGAAGCCCTTCGGCATGACGACGTAGAGATAGACCGTGGCGGCCAGCGTCGCCGCCGTGACGAGCATGGTCAGCGCGCGATGCCGCAGCACGATCACGAGGGTACGGCGATAGGCCTCGATGAGGGCGTCGACGCCCTTGTCCGCCAGGCGCGCGATGCGTCCGGAGCCGCCGTGATGGTGCCCGGCCTTCAGCAGCCGGCTGCACAGCATCGGCGTCATGGTCAGCGAGACGACCATCGACAGCACGACCGCCAGCGTCAGCGTCAGCGCGAACTCGCGGAACATGCGGCCGACGAGACCGGACATGAAGAGCAGGGGGATGAAGACCGCGACAAGCGACATGGTGAGCGAGACGACGGTGAAGCCGATCTCGCGCGCGCCCTTGAAGGCGGCCTCCATCGGGCTCTCGCCCTTCTCCATGTAGCGGACGATGTTCTCGATGATGACGATCGCGTCGTCGACGACGAAGCCGGTGCCGATCGTCAGCGCCATCAGCGACAGGTTGTCGAGGCTGAAGCCGCACAACCACATCGCCCCGAAGGTGGAGATCAGCGAGAGCGGCAGGACGATGCCGGCGATCAGCGTGGCGCGCAGCGTCCGCAGGAACAGCAGCACCACCAGCACCACGAGGCCGACGCTGAGCACGAGCGTGAACTGCACCTCGTGGATCGAGGCGCGGATCGTCTCGGTGCGGTCGGCGACGACCGTCAGGTCGACGCCGGCGGGCAGCAGCGCGCGGAGCTTCCGCAGCTCCTCCTCCAGCCGCGTCACCGTCTCGACGACGTTGGCCCCGGGCTGGCGCAGGATGTCGATGATGACCGCGGGCTTGCCCTGGTACGCCGCGCCGACGCGGGTGTTCTCGAACCCCTCGACGATCGTCGCCACGTCGCCGACCCTGATCGGGGCGTTGTTGCGGTAGGCGATGATCACGTCGCGATAGGCCGCAGCCGCCGTGATCTGGTCGTTGGCCGAGATCGTGTAGGCCTGGAAGCGGCCGTCGAGCGATCCCTTGGGGCCCTGCTGGTTGGCCGCGACGATGGACGTCCGCAGGTCCGAGAGCGCGAGACCATAGGACGCGAGCCGGGCGAGGTCCGCCTGCACGCGCACCGCCGGCCGCACGCTGCCCTGCACGCTGACCGCGCCGACGCCGACGACCTCGCTGAGGCGCTGGGCCATCAGCGTGTCGGCGACGTCGCTGAGGCTGCGCAGCGGCTGGGTGTCGGAGGTCAGCGCCACCGTGACGATCGGCGCGTCGGCCGGGTTCACCTTGGCATAGGTCGGCGGGTAGGGAAGGGTGCGCGGCAGCGTCGAGTTGGCGGCGTTGATGGCGGATTGCACGTCCTGGGCGGCGCCGTCGATGTCGCGGCCGAGGTCGAACTGCAGTGTCACCCGGCTGATGCCGAAGCCGCTGGTCGACGTCATGGCGGTCAGCGACGGGATTTGCCCGAGCTGGCGCTCGAGCGGCGCGGTCACGAGGGCGGCCATCGTCTCCGGGCTGGCGCCCGGCAGACGGGTCGTCACCTGCACCGTCGGAAAGTCCACCTGCGGCAGGGCCGACACCGGGAGCTGCCAGTAGCCGAGCAGCCCGCAGAGCAGCACCGCGAAGCCGAGCAGCGAGGTCGCGATCGGCCGGTGGATGAACGGCGCGGAGACGTTCATTGCGCCGGCCGGCGACCGGAAGGCGCGGCGGAGGCGGGAGCCGCGTCGGCCGGCTGTCCGGCCGAAGGCGGTGGCGCCGTCCCCTCCTGCTGCGGCCCGCGGCGGCCCCGTCCCTGCCCACCCGCGCCTTGCCCACCCGCGCCTTGTCCGCCCTGGCGGGGGCCGCGGGGCGGCCCGCCGGCTTCGGGCGAGCCGGGGGCGGAGACCTGCACCCGGCTGCCGTTGGTCAGCCGCGTGAAGCCGGAGGTGACGACGCGCTCGGCGCCGGTCAGCCCGTCGCCCAGCACGGCCTGCATCTCGTCCTGCTGCACGACGGCGACCGGTTTGACCGCCACCGTGTCGTCCTGCCCGATGACGTAGACGACGGCACCCTGGGGCCCCCGCTGGACGGCGGCGGTCGGTACCACGAGGGCGTCCTTGCGCAGGCCGGTCTGCATGCGGATGTTGACGAACTGTCCCGGCCAGAGCTGGCGGTTGGCGTTCGGGAAGGTCGCCTTCATCTTCACGGTGCCGGTGTTGGCGTCGACGAGGTTGTCGACGACCTCCAGCGTGCCGGTGTCGAGAACGGTACGGTTGTCGGAATCCAGGGCCTCGGTCGGCACCGGGCCGGCGGCGACGGCGGCGTTGACCTGCCGCAGGAACTGCTGCGGCACCGTGAAGAGCACGGAGATCGGCTGCACCTGGGTGATGGTGACGATGCCGGTCGTCGTCGAGGCGCCGACGATGTTGCCCTCGTCGACCAGCCTGAGGCCGGTGCGCCCGTCGATCGGTGCCGTGATCGTGGCGTAGCCGAGCTGGGTCTTCGCGTTATCGATCGCCGCCTGGTCGGCGCGCACCTGCGCTTCGAGCTGGGCCACCAGCGCACGCTGGGTGTCCGCCTGCTGCTTTGTCGCGTAGTCGGTCCGCGCGAGGCGGGCGTAGCGGTCGTAGTCGAGCCGGGCGTTGGCGAGGTTCGCCTGGTCCTGCGACTTCTTGGCCTCCGCCTGGTCGAGCGCCGCCTTGAACGTCGCCGGATCGATCTGGGCCAGAAGGTCGCCCTTGCGCACGTCCTGGCCCTCGCGGAACCCGATCCAGATGAGCTGGCCCTCGACCTGCGGCCTGACCGTAACCGTATTGAGCGCCTGCACCGTGCCGACGGCGTCGAGGCGGATGGGGACGTCGGTGCGACGCACCTGCTGGGCCAGCACCGGGATCGGCCCGCCACCCATCATCGCGGAGCGGCTCGGCCGCTGGGTCGAGGCGGGCGGGCCGCGGCCGGTCAGGACATAGGCGATGCCGGCCGCGATGGCGGCGACGACGAGCAGGCCGACCAGCCAGCGCAGCACGCGCCTCACTGCGGCACCGCCACGCCCGCATCGTTCCAGCCGCCGCCCAGCGCCTGGTAGAGCCCGACCGCCGCCTGCAGGCGGGCGAGGCGGAGCTGGGTAAGCTGGTCCTGGGCCTGGAACAGCGTCTGCTGCGTGTTGAGCAGCGTCAGGAGATCGATGGTTCCCTCCCTCAGGCGCGCGGTCGAGATGTCGAAGGCGCGCCGCGCGGTGGCGACGACCGCTTCCTGCAGGCGCTCCTGCTGGGCGGTCTCCTGGATCGCGACGAGGGCGTCCTCGACGTCGCGGAAGGCGCCGATCACGGTCTGGCGGTAGCTCTGGAGCAATTCGCCAAAGCGGGCGCGCTGCTGCGCGAGCTGCGCCTCCAGCCGGCCGCCGTCGAAGAGCGGCTGCAGCAGTCCCGCGCCGACCGACCAGGCGGCTGCGCCGGGGCCGAATAGCGAGGCGAGTGCCGTGCTCTGGTAACCGCCCGATGCGGTCAGGGAGATCGATGGGAACAGGGCGGCGCGGGCGACCACCACGTCGGCCTCGGCCGCGCGCAGTGCCGCCTCCGATCGGCGGATGTCCGGCCGTCGCACCAGCAGCTCGGACGGCAGGCCGGCCGCCACGGCGGGCACCGCCAGCGCGTAGAGGCTGCCTCCGGCGACGTCGAGGTCGGCCGGCGGCCGCCCCGTCAGGATCGCCAGGGCATTGCCGTTCTGGCGGATCTGCTGGCGCAGGGGTGGCACGGCGGCGCGCTGCTGGAGGACGACGCTCTCCTGCTGCGCCACGTCGAGGGCCGTCGCGGTGCCGACGCTGTTGCGCGCGCGGATCGCGTCGAGGCCGCGCTGCGCGATGCCGAGATTGGCCTCGGCCGTCTTCATGCGGTCCTGGGCGGCCAGCAGCTGGAGATAGGCATTGGCGACGCCGGCGGCGACGGTCAGCGCCACCGTCTCGCGATCGTAGCGGGTGGCCGCCGCCGTCCACTCGGCCGCCCGTTGCCCCGCCCGGTTCTTGCCCCAGAAGTCGATCTCGTAACTGGCCGACAAGGTCAGGCCGATGCGGTTCGCGACGACTCCGCCGCCCTGCCGGCTGCGCGCCGCGTTGATCGAGAGGTCGAGCGCCGGCAGCAGCGGCGCACCGGCGGCGCGCACCTGGGCGTCCGCCTGCTCGATGCGCGCCACCGCTGCGGCGATGTCGAGATTGCCGGCCTGCGCCGCCTCGGACAGCCGGTCGAGCTCGGCCGAGCCGAAGGCGTGCCACCAGTCCGGCGGCGGTGGCACGCCTTCGGCGGGCGCGGGCCCGCGCCAACCGGCTTGGGTCGGCGTCGATGGCGGCGGGACGCCCGGATCGAGCGTACAGGCGGCGGGTAGCAGCAGGGCCAGCGCCAGGAACCGGCGAGCGCGCAGATGGGGTCGTCGTTCCGATGCGTCCAACCGTCGTCCTTTCCGATCGAACGGCGACCGGGCGAGCCTATAACGTTCCTTCGGCCGCGATCCTGCGCCGGCCGGGGAGGAAAGTCGGATGGCTGACTTCCGGCGCTTCATAACAAGCTCATCCGCCGGTCGCCAGACGGCGCCGCCGGCATTGTGTCGTCGCCGGCGGCGGGCCACACTCCGGGCCAGCAGAACGCCCGACCCATGACGCCGTTCCGCCTGATCGCCGCCGCCCTGCTGGGCCTCGTGCTCTGCGCCTATGCGCAGGAGCCGGGCGCGAGAGCCCAGACCGTGTTGCGCGTGTCGACCTGGGTCCCGCCCGAGCACGAGGTCAATCGCACGCTGCTGCCCGGCTGGGGCCGGGCGATCGAGCGGGCGACCGGCGGCCGCGTTCGCCTGTCCATCGACTACGATCGGGGCGCCCCGAACCGGCAGTTCGACCTCGTCCGCGACGGACGCGTCGACATCGGCGATGTCTTCCACG
>JBFWXJ010000423.1:0-5355 GCA_050187535.1 Alphaproteobacteria bacterium | reverse complement strand
TTCCGAAGGCAGCCGGGCCGAAGATGATTCCCGAGAAGGTCAGCATCATCGACCCGCCGGTGGCGGTGCCGATGCGGTCGGGCGGCGCGCGGCGGGCGACCTCGGCCATGTAGACGCCGTTCCAGCCGACCGCGGTCACCCCGAAAGTCGCGCCCAGCACGTAGATGGCGGCGGCGGGCCAAGCGGGCGACAGGGTGCTGGTGACGAGGCAGGCGGCCGCCACCAGCAGCGCCAGCACGAAGAGGGTGAGGCAGCCGTCGCCCAGCCGGTCGGCGACCAGCCCCCAGCCGACCCGGCCGAGCACGCCCGCCACCTGCAGCACGGCCACCACCACCCCCGCCTCGACCAGGCCGAACCCCGCCTCGGTGACGAGCAGCGTCGACATGAAGGCGAGAATGCACATCTGGGTCAGCGACAGCGCCATCGACGCGAAGGAGAGGTAGCGCAGGGCCGGGATGCGCCACACCAGCGCCACCGCGGCGAACGGGCTCTGGCGCAGCGTCTGGCCGGGATCGCGGTCGTCGTCCCAGTGGCGTCGCGGGACGGCGAGGACGGCGATCATGGCGAGCGCCAGCACCACCACGGCCGCGATCGCCCAGCGCCAGCCGAACGCGACGGCGACCGCGGGCACCATCAGCCCGGCCAGCATCCCGCCCCAGGGCACGCCCGTCTGCTTGATGGAGAAGATGAGGTTGAGGCGCGGCCCGCGGGCGAAGCGCATCAGCAGATGCGAGGCCGCGGGATTGGTGAACCCGTAGCCGAGGCCCATGACGATGGAGCCGAGCGCGATCGTCCACAACGTGCCGCCGATCACCAGCGCGCCGCCCGCAGCCGCCATCAGCAGCGCCAGCTGGCTGGCGCGGCCGGCACCCAGCCGCCGGACGACGGCGCCGCCCAGCACCGAGCTCGCCATGCCGCCGGAATAGATGAGTGTCGTCTGCCAGCCGATCAGAGACGGCGACACGCCCAGGATCTCGGCCATCCGCGGCGCGATCGTCGGCACCGACAGGGTGGTGGCCGAGGCGAGCGCCTGGACCATCGTGGCGACGGCGACGACGAACCACGGATTTCGGGCAGCGGGACGGGACGGAGCGCTGGACGACGCGGACAGGTGGATCACTCGGGGCGTGCGAAGGGGCCAAGGACATCCTGACCCCGCATGCCGCTTCGGGCAATGTCGGGGCCGCTTGCGCCGCTGCACAGGCCTTGCCAAGGTCCGGCCGCCGATGAGCGACACGCGAATCACCACCCCCGGTCATCCCGGTGCCGGCCGCCCGGATACCGGAAGGCTGCGCGAGCGGGCCCGCCGCGCCATCGCCGCGCGCGACCTGAAGGGCGCGCTGGCGGCGGTCGAGCCGCTGGTCGCGGCCGAGCCCGGCAACCCCGACGGGCACGGGCTGCTGGCAGGGCTGCTGGGCGAGTTGGGCGAGCACGCCGCCGCCGCCACGAGCTATGCCACAGCGCTGCGGCTGCGGCCGGGCCACCTGCCGACGGTCAACCTGCTGGCGGGCGCGCTGCTGCGCACCAACCAGGTCGAGAAGGCGCTGGCGGTGCTGGAGCCGGTCGCCGCCGCCGCGCGCGACGACGTGGCGCTCCAGACCACCTATTCGGTGGCGCTCTACCGCGCCGACCGCTTCACCGAGGCCGAGGCCGCCGCGCGCCGCGCCATCGCGCGCGACCGCACCGCAATCGCCGCCTGGGTCAATCTCGGCAGCGCGCGGCGCCTGCAGGGCGACAATACCGGCGCGCTCGCCGCCGCCGACACCGCCGTGCGCCTGGCGCCCGATCTGGCCGAAGCACAGTTCAATCGCGCGCTCGCCCTGCTCTCCCTGGGCCGCCTGGACGAAGGCTGGGCAGCGCACGAGTGGTACTGGAAGCAGCCCTTCGTCGTGCCGCGGCCGCTGCCCCAGCCCTGGTGGGACGGCACGCCCATCGACGGGACGGTCGCCATCTGGGGCGAGCAGGGCATCGGCGACGAGATCTGGTCGTCGGCATTCCTGCCGCCACTGATCGCCGCCGGCCGCAAGCTCGTCGTCGAATGCGCGCCGCGCCTGGCGCCGCTCTTCGCGCGCAGCTTCCCCGGGGTCGAGGTGGTGCCGGCGACGACACCGGTCGACCCGCGGCTCTTCGCGTCCGACATCGTCGCCCAGACGCCGATCACCCGCCTGCCGGCGCTGGCCTGGCGCACCGACGGCGTCGCCGCCCGTCCCGACGCCCGGCTGTCGCCCGACCCCGCCCGCGCCGCCGCCCTGCGCGACCGCTACGCCCGGCTCGCGGACGGCCGGCGGATCGTCGGCATCGCCTGGCGCAGCCGCAAGCCGGACGGGCAGCGCGTCGAGCTGCCGCTCGACGCCTGGGCGCCGATCATCATGCGGCGCGACCTCTTCGTCGTCGACCTGCAGTACGGCGACACGGCGGCCGACCGAGCGCTCGCCATGGAGCGGTTCGGCGTCGCCATCCACCGCGATCCCGAGGTCGATTCGCTGGCCGATTTCGACGGGTTCGCGGCCCAGGTCGCGGCCATGGACCATGTCGCCACGACGGTCAACGCCACCGTCGCGACCGCGCTTGCCATGGGGGTGCCGACGCTGGTCGCGGTCCGTGCCCATCAGCCGGACTGGCGCTACCCGCCGGGCCGGCCGGACAGCCCCTGGCTGCCGGGCGCGCGCCTCTTCCGGCAGACCGATCCCGCCCGCTGGGAGGACGTGCTGGAGGCGATCGGCGCCGGCATCCCACGATAGGGCGTGGGTCCGCCTCAGTCGCCGAGCGCGACGCCCTCGCGGCGGGGGTCGGCGCCGCCGACGAGGCCGCCCGGCACGACACGGATCGCCTGCAGGCCGCTCGGCATCGGGATCGGCGCGATGCGGTGGCCGATGCGGGCGAGTGCGGCGGCGAGCGCCGCGGCGTCGGGCACCTGCTCGACCTCGGTCGCGCCGTTGCGGTTGAGCACGTTGGGCAGGTTGATCGCCTGCTGCGGATCGAGGTCCCAGTCGAGCATCGCCACGACGGTCTTCAGCGTGAAGCCGATGATGCGCGGGCCACCGGGCGAGCCGGTGACGGCCAGAAGCCGGCCGTCGGCATCGAAGATCATGGTCGGCGACATCGAGCTGCGCGGACGCTTGCCGGGCGCCAGCCGGTTGGCCACCGGCCGGCCGTCGATCTCGGGCCGCAGCGAGAAATCCGTCAGCTCGTTGTTGAGCAGGAAGCCGTGCACCATCAGCCGGGAGCCGAGCACGGCCTCGATGGTCGTGGTCATGGAGACCGCATTGCCGTCGCGATCGACGACGACGACGTGCGAGGTGGACGGGATTTCGAGGCTGGCATCGGGAGCCAGGTCCGCGCGCTTGCCGGGCAGCGTCCCCGGCCGGGCCCGCTCCATCGCCCGGCCCGGATCGATCGTCGCGGCCCGGCCGGCGAGATAGGCGCGGTCGAGCAGCGAAGCGATCGGCACCGGCACGAAGTCGGAATCCGCCACGTGGAGGTCGCGGTCGGCAAAGGCGAGCCGGCTCGCCTCGGCGATCAGGTGCCACGCGCCGGCGCCCGCCGGCCCGGCCGCCGCCAGGTCGAAACGCTCCAGCATGCCCAGCGACTGGGCGATGGCGATGCCGCCCGAGGTGGGTGGCCCCATGCCGCAGACCCGCCAGCGGCGATAGGGCACGCAGACCGGATCGCGCTCGCGCGGGCGGTAGGCGGCGAGGTCGTCCGCGGTCATGCGGCCCGGCCGCCTGGCGCCCGCCACCACCGCGGCGATGTCGCGCGCGATCGGGCCGGAATGGAGCGCATCCGCTCCCTCCCCCGCGATCGCGCGCAGGGTGGCGGCGTAGTCGCGGTTGACGACCATCGTCCCCGCCGGCTTCGGGCTGCCGTCCGCCGCGTAGAAGAGCGCCGCCGCGGCCGGATCGTCGCGCAGGCCGCGGCCGTCGGCGAGCGCGGCGGCGAGCCGCTCGGAGATCGGGAACCCCTCCTCGGCCAGCCGGATCGCCGGCGCCATGAGGTCGGCCCAGGGCAGGCGGCCATGGCGGCGATGGGCCAGCTCGAGCGCCCTGACGGCGCCCGGCACGCCGACCGAAAGCCCGCTCACGACCGCATCCATGAAGGCGAGCGGCCGGCCGTCGGGTCCGAGGAACTGGTCCGGGGTGGCCGCGGCCGGCGCCGTCTCGCGCCCGTCATAGGTGACGAGCGAACGGTCCGCCGCCGTCCAGTGCAGCAGCAGGGCGCCGCCGCCGACGCCCGAGGACTGCGGCTCGACCAGCCCCAGCACCATCTGGATCGCCACCGTCGCGTCGATCGCGGAGCCGCCAGCGCGCAGGATGTCCCGGCCGGCGGCCGTGGCGAGCGGGTGGGCGGCAGCGGCCATCTGATGGCGGGCGAAGACCGCCATGCGCTCCGGCGCCACGCTCGGCAGCGGCGCGGCCGCCGCGAAGGTGGCGGTCGCGAGGATCAGCGAGACGGCGAGACCGGCGCGGCGGATGGTCATGTGTCCTCCGGAAGGCCGTCGGGCGGTTGGGCGCCAGGCCGTCAGGCGCCGATGGTGTCCGGCCCGGCGTCGAGCGCCGCGTCGAGGGACCGGCGGACCCGCGTCATCACGCGCTTCCAGTCGCCGGGCGATGTCTGGCGGAAGAGCCAGGCGGTCGGGTACCAGGGTGTTTCCGCCCTGCCGAGGCCCCAGCACCAGTCGGGAGCGGTGGGCAGCACCGCCCAGACCGGCCGGCCGAGCGCGCCTGCCAGATGCGCCGCCGGCGCGTCGGCCGCGATGACGAGGTCCATGGCGGCGATCGCCGCGGCGAGCCCGGCGAGGTCGGCGACGGCGGCACCGGGATCGCGCACCAGGGCGCCCGCGCCGGCCGCCCGGATTTCGGCCGCGGCTTCGGGCTCGAGGGCGAGCAGCTCGACGTCGTGGCGTTCGGCCAGCGCAAGGAAGAGGTGGAATGGGATCGCCCGCTGCGTCGCATCCGGCTCGCCGGCCGGCGCCCGCCAGGCGATGCCGATGCGCACACGCCCCGGCGCGCCCGCGGGCAGCTCCACCCGGGGCCCGCGCGGCAGGCGCAGATAGGGTGTCTCGGCGGGTAAGGTCTCAGCCGTCGTGCGCAGGATGCGCGGCAGGTCGGCGATCGGCGTCTCGGCCGCGACGTTAGCGAAACGCCCGCCGCGGCGGACGACGCGGGCCACGCCCTCGATCGTCTCCAGCAGCGGCAGGACCTCGTCCGGCCCCTCCAGGATCACCGGCACCCCGCGCGCGATCGCCGGCGGCACGAAGCGGGCGAAGCGCAGCGTGTCGGTCAGCGAATCGTCGGCGCGCACCAGCAGGTGGCGGCCGTCGAGCACGCCGCCGTCCCAGCGCGGCCAGCTTCGCCC
>JBFWXJ010000422.1:0-5362 GCA_050187535.1 Alphaproteobacteria bacterium | reverse complement strand
TTCACGAGATGGCGGGCACCTATCCGCTGGCCGACTCCGCGGCCTTCGCGAGCGCCGATGCCGTGCTCGCCGGCTCACGGCGTCCGCTGGTGGTCGACGGGCTGGCGCTGCCCGCGTTCCGCCTGCGCGAGCGGACCGCGTCGGGCATCGTCGCGCTGGTGCATCATCCGCTCGCCGAGGAGACCGGGCTCGCACCGGGCGATGCCGACCGGCTTCGTGCCGCCGAGCGTGCCGACCTGGCGCGGGTCGACGGCGTCGTGGTCACCAGCGCCTTCACGGCCCGCGCGCTCGCCGCCGACTATGGCGTCTCCGCCGATCGAATTGCCGTGGTACCGCCTGGCGTCGATCTGCCGGAAGGGCTCGTTGCCGACGCGCCGGCAGATGGGACCATTCGCCTGCTCTCCGTAGCGGCTCTGGTGCCGCGCAAGGCGCATCGCGTGCTGCTCGAAGCCCTGCACGCCATTGCTGATTTTCCCTGGTCTCTCACCTGCATCGGCGCCGACGATCGCGATTCGACCCTGACGAAAGCGATAAGAACATTCATTGTTGATAGTGGGTTATCAACGAAAGTTGATATATTGGGAGAGGTCGACGATGCGCGTCTCGCCGCGGCGTATGCGAGCGCGGACGCCTTCGTGCATCCCGCGCTCTACGAAGGCTACGGGATGGCCGTGGGTGACGCGCTGGCCGCGGGCTTGCCGGTGATCGCCACGAGCGGCGGTGCCATTCCCGACACCGTCCCGCAAGCAGCCGGCCTGCTGGTGCCGCCGGGGGATGTCCCCGCGCTCGCAGCGGCGCTTCGCCGGATCGTCTGCGACGTCGATCTGCGACGGCGGCTCGCCGTAGGCGCGAAGGCGGCCGGGCGAGCCTTGCCGCGCTGGCCGGCGACCGCACGAAGCTTCGCGGCCGCCGTCGGCCGTCTCGCCTCATGAGCGGCTTTTCGGCTGACTGGCTGGCGCTGCGCGCCCCGTTCGACGATGCGGCCCGCGCGCGATCGCTGGCCCGACGATTCGTCGCGCTGCTTCCCGCCGCACCACGGCTCGTCGATCTCGGTGCTGGAACGGGAGCCGCGCGCCGCGCGGTGGGGCCGCTGCTCGGCGCCGGGGCACGCTGGACCCTGGTCGATGCCGATACGACGCTGCTGCAGCACGTTTCAAGGCTCGGATGTATCGTGAGAAATATCAATATTAACAGGTCTCTAGAGACGATATTTGATGTGGATTATGATGGCGTTACCGCGTTCGCGCTGTTGGACCTCGGTGGCGACGGCTGGCTCGGGCGATTGGCGCAGGCCGTCGCAGCGCGCGCGATCCCGTTCTATGCCCCGCTGATCGTCGACGGGCGCACGGAGTGGACGCCGGGGGACCCCGACGACGCGATCGTCCTGCGCGCCTTCGCCGGCCACCAGCGGCGGCGCAAGGGCCTGGGCTTGGCGGCCGGCCCTCGCGCACCGGCGGCGGCGGCGGCGGCGTTTCGCCGGGCCGGCTACCGGGTGGCCGTCGCCCCTTCGGACTGGCGGGTGCCGCCCGGTGCCGGCGCGATGCTGGCGGCGATGATCGACGGGGCGGAGCACGCGGCGGGCGAGCAGGCGCCGGGCGAGCGCGCGCGAATAGCGGCCTGGGCCGCGCGGCGGCGACGCGCGGCGTCCGACGGTCGGCTGGCGCTCACCGTCGGTCATGTCGACCTGCTTGCCTGGCATCCGCGGAATGGGAGCGACCGCCGTCCCGTTTCCCTGCGGACGGCGACCGTCGAGGGGGTGCGATGATGACGATGACCGGCCGGCGATGGCTCTTCGCCGGCCTCGTGATGGCGACCGGTGCGGCCCTGGTGGCGGCGATGGCCGAGACGCTGGCCATCGGCGGCTTCGACGGGCTCGACCTCGCGATGGTCGTGCTCTTCGCGATGACGGTGCCCTGGTACGCGCTGGGCCTGTGGAACTCGGTGATCGGGCTGGCATTGCTGCGCCTGGCGCGCGATCCGGTGGCGGTGGTCGCCCCGTTCGCACGGCGCGTGCGCGACGACGCGCCGATCGCCATGCGTACGGCGATCGTCATCTGCATCCGCAACGAGGACCCCGCCAAGTCCTTCAGGGCGGTGGCCCAGCTCATGGACGGGCTGGCTGCCGCCGGCGGCGGCGACCGCTTCCACGCCTTCATCCTGTCGGACACCGACCGGCCGGACATCGCCGCGGCCGAGGAGGGCGAGGCCGAGCTTCTCTCCGGCCGCTGCGCGGTGACCTATCGCCGGCGCACGTCGAACGAGGGCTACAAGGCCGGGAACATCCGCGACTTCTGCCTGCGCTGGGGCGGGTCGTGGGACTTCATGGTGACGCTCGACGCCGACAGCATCATGGCGCCCGAGACCGTCATGCGGCTGGCGCGCATCATGGAGGCGAACCCGCGTCTCGGCATCGTCCAGACGCTGGTCTCGGGCATGCCCAGCACCAGCGCCTTCGCGCGTCTCTTCACCTTCGGCATGCGGCTCGGCATGCGCTCCTACACGCTCGGCACCACGGCATGGCAGGGCGACTGCGGCCCCTATTGGGGTCACAATGCGATCATCCGCCTCATGCCCTTCGTCGCCCATTGCCACATCCCGAAGCTGCCGGGCTCGCCGCCGCTGGGCGGCGAGGTGCTGAGCCACGACCAGATCGAGGCCGCCCTGATGCGCCGCGCCGGCTACGAGGTGCGCGTCATCCCGGAAGAGAGCGGCAGCTGGGAGGCCAATCCGCCGACACTGGTCGAGTTCATCCGCCGCGACCTGCGCTGGTGCCAGGGCAACATGCAGTACGGCAGCTTCATCGCCATGCCGGGGCTGCTGCCCGGCAGCCGTTACCATCTGGCGCTGGCGATGATGATGTATTTCGGCGCGCCGGCCTGGGCGGGCTTCCTCGGCCTGGTGGCGCTGCGGCTGGCGATCGGGGATACCGCGGCCGGCCTGTTCGATCCGACGATCGGGCCGATGCTGCTGGCGGCCGTTCTCATGATGATCTTCGCGCCGAAGATCGCGACCGCGATCGACGTGCTCCTGCGGCCCGAAGAGCGTCGCGCCTTCGGCGGCGGCCTCCGATTCACTCTGAGCTTCATCATCGAAATGCTTTTTTCCACTCTGATTTTTCCGATCACGACGATCGCCCATACGGTCTTCCTGCTGGGCCTACCGCTGCGCCGGACGCTCGGCTGGAGCGGCCAGCAGCGCGACGACCATGCGGTGCCGTTCCTCTTCGCGCTGCGCAAGCTCTGGCTGCAGACCGTGCTCGGGATTGCAGGGCAGGGGCTGTTCCTGTGGGCGTCCTGGGAAGCCTGGGCCTATGGCCAGCTGGGGCTGGCGGGAATGCTGCTGGCGGCGCCGTTGGCCGTGGTCACCGCGGCACCCCGGCTGGGTGCGGCGATGGTCCGCTTCGGAATCTGCCGCCTTCCGGAAGAATCCCGTCCGCCGGAGCCACTGGTCCGCGCCGGCCTGCCGGCGCTGGCGCTTGCCGCCCGCGCCCCGCGCGCCGCCCTGCCGGCAGGGGCCGGCACGGCGGAGAGCTGAAGGGCGCCGCCCGTGCGCGACCGCCTGCGCACGGCGCGGGGCGTCTTGCGGTCGCTCCTCATCTACTACCGCGGGCGGGCGCGCCGCGCCGCGATGGACCGGCTGCATGCCCGCTTCGTACAGCCGGGGGATCTCGTCTTCGACGTCGGCAGCCATGTCGGCGACCGGGTCGCCTCGTTCCGGCGGCTCGGCTGCCGCGTCGTCGCGGTCGAGCCGCAGCCGCCGCTGGTGCGCACCCTGCGTCTGCTCTACGGTCGCGACCCCGCGGTCGCCCTCGAGCCGGTGGCGGTCGGCGCCCGCCCGGGCCAAGTGACGCTCAGGATCAATATCGACAACCCGACGGTCTCGACCGCCTCGGACGCTTTCGTGAGGGCGGCGGACGGAGCGCGGGGCTGGCACGGGCAGCGTTGGGAGAGATCGATCGCCGTGCCCCTGACCACGCTTGACGACCTGATCGCCCGCCACGGCACGCCGACGTTCGTGAAGATCGACGTCGAGGGATTCGAGGCCGAGGCGCTGGGCGGGTTGACCCGGCCGCTCGCCGCCCTCTCCTTCGAGTTCACCACGATCCAGCGCGACGTCGCGGCCGCCTGCATTGACCGCCTGGCGTCGCTCGGCCGCTACCGCTTCTCGGCGGCATTGGGCGAGAGCCAGTCGCTGCTGCACAACCCCTGGCTCACCGCCCGGGCGATCGCGGACTGGCTGCACGGCCTGCCCGAGGAGGCCAATTCGGGCGACATCTACGCCGCCCTCGAGCCGCCGGGCGAGGTGCGCGCGTGATCCAGATACTCCTGGCCTTCCTCGTCCTCGCCACACTCGCGATGCCGCCACAGCCCGCGCCGGACCTCGTCACCCTCCAGGCCGCCAGCCGCCCGTCGACCTGCGCGGCGGAGGACAATGTGCGGGCAACCCTGACCGCGCCCTGGGTGCGCGTGTTCCGCGTGGCGATACAGCCTCCGCCCTTCATCGACGCGGTCGAGGATCCCCCGGTCGCCCCGTCGCGCGACGGCTGCGCGGGGGCGCCGCCGCCGGGCCCGGGCGCGCCGCGGCTCTTCAGCCTCCATGCGGATGACGAGATCCGCGTGCTGGGGCTGGCCTTTCCGCAGTCCGGTCGTCCGGCGACGGTTCCGGTGCGGGTCGGCGACCGCACGTTCGAGGGCCTGCACGTCGTCCAGTTCGTCCGCGTCCTGGAGAACCGCGGGGTCGAGTTCCTCGCGCTCGACCTCCCGGAGGGCGCCTGGCGGGGCCGGCCGCTGCCGCTGGCGCAGCAGGGAGATACCGGATACGGCGGCTCGTTCCTGGTGGGGCCGATCGTCGACGGCGCGGTGGACATCGCGTCGGTTGCCTACCTCGCCGATCGGCGCGCACTGCGCCTCGAGTTCCGCGGCGGCGCCGCGGTCGAGGTCGCGGTCGAGCGCATCGACGAGGACACGCTGGATCTCCGCGTGGCGTTCGACCGGCCCGTCGCCGACGGCCCGTTCGCGGCCTATCGCGGGATGTTCGTCGCTCCCGAGACGGCCGATGTGACCGAGGCGCGTTGGATGGATGCCGAGGGCACGGTGGCGGCCGTGCCGATCATGGACTTGCGGACGGTCGAGGCATCGGCCGTGCAATTCGGCCGGACGCGGCCGTCGCTGCCGGTCCCGGCGGCGCCCGACCACTTCTTCGAGGCTTTCACGCCATGAGCGAGGCACCGCTACCCGAATCCGTCGACCTCGTCATTCCGGCGCGCCACGCCGACCTCGGCGGCTTCCAGGTCGGCCGGGTGCTGCCGTTCATGCGCCGGCGCATGGTCGGCCCCTTCATCTTCCTCGACCATATGGGGCCG
>JBFWXJ010000421.1:0-5371 GCA_050187535.1 Alphaproteobacteria bacterium | reverse complement strand
GCGGTGGCGCGCCCATTCGAGCGCGAGCACCCGGGTCAGGTGCACGAGCCCGGCCTTGGAGGCCGCATAGGCGGAGAGCTGGCCCGCCGTGCGGAAGGCGGTGACCGACGCGATGTTGACGATCGCACCGCCACGGCCGCGCGCCACCAGGTCACGGGCTACGGCCTGCGCCATCAGGAAGGCGCCGCGCAGATTGGTGTCGAGCGTCGAATCCCACTCCTCGGCCGTCGTCTCGAGCGCGCTGCGCGAGGTCGCCACCCCGGAGTTGTTGACCAGCACGTCGATCGGCCCCATCGCCTCGGTCGCGCGTGCGACGGCTGCCGCGATCGACTCCGGGTCGACGACGTCGAGGGCGACCGACATCGCATGGCCACCCGCGTCGCCGATCTCCCGTGCCAGCGCGTGCAGCCGGTCCTTGCGGCGCGCGGCCAGGACGACCCGTGCCCCCGCGGCCGCGAGCGTCGTGGCGAAATGCCGGCCGAGCCCGCTCGACGCCCCGGTGACGAATGCGACCTTGCCGGCCATCGACGTGCTGCTCATCCGCTTCCTCCGCCGCAGGCTCTCGCCGCGAAACGCCGGGCATGGTCGGAGCGGCCGGCCGGCCTGGTCAAGCCCGGTGGCCGCTCCGCCGTCCCGCATGCTACGGTCCGCCGCAGGGGCATCCGGAGTGACGGCCATGCACATCGACATCTTCTCGGACGTGATCTGCCCTTGGTGCTTCATCGGCAAGCGCCGCCTGGCGCGGGCGCTGGCGGGCGAGGGCGACGTACCGACGACGGTGCGCTGGCGGGCATTCATGCTGAACCCGGACATGCCGGCGGAAGGCATGGAGCGGCAGACCTATATCGCGCTCAAGTTCGGCAGCGCCGCCCATGCCCGCCGCATCTACGACACGGTCCAGCAGGCCGCGGAGTCCGAGGGCCTGACGCTGGCGCTCGACCGCATCCGCCGGACGCCGAGCACGGTGCGCGCCCACCGCCTGATCCGCTGGGCGACGGGCGCACCGGAATCCGATGCGCTCGTCGAGGGCTTGTTCCGCGCCTATTTCCAGGAGGGCCGCAACATCGGCGACCCGACCGAGCTGGCGGACATCGCGGGCGCGGCGGGGCTCGACCGCGCCGCCGCCGCGGCCATGCTGGCCGGGCCGGAAGGCGAGAGCGAGGTCGTCTCCGAGGACCGCACGGCGCGGCGCATCGGAATCAACGGCGTCCCCTGCTTCATCTTCGACGGCCAGTACGCCGTCTCCGGCGCCCAGGAACCGGAGGTCTTCGCCCCGATCTTCGCCGCCGCCCGCAGCGGCGCGCTCGCGCCGACCGCCGCGTGAACCGCGTCTAGGGCTCCGCCCAGGCGCGCCAGCGGGACTGGTTCTCAGCGACCCAGCGGGCCGCGATCTCGGGCACGGACCGGCGCTCCAGGTCGACCTGTGCGCTCATCGCCTCGAGCTCCGCGGCCTCGATGTGGAAGCGCTTCATGACACGGTGGGCGGTCGGCCACTTGCGGGCCATGTCGAGGGACGAGAACTTGAGGATGTCGCCCGACGGCTTGCCGCAGTCGTAGGTCTTCTCGGGGTTCACGCCCCATTTCGGGTCGGTGTAGCAGCCCCGCTCGTAGGGCGGGAACCGGACCCATTCGCCCTGGAAGCGCGCATTCACCCAATGGGGGGTGTAGACCCACAGCATCAGCGGCTCCCTGCGCTCGTAGCCCTCCTTCAGATAGGCGTAGAGCGCCTCCTCGTTGAGCGCGTCGACGACGACGAACGGCAGGCCCAAGGCCTCGATCCGCTTGTCGTCATGGCCGGCCCAGACGCCGGGAAGGCCGAGATAGCGGCCCTTCGGAGTCGTGTCGGGCGTCGCGAACGCCTCCCCGCATTTGAGCAGCGCGTGCCAATCCGGCAGCCCCGGGCACCGCTCCTTCATGTAGAGCGGGTACCACCAGTCCTCCTTGGCGCGCGGCCCGAGCGGCCCCAGCCGCTCCACCTTCCCCGTCGCCTCGGCCTTGGCGATGGCCTCGTCCGCGGTCGTCTCCCACTGCTCGGTCACGACGGTGAGACGGCCGTCGATGATCGCATCGAGCCCCTTCAGGTAGTCCGTGACCACGTAGCGCACGGTGTAGCCGAGCCGCTCCAGGATGCCGCCCGCGAGCCGCGCCGTGAGCTGCTGGCCGGTCCAGTCGAACACGCCGATGCGGATCGGTTCGCGGCTTTCGGGCGGTGCCGCCGCCGCCGTCGACGCGGCGAGCAGGAGGACCGCGGCGAGCGCCTTTCCGAGCATCCCCCTCTCCCGTCCGTATCGCCCCGCCCGCGATCCTACATCATCGGACGCGCGCATGCCGAGATCGGCGTCCGCCGCAATCACCGGCCGGCCGGCGCCCGCTCCTGGCGCATCTCGAACCAGCGTCGCCGCGTCGCCGTCTGGTTCTCGTAGATCGAGCCCTGGCCGCGGGCCGGCGGCAGCGGCATGCGGATCGGCGCCGGCACGACGCGCGGGACGATCGTCGGCGGCCCGGCCACGAGGCGCGACTGGAACTCCGCGAAGTCGCCCACCCCCTTCAGCGGGAAAGCGTCGGCAGCCGCGAACTCGTAGAGCAGCAGGGTGCGCGGCCGGTCCGAGAAGTTCTGCGCCGAGCCGTGCACCGCACGCACGTGGTGGAAGCTCATCGAGCCGGCGCGGGCGACTACCGGCTCGGCTACCGTCACGTCGAGCCCCGGACAGGTGTCCGGAACCATGGCGCCGCAGAAATATCCCTCGGCGTCGTGATGATCCCAGGTCGGCCCCCGGTGCGAGCCCGGGACGATCATCAGGGGACCATTCTCCAGATCCATGTCCTCCAGCATCACGCCGACCGCCAGCAGGTCGTCGTTGGTGTGGGGATAGAACGCCCAGTCCTGGTGCCATTCGACCGGCGAGCCGTAGCCGGGCGCCTTCATGTTGATCTTCGATCCGTGCAGCCGGACCCCGGGACCGAGGAGCTGGCGCAGGATCGCCACCAGGGGTGGATGGCAGGCCAGCTCACGGAAGAAGGGGAAGTTGACGTGCGGCTCCTTGATCCTGCGCACCCGCGGCGCCTCGGGCCGGTGCGACGGCTCGAGGTCGTAGACCGCATCGTGCGCGGCCAGGCCTCGCGCGCCGTCGACGATCTCGGCGATCATCTGCCGGATGCGGCCCAGCATGGCGGCATCCAGCACGCCGTCCGCCACCACATAGCCCTTCTCGCGGTAGGTCTCGACCTCGGCAGCCGTGAGCATCGTTGCTTCTCCTTCGCGAGTCAGAGGCGCCGCAGCACGCGGTCGACCATTTCCCCGGCCAGCCCCAGATAGTTCGCCGGATCGCAGAGACGCGCCAGGGCCGGTCGGTCGAGATGCCGGGTGATCTCGCCGTTCTCGCAGAGCAAGTCGAGCAGCGGCCGGTTCGTCGTCACGGCCTTGCGGCAGATGTCGTAGACGAGGTCGTGCGCCCGCTCGCGGCCAAGATGCGGGGCGAGCCCCATCATCACGGCCTCCGACACGACGAGCCCGTTGGTGATGTCGAGGTTGGCGCGCATACGGGCGGCGTCGACCTCCAGCCCACCCGCCAGCAGCCGCGCCTGCGCCAGCGCCCCGGCCGACAGCAGGAAGGCTTCCGGCAGCGCGATCCATTCGATCTCCCACGGTCCCGTGGAGCGCTCGTGATCGGCGACCATGGCGTCCAGCAGCGCGGCGGCGTGCTGGCGGACGACCGAGATGCAGGCGTGGATGTAGACGCAGGAGATGGGATTGCGCTTCTGCGGCATGGTGCTGCTGGAGCCGCGGCCGTGGGCGAAGGGCTCGTAGACCTCGCCGACCTCCGTCTGCATCATCAGCTTCACGTCCGTCGCGAGCTTGCCGAGCGTGCCGCCGACGAGGCCGAGGAAGCAGCCGACCTCGGCGATGTTGTCGCGGATCGTGTGCCAGGCGATGTCCGGCTGGCCGAGCCCGAGCTCCGCCATCAGCCCGGCCTGGGTCTCCAGCCCCTTCTGCGGCAACGAGGCGAGCGTGCCGGCCGCGCCCGCGAACTCGCCGACCAGCACGCGCACGCGCAACTCGGCCAGCCGCGTGCGGTGGCGCTCCACGGCGCTGAGGATCCCCGCCATCTTGTAGCCGAAGGTGACGGGCACCGCCTGCTGCAGATTGCTGCGGCCGATGACCGGGGTGTCGCGGTGGCGCCGCGCCAGGTCGGCGAGGCCGGCCGAGATCGCCTTCAGATCGTCGTCGACGAGGTCGAGCGCCTCGCGGATCTGCAGGACGGTCGCGGTATCGGTGATGTCCTGGGTGGTCGCCCCCCAGTGGCAGTACTCGCCGAGCCCGTCGCGGCAGGCGGCCACGATCTGGTTGACCACGCCGATGATGGGGTAGCCGATGCGCTCGGTCTGGAGGCGCAGCTTCTCCATGTCGATGCGCTCGATCCGGCAATGACGCTGGATCTCCTCGGCCGCCTCCTCGGGAATGAGGCCGAGGCGCCCCTGGACGCGGGCGAGTGCCGCCTCGATCTCCAGGTACTTGGCGGTACGGTTCTCGTCGGAGAACACCCGGCGCATCGCCGGGGTGCTGAAGATGTTACCGAAGATCGCAGAATCGACGATCGACGCCGGCATGACGCCTCCTCCCGGATGCGGGGGGCGGCGCCGCGCCGGAGCTTGCGCGGGACCACCACATCCGCGTTGATACCGCCAAAGGCCGGCCGGGGGGAGGGATCGCATGGAGGATGCGCGCGCATGGCGACTCGTCGCGAGCATTCCCGGCCCGGGCGTGGCGGTCAGGATGCGGCCGGCGAGCCCGATCCGCCTCCACGCTCCACCGGCCTACCGTGCCGACTGCAACTGCCCGATCCTGGTCGAGCCCGGCGGCACGACCGTCTTCTTCGCCCATTTCGTCCCGATCGGGCACAGCTATCGGCGCTCCGGGCCTTCGCTGGACGAGCTCGGCCCGGCGGCACCCATCCGCATCCTCGACGACCCCGATCCCGGCCTCGGGAAATGGATCGAGTCGGTCTGGCGGGCGCCTGACGGTGCGCTATTCGGCTGGTATCACGCCGAGGCCGTGGCCCCCTGCCCCGACCGGCTCATGACCTGCCATGTCGGGGCCCTGGTCTCGACCGACGACGGACGGTCCTGGCGGATGCTGGGCCACGTGCTTCGCGCGGCGCCGCATGCGATCGACTGCAGCTTCCGCAACGGCGGGATGGCCGGCGGCTATGGCGACTTCACGGTCGTCGTCGACGAGGGGTCGGCACATTTCTATCTGCATTTCACGAGCTACGACCCGCTCGAGGGCCACCAGGGGATCGTGGTCGCGCGCTATCCGGTGGCGGCGCGCGACCGACCGGCGGAGGCCGTGGAGATGTGGACGAGCGACGGC
>JBFWXJ010000420.1:0-5385 GCA_050187535.1 Alphaproteobacteria bacterium | reverse complement strand
CGGGTGCGGCGCTGGCCCACCCCGTGGAGGCGAATGCGATCTTCGCCACCCTGCCCGGCCGCGTCATCGTCCGGCTGCTGGCCCAGGGCTTCCGCTTCTACCGCTGGCCCGATGACACATCCGACCTCGTGCGCCTCGTCACCGCCTGGGACACCACGACGGACGACGTCGACGCATTCCTCGCCGCCGCGCGCGCAGCCGGCGATCAATCCTCTTGATCCGGCGCGGCGCAGCGGCTATTTGACTGCCCCTCCGCCGGCCCGACGTCCCCTTCGTCTAGAGGCCCAGGACACCGCCCTCTCACGGCGGTAACAGGGGTTCGAATCCCCTAGGGGACGCCAGCTTTTCAACGCGCGCCGATCGTCAGGGTGCAGTGCATCCCCTCCTGCGCTATCTGGGTCGCGCAGGTCACTCCCTCCGCGACGGTGTTCGTGATCCAGCACGCATTGAACGGCTCGTAACGGTTATTGCCGATCCGTGTGGCCAACACGTACGCGCATTTGCCCGCGGTCCCGAAGTCGAGCCAGATGTGATAGTCCCGGCCGGCCGCGTCGATGGTGCTGCCGAAGTATGAGGTGTGGCGGTACACGCCGCCCGGGTCGAGCCACTCGGTCGTCTCGTTGTGCATCGTCGCCCTGCCGCGCATCGCCGTGTTGTTCTGGATGATCACGGTGTTGGAGAGGTCCCAGGCGCCCGCCGGGGCCGGGACGCCGGCGACCGCTGCGGCCGAAAGCAACAAGGTGGCGATGGATCTTTCGGTCCGGCTCGGCATGGAAGTCCCCCACTCGGCGTCGAAGGAACGCTTCTGCCACCATCGCATGGGTGACCGGGCAGCGCCACGGACCGAGCGGCCGCGGAGTGCCCAGAGCAGGCCGGCCCGCGAGCGACCGGACGCCACGGCAAATCGCCGGCCGAGGGCGTCGTTCAACGCGGTGCTGGCCGCCGCGCGAACCGTCGACGGGGACACCTGGATCACCAAGGGCCAGGACAACCTCGTGCTCGTCGACGTGCAGAAGTCGGAGCTGACCGCCGGCGACTTCGTCTTCGTGTGACGCCGTCCGGGGAGGATCTTCCGCGGGTCGGCCCCGGGCGAGACGCGTTACGGCAGGCCGTAGGCGATGACGTAGTCTCCGGGCTTCGTTCCGATCGACCCGTGGCCGCCGGCGACGATGACCACGAGCTGCTTGCCGGCGGCTGTGGTGTAGGTCATCGGGGTCGCCTGCCCGCCAGCCGGCAGGCGGGCCTCCCAGAGCTGCTCCCCGGAGGTGACGTCGTAGGCGCGCAGGTAATTGTCGACGGCGGCGGCGAGGAAAGCCACGCCGCCGCGCGTGATGATCGGCCCGCCGATACCGGGGACGCCGAGCTCGAAGGGCAGCGGCAGCCGCGTCATGTCGTAGACGGTCCCGTTCTTGTGTCGGTAGGCGATCTTCCCCGTCCGTAGATCCGCCCCGACCACGTAGCCCCACGGCGGCGCCTGGCACGGTATGCCGAGCGGCCCCAGAAACGGGCCCATGTAGACGCCGTAGGGCGCGCCTTCGTTGCGGTTCAGCCCCTGCTCGCTGGCCTTCTCCCCCGCGCCCTTCGGGGGGATCTCCGCCCGCGGCACGAGGCGCGCGGTGAAGGCGAGATACGTCGGCATCGCGAACATCACCTGCCGCTCCGGGTCGACCGCCACGCTGCCCCAGTTGAACACGCCGAAGTTGCCCGGATAGACGATCGTCCCCTGCAGGGACGGCGGCGTGTAGCGGCCTTCGTAGCGGTAGCGATGGAACGCGATGCGGCAGGCCAGCTGGTCCAGGATGGTGATGCCCCACATGTCCCGCTCGCGCAGCGGGGACGGCGCGAAGGTGAGGCCCGAAACCGGCTGTGTCGGCGCGGTGAAGTCCTCGGGGATGGCGCCCGACGGCGCGGGTACTTCCCGCACCGGAATGAGCGCCTCACCCGTGCGCCGATCCAGCACGTAGATGTCGCCCTGCTTGGTGGGGCCTACCAGCGCCGGCACCGCCGTGCCGTCGGGACGGGTCAGGTCGAGCAGCACCGGCTGCGCCGGTACGTCCATGTCCCAGAGATCGTGGTGAACGGTCTGGCGCACCCAGCGCAGCCGGCCGGTGCCGACGTCGAGCGCCACGATCGACGACGAGAAGCGCTCCACGTCGGCGCTGCGCCCCATGCCGAGCTGATCGGGCACGCGGTTACCGAGCGGCACGTAGACAAGTCCCAGCGTCGCATCGACGCTGAACACCGACCAGCTGTTCGGCGAGTTGGTCGTATAGGTTTCGCCCGGCGGAAGCGGCGTGGTAACGTCGGGATTGCCGGAATCCCAGTTCCATACCAGGGCGCCGGTCCGGATGTCGAAAGCGCGGATGACGCCCGATTGCGATCGGGTGGAGTAGTTGTCGTTGACCGCGCCGCCGATGATGATCTTGCCGTCGACTGCGACCGGGGGCGACGTCGAGTAGTAATAGCCGGCCGGATTGAACTTCATGCCGGCTTCCAGATGCAGGGCGCCCTGGTCGGCGAAGCTTCGGCAGACTTGGCCATTCGTCGCATCGAGCGCGATCAGCCGCGCGTCGGACGTCGGCAGATAGACGCGGCGCGAGCAGGGCTGATCCGACGGCGCTTCGTCATCCGCCCAATAGGTGACGCCCCGGCAGGTCTGATGCTGGCGATCCGGATTGAGGCCGGCGTTCGGGTCGAACTTCCACTTCTCCCGTCCCGTCGCCGCGTCCAGCGCGATCGCCCAGCTGTGCGGGGTGCAGAGATAGAGCGTGTTCCCGACCTTCAGCGGCGTCACCTGATAGGTCGTCTCCGCGACGTCGCCGGGCTGCTTCACGTCGCCGGTGCGATACTGCCACGCCACCCGAAGATCGGACACGTTGGCGGTCGTGATCTCGTCCAGCGGCGAGAAGCGCTGGCCGAGGGGCGTGCGGCCATACTGGTGCCATTCGCCGTCCTGCACTTCTTCCGGCCGGGCCGTCGCGGGGCGTCCCCCTGCGTCTTGTGCCCCGGCACCTTGTGCCGTCGAGACCCTGGCGACCGGCAGGGTGCCGGCGAGATCGTGCGGATCCCTGGTCATCGCATAGACCGCCACGCCGGCTGCCACGACCACCATCACCGCGAGCGCCCCCACGGCGGCACGACGCTGCGAGCCGGCGGCGAGGCGACGCCACACCGGCGGCGCGAGCAGCCACAGCGCGATGAGCACGATCAGCCCCCCGCGCGGGCCGAGCTGCCACCAGTCGAAGCCGACTTCGCGAACCGCCCAGGCCAGCGCGACCGCGACCAGCGCGGCATAGGCCCAATAGGCCTCGATCCGGCGCCGGTAGAGCAGGATGGCGGTCGCGACGAGCGCGAGCCCGGCCAGGAGATGAAACGGGCCGCCCCCGAGGACCACGAGCCAAGCGCCGCCGACCGCCAGCGCCACCCCGAGCAAGGCCAACAGAACGGCCGTCGCCAGGATCATCACGCCGCTCGCGCGCCGGTCGCCAGCGATGGCGGCGAGGACTGCGACTGTTTGATCGCATGGGGCGGGTTCTGCCCCGGCGCCACGCCATCCTCCCGTGGAAGCATGAGATAGATCGCCACGGCGGCCACCACCGCGGCCGCCGCTATCCAGATCCAGCGCCTTGTGGCCATCGCGCACCTCCAGTCCGGAATTCACGTCGCGGGGCCGGAAATGAGGCGGCGTGGCCACGCGATCGACTAACCGGCCAACCTGCAGGGTGCGCGCGACGTTCCAATATGCTGGCGCCCACCATCGGGATGGGTGCTTGGGGATGGGTGCTTGGCATGGGCGCCGGGGAACCGCTCGCCATGCGCGGTGTTGCTCAGATCATGATGCGGCTGCCGGCGGTGCATGCGGCGCCAGCGGAGCGAGCCGCCGCGGGCGCAACGAGATGTTGCAGGCGCAACGGGTACCCCCGCGCCGCCTGTTGCCGCTGATCGGCGCCGTGCTGTCGCCACTCGAGATCCTGGCCGTGTTGCTGACCCTGTCGGCGACGTTCGCCTGGATCAATTTCCGCTTCCTGCGCCTGCCCACCAATGTCGGTCTGCTCGCCATGGGCCTCGGTGCGTCCCTCCTGATGGTGGCGGGCGGAATCCTCTTTCCCGAGATGCGCATCTACGGCGCGCTGGCGACCATGCTGCGGCAGATCGACTTCTACCAGGCGGTAATGCACGGCATGCTGGCCTTCCTGCTGTTCGCGGGAGCGCTGCATGTCGACATCGCACGACTGCGCAGCCGGGGTCCGGTAGTCGCGACTCTGGCGACGGCGGGCGTCGTCATTTCGATGCTGCTCGTCGCGACCGGCACCTGGTTGGCCGCACACGCGCTGGGGTTGCCACTCCCCTTCGCCTGGGCCGTCGTCTTCGGCGCGCTGATCGCGCCAACGGATCCGGTGGCGGTGCTGTCGACGCTGAAATCGGTGAACGTCCCCCCGTCGCTCGAGACGGACATCACGGGCGAAGCGTTGTTCAACGACGGGATCGCGATCGTCCTCTTCACGCTCGCCCTGGAGTTCGCGGGCGGGCAGCAGAGCCCCGGGATCATCGACATGGCGCGCCTGCTCGTCATCGAAGCCGGGGGTGGCGCCCTGCTCGGGTTCGCCACCGGCTACGCTGCGTACCGGGCGATGCGGGCGGTCGACGACTATTCCATCGAGGTCATGATCTCGCTCGCCCTGGTGACCGCGACCTACGCCATCGCCGGTGCGCTGCACATGAGCGGCCCGATCGCCGTCGTCGTGGCGGGCGTCCTGATCGGCAACCGCGGCGCCGCAGACGCGATGAGCGAAACGACGAAGCGCTACGTCTTCGGCTTCTGGACACTGGTCGACGACATTCTCAACTCCGTGCTCTTCCTGCTGATCGGGCTCGAGGTCGTCGTCCTGCGCTTCGATCCCGAATTCGGGTGGATGGCGCTCGTCGCGGTGCCGCTCGCAGTCCTCGCCCGGTTCCTCGCGGTCTCGGGGCCACTCGCGCTGCTCACCCGCTGGCATCGGTTCCCCCGCGGAACCGCGACCATCCTGACATGGGCGGGGGTGCGCGGCGGCATCTCGGTGGCGCTCGCGCTGTCGCTGCCGGAATCGCCCGCACGCACGCTGATTCTCACGGCCACCTACGCAGTGGTGCTCTTCACCATCATCGTGCAGGGCCTGAGCCTGGCGTGGGCCATCCGGCGGTCGCCGGTCGGCGACGCGCCGAGCGCGCCCCGCGGGTGATCCGCAGGGCGCGCCGCGGCACGTTATCGCCGGTCGGGATGAGCGAGCCAGAGGGCGGCGAGGAAGCCCGCGGCCACCGCGGTCAGCATGGCGCCGGCCAGCGCCGGCTTTTCGCGGATCGTCGAAACGACGACGTCGACCGTCTCGCCCATGGTCGACGGCGTCT
>JBFWXJ010000419.1:0-5392 GCA_050187535.1 Alphaproteobacteria bacterium | reverse complement strand
AGGCCAGAAGCTCGACGCCGAGCGCCTGGTCGCTCCAGATCAGGAGCCGGCCGTCCACCGCGCCGCCGTCCCATTCCGGCACGAGGGGCGCCGGCGGCCGCACCGTCCGCCAATGCGCCTCCAGGTCGTCCCACCCCTCTTCCAGCCGCCCGAGGCCGAGCCGCACCTGGCCGCGATGAAGCCGCCACGATTGCCGTTGCGGCGCGAGCGCGAGCGCACGGTCGAAGGACAGGGCGGCCTCCGCCCCGCGGCCGGCGGCCATCAGGGCATTGCCGAGATCGAAATGCACTTCGGCGATGGCCGGATGGCGCGCCGAAGCCGCGGAGAATGCCGCGATCGCCGCGTCGAACCGCCCCGCCTCCTGCAAGGCGTTGCCGAGGTCCGTCAGCGCGACCGGATCGTCGGGTACGAGGGCCACCAGCCGCTGCAGCGCGGCCGCGGCCTCGTCATGGCGACCGAGGTCATGCAGGGTCCGCCCGATCGCCGCGAGGGCCACGCGGTCCTCGGGGAGTCGCTCCAGGGTGCGGCCGAACGCCGTCACCGCCTCGTCCGACCGGCCCAGCGCCAGCAGCGTGACGCCGAGGTCGCGCTGCAGATCCGCGTCGCCGGGGACCACCGCCAGCGCCAGCGTGAGCTCGGCCGCCGCTTCGGCGGACAGCCCGCGGCCGCGCAACACGCCGGCGAGCAGCCGCCGCGCGCCCACATGCGCCGGCCGCAGCGCGATCAGGGCGCGGCAGAGCTGCCCGGCCGGTTCCCATTCCTGCGCCCGCGCATGCGCCCGGGCGCGCTCCAGGATGTCGCGAACGGTCGTCGCGGGGCCGGCCGACATGGCGCCGGGGGGCGAGGCGGGCCGTTCGACCACCTCGCTCTCCGGCCGGCTATGCGAGCTTGCCGGCGGTGGCGGCCAGCTCCGCCGCGACCCGGCCGATCATCCCCGACCACTCGCCCTCGCGGTCCTGCCGGAACACGCGCATGGAGGGATACCAGGGGCAGCGATCGTCCCGGCACATCAGCCAGTACCAGAGCAGCCCGTTGCCGCGGGCGAGGAGCAGCCAGCAGGGCCGGCCGACAGCGCCGGCGAAATGCGCCGTCGAGTTGCTGATGCTCACCACCAGATCCATCGCCGCGACCTGCGCAACGAAGCCATCGATGTCCGTCAGCGAATCGATCTCGGGGTCGACGATGATCTCCGCGCCGGTCTCGGCACGTGCGGCCGCCACCTCGGCCGTGCAGTCGCCGTACTGGAGGCTGACGAAGGTGATGCCGGGGACACGGAGCAGCGGTGCCCAGCCCAGCAGCTCGAGCGATTTGCGTGCCCCGAACTTGGGGTTGGTGCTGTGCCAGGAGAGGCCGACCACCGGCCGGCCGCCGCCGGCGCGATAGCGTGCGCGAAGCTCCGCCGCCCGCTCCGGGTCCGGCAGCAGGTATCCGCGATGCGGGCGAAACGACCGCGGCGTGCGTCGCAGGAAGATCGGCAGGTCGACCATCGGCCGCTGGAACAGCACGTCATCGGCGCGCGTCGCCGGGTCGGGCGGGTCGCTGCGGGGGACGGCTTCTATCCCGGGGAACGAGCGCCGCAGCACCGGCGTCAGTCTCCGGTCGCTTTCGACGATCAATCCGCGGGCGCGACGCTCGGCATCGCGCAGCAGCCCGGCGGCGAGCACTTCGTCGCCGATCCCCTGCTCGCCCCAGATCAGCAGCTTGCCGTCCACCGGGCGTCCGTCCCACCAGGGCGCCGGGAACGGCCGCCGGCGCATCTTCCGGCGCCGCCAGCGGTAGCCGAAGTCGGCCCAAGCCTCGGTCAGGCGGCCGAGGGCCAGGTGTGTCAGCGCCCGGTTGAAATGGATCTCCGGATCGTCCGGCCGGATCGCCAGTGCCCGTCCGAACGTCGCGAGCGACTTCTCGTAGTGCTCCTGGGTCCATTCGAGGGTCGCGAGATTGGCCAGCGCATCGGCATCCTCCGGCGCCAGGGCGAGCGCGCGCTCGGATGCCACGATGGCCTCGGCGAAGCGGTTCTGCCGCTGCAGCGAGAGCGCCAGGAGATTGTGGCCCTCGACCAGGTCGGGGGCGAGCGCGACGGCGGCGCGTGCCGGGCCTTCGGCGTCCTCGTAGCGGCCGAGGCGCGAAAGGATCGTCGCGAGCGCCACCTGGGCATGCGAGGAGCCCGGCAGCAGCGCCACGCCGCGCTCGGCCAGCGTCCGTGCCCGGCGATCCTTCTCGAGCGCGCTCATGACCATGGCGGCCAGGGTGTAGAAGCGCCCGTCGTCGGGGCGCTCGCGCAGGATGCGCAGCAGCAGCGGGGCGGCCTCGGCAGGCCGCCCGCGATTGACGAGGAAGTTCACCAGGCGGTGGCGGGGCGGCAGCGCCGCCGGAAAGGCGGCCATCCATGACCGGAGCGCCGCCTCCTCGCGCGCGTCGTCGCCGAGACCGGCCGCCGAATCGGCGGCCAGCAGGTACGCCCGCTCCCGGGCCGGGTCGACGCCGATCACCGCCTGGACCGCCTGATGGGCGGCCGCGTGCTCGCCGACCGCGAAGAGAATCTCCGCCAGCTCCATCAGCGTGGCGATGTCGAGCACGGAGTCGACCATGCCGCGGTCGATCGCCCGCCGGGCCGCGGCCGCCGCTTCCTGCGGCCGCCCGAGACGCATCAGCAGCCGGCAGAGCAATGCGGCCGACGAGCGCTCGAACCCGTCGCGCTCCGCCGCCAGCCGGGCGAGCCGCAGGGCCAGGTCGAGATCGCGCGCCTGCGCCGCCATCCGCGCCGCCACCCGGGCGCCCGCTGCCGAGGGAGAGCCATGCTCGGCGAGGTCGCCCAGCCGTCGTGCGGCATCGGCGATGCCCGTGCCGCGCGACAGGACGACGCCGAGGCGATGCCATGCCCGCTCGGCCTCCGGCCTGGCGGTCACCAGTTCCCGAAGAAGGACTTCGGCCTTGCCCAGGTCGCCCGAGGCGATGGCCGCCTTGGCGTCGTCGTCGAGCCGCCGCGAGCCGGCCGGCGCCTGCGTGGGCTCGCCCGCGGCCGGCGCCGGACGGATGCCGTCCACTGAATCCACCCTCTCGACCACCGGCGGAGCTTTAGCGGAAGGCGGGCGGCGCGGACAAAGGAAAACGGGCCCGGAACGCCGCAGCCACCCGCTGCACCGTTCCGCCCCAGTCGCCGGGGATATCCTGCCGCCAGATGCGCGCGCTGCGGTACCAGGGCGTGTCCGACCGCCCGGCGTGCCAGTAGGGCGTGGTCGGCGGGCCGCGATGCACGAGGGCCCAAACCGGCACGCCGAGCGCGCCCGCCACATGAACGGTCGTGTTGCTGGAAGAGACGACGAGGTCCATCGCGGCGACCTGGGCGGCGAAGCCGTCGAGGTCGGCGGCCGGATCGATGGCGGGATCGACATGCACGCGGTGCCGGAGATGCGCCGGCAATGCCGCGATGTCGCCGGCGCAGTCGCCATACTGCAGGCTGACGACGAGCGCATCTTCCCGCTCGAGCAGCGGCGCCAGGAGCGAAAGGGGGATCGACTTGGCCGCGGCGAAGGGCGTGCCGAAACTCCGCCACGAGAGACCGACGACTGTCGACGCGCCTTCGCGCGCCGCCAGTGCGCGATAGCGGGCCCGCAATGCGGCCGCGCGCGCGGGGTCGGGACGCAGCCAGGTGTCCGGTCCGGGCACATCGGCCCCGGCCCCACAAGCCAGCGGCACGAGGTCCGCCAGCGCGGCGTGCGCGACGATGTCCGGATCGGCGGTGCGGGCATCCGGCGGCCACGCCCTCGCGACCACCGCGACGTGCGGCAGGGAACGGGAGAGAAGCGCCGCCAGCCGGGGGTCGGTTTCAAGGATCAGACGATCGAAGCGCGGCCGCCAGATCGCCGGATCGGCGAGCAGCCGGGCATAGCGCAGGTCCTCGCCGACGCCCTCGTTGCTCCACACCAGGAGCGCGCCCCGACGCTCCGCCGCGGCGGCGATCGGCGGAAACGGCGTCGGGCGGCGGCGCACCTGGGGATGACGCGCGCGCCACGCGAAATGCGGCCACGCCCGCGAGGCCGCACCCCGGACGATGAGATCGGTCGCGAGCGACCAATGGACCTCCGCGCGTCCCGGCTCCAGCAGCAGGCAGCGGCGATACGCGGCCTCCGTCGCCGGATCGTCGGCCGCAGCCCGCGCGTCGGCGAGATTGAGCCAGGCCGCCGCCATGCCCGGCCGGGCCGCGGCGGCATCCTCGAGAAGCGACCGGCCGCGCTCATAGCTGCCCTCATGGCGCCAGAGGAGACGACCGAGATTGACGGCGAGTGCGGGCGCAGGTGCCGCCGCATAGGCGACTTCCAGCACGGCGATCGCGGCCGCCTCGTCGCCCGCCGCCGTCAGCGCGAGGGCGCGGGCGCTCGCCGCACCGGCATCCATCGGCTCTTGCGTCGCCTACTCCGCCGCCTGCGCACCACGCTCCCAGTCGTCGCGCTCGGCGATCCAAAGGTCGCCGTGGACCACGTCCGTCCATTCGGCGAACCACGGCCCGCCGCGCGTGTAATGGACGGCGCCCGGCAGCCGGCCGGCCGGATCCGCGGCGCTCCAGCCCTCCAGCCAGTTCCACCGCTCCGGCAGGGCGCCGATGGCGGAATCCGGCAGCCACTGGAACCGATGGAGGAAGGCGCCGCTCTCGCGGTTGACGACCTCGGGGCCGAGCATCCGGTTGGCGGGATGACCGCAGTTCCAGAGCATCAGGCTGCTCCAGTTCTTCCGCGGATAGCGCGTCTGCGGCACCCCGTCCATCTTGAGGGTCTCGGTCGGGCGATAGTCGTGCTGCACGCACATCACCGCACAATGGGGATCGCGCAGCGCCAGCAGCTCCGCGATGTCTTCCAGCCACAGGAAGTCGCAATCGACGAAGAGCGCCCATCCCTCGTAGCCGCGCAGATGCGGGACGAGGAAGCGGGTGTAGGTGAATTCGGTCGATGCGAGGGGATCGGCCTCGCGCGCGTACAGGCCGGCGGCGCGCAGATTGGGCTGCTTCAGCGGCTGCACGTCGAGCGGAACCGAGCTGCGTCGGAGCATAGAATGGCGGCAGACCTGATAGGCGATGTCCTCGCGGCTGTCCCAGCCGACGAGGACGGGGAACGGCGACGTCATGGTGCGACCTCGGTGACGGCGGCGGCGGTGCGGCCCGAGGATTAGCGGAGGGCCGCCGCTCCGGCAAAGAAAAAGGGCCGGGCAAAGAAAAAGGGCCGGGGGTTTCCCCCCGGCCCTGATGCTGTAGTCAGCGGTCCGCGATCAGAGGATCACGAAGTCGCCCGAGTTGCCGCCGGACGGGCCCTCGTTGAACTGGGCCAGCTGGTTGACGGCCGTGATGTTGTTGAAGGTCGCCACCAGCACCGCACCGTCGGTGCTGACCATGCTCGTGTCG
>JBFWXJ010000418.1:2194-5396 GCA_050187535.1 Alphaproteobacteria bacterium | reverse complement strand
GACATTCCTCGCGGGCCTCCATCCCGACGATCGGGAGGCGGCCGACCGCGCCGTGTCGGCTGCGCTCGATCCGGAAGGCCCCGGCCTCTACGACATCGAGTACCGGACCGTCGGCATCGATGACGGCGTCGAGCGCTGGATCGCCGCCAAGGGACGAACGGTCTTTGCGGAGGGCCAGCCGGCGCGGTTCATCGGCACCGTCCGCGACGTCACCGAACGGCGCCGAGCGCAGGAAGCGCTCGAACGTTCGCAGGCGGCTCTCGCCGAGGAAACCCGGGCGCTCGAAGTCCTGAACCGATCGGGTGCGGAGGTAGCGGCGGAACTCGACCTCGACCGGATGGTCCAGCGGGTGGTCGATGCCGGCGTCGCGCTCGCCGGGGCTCAGTTCGGGGCCTTCTTCTACAACGTCGTCGACGCGAAGGGCGAAAGCTACATGCTCTACGCGCTCTCCGGTGTCGATCGCTCGGCCTTCTCCGACTTCCCGATGCCGCGCAACACCGCAGTGTTCGCGCCGACGTTCGAGGGTGCCGGCATCGTCCGCTCTGACGACATCACCGCAGATCCCCGCTATGGGCGCAACGCGCCGCATCGCGGCATGCCCCAGGGGCACCTGCCGGTCCGCAGCTATCTGGCCGTGCCGGTCGTTTCGCGCTCGGGTGCCGTGCTGGGCGGACTGTTTTTCGGGCATGAGCGCGTGGCGGTGTTCGGGGAGCGCGCGGAGCGCCTGATGGCGGGGCTCGCCGGCCAGGCGGCGATCGGCATCGACAACGCACGCCTGCTGCAGGCGATGCAGCGTCTCACTCAGTCTCTCGAGGCCGAGGTCGCGACGCGTACCCGGGAGCGCGACCGCATCTGGCAGGTCGGCCATGACCTGCTGGGGGTCGCCGAAGCCGGCGGCGTCTGGCGCAGCGTCAACCCCGCCTGGACCCGGGTGCTGGGTTGGGAAGCATCCGAAATCGTCGGCCGCACCGCCGACTGGCTGGAGCCGCCGGAGGCGTACGGTCACACCAGCGCGCAAATGGCGCGGCTCCTGACCGGGGATGGGCCGATGACGTTCGAGAACCGCTTGCGCGCCCGTGACGGCAGCTGGCGGACGCTCGCGTGGACCGCCGTTCCGGCGGAGGGCGCCCTCTACTGCGTCGCCCGCGACGTGACGGCGGAGCGCGAGCAGGCGGCGGCGCTGATGGCGACGGAAGAGCAGCTGCGCCAGGCGCAGAAGATGGAGACCGTGGGCCAGCTCACCGGCGGGGTCGCCCATGACTTCAACAACCTGCTCCAGGTGGTGACGGGGAACCTCGAGATTCTCCAGCGCAACATGCCCGACGGGTCACCGCGGCTCGCCAGGGCCGCGGAGAACGCGATGGCCGGTGCGCGCCGGGCGGCGACGCTGACCCATCGCCTGCTCGCCTTCGCGCGACGCCAGCCACTCGATCCGCGGCCGATCGACCCGAACCGGCTCGTCACCGGCATGTCGGAGCTGCTCCACCGCACGCTCGGCGAGACCATCTCCGTCGAGACCGTGCTGTCGCCCGGCCTGTGGCGCGTCGAGGCCGATCCGAACCAGCTCGAAAGCTCGATCCTCAATCTGGCCGTGAACGCGCGCGACGCGATGGCCGACGGCGGCAAGCTGACGATCGAGACGTCGAACAGCTATCTCGACCGGGCGTATGTCGCGCAGAACACCGAGGTCGCCCCCGGGCAGTACGTGCTGCTGACGGTGACCGACACGGGCATCGGGATGGACGGCGCGACGGTGGCGCGCGCCTTCGAACCGTTCTTCACGACCAAGGAGGTCGGGCGCGGCACCGGCCTGGGCCTCTCGATGGTCTACGGCTTCGTCAAGCAGTCGGGCGGGCACGTGAAGATCTACTCCGAGCCCGGCGATGGAACGACGGTGCGCATCTACCTGCCGCGGCTGATCGGCGATGTGGAAGAAGAGGGTGCCGTGCCGGCGCCCCTCGTGCCCGAGGGCACGCGCGACGAGACGGTTCTCGTGTGCGAGGACGATGACGAGGTGCGCGCCTTCTCCGTCGAGGTGCTGCGCGACCTCGGCTACCGCGTGCTGGAGGCCGCCGACGGCCCCGCCGCGCTGCGCCTCATCCAGCGATCCGGCGAGCGGATCGATCTGCTGTTCACCGATGTGGTCCTGCCCGGCGGCATGACGGGCGCGGTGTTGGCCCGGCGTGCCTTGGAGCTGCGCCCGTCGATCCGCGTGCTGTTCACCACTGGGTACGCGCGCAACGCCATCGTCCACCAGGGTCGCCTCGATCCGGGCGTGGAGCTCATCACGAAGCCCTTCTCCTATTCGGACCTGGCGGCGCGGGTGCGCGACCTGCTCGACGCGCCGGTATCGGGCTAGGGACCGTCGGTCGCCTCAGCGGCGCCCGCCGGCGAGCCGCTGCGCCTCGGCGCGTCCGCGCAGCCGCATCATTGCCCAGATGCCGACGGCGGGGCCCAGCGCGAGAGGGGCGAACGCCCATTGCCAGCCAATAGCGATGGCGAGGACGGGCATCAGGTGGATGGTAGCCAGCGTGAGGAGAAAGCCGGCGCAGGTCTGCGTGGTCAGCATGGTCCCGACGAGGGCCGGCTCCGACAGCTCGGCGATGCTGGCCGAGAACTGCGCGGAATCGGCGACGATCGCCGCGCCCCAGACGAGACACAGCATGACGAGCGCCCAGGGGGGGGCGGTGAAGAAGAACCCCGCCGCGAGGCAGCAGGCGCCGCTCGTGGCGAGTGCCGCGATGGTCAGGGTCGTGCGTCCCCAGCGATCGGCGAAGAGGCCGCCCGCCAGCGATCCGACGGCGCCCGCCGCGATCGCCGCGAAGGCGGCGAGCCGCGCCCAGGTCGCCACTCCGTCCGCCGACAGCGTGCGCGCGAAGCTCGCCTCCAGGAAGACGACGAGCCACGCCCACATGGCGTAGAGTTCCCACATGTGGCCGAGATAGCCGAGGTTGGCGAGACGTAGCCCGGGAGACGACCATGCCTGCCGCACGGCGGCGGCCGAGAAGCGGCGCGGCGCCGCTGCCTGCGGCCCTACCGCCACGGCCAGAACGAGCAGTGCCGAGACCGCGGCGGCGGCCGACGTGCCCAGAATGGTGAAGCGCCAGTCGACGCCGCCGAGGGCATTGAAGAGATGCGGCGACGCGGACCCCAGGGTCAGCGCGCCGACCAGCAGCCCGACCAGCAGCCCGAGGTCGCCCTT
>JBFWXJ010000418.1:0-2094 GCA_050187535.1 Alphaproteobacteria bacterium | reverse complement strand
GATGCCCGAAGGGCAGGGGAGGTCGCATGTCCGCACAGACACTGGAAGAAGTCGCTGCCGTCCTGGCCGGGAGCTTCTCGGGGCGGGTGATGCTGCCGGCGGATGCCGGATACGACGATGCGCGGCGGGTCCATAACGGGACGATCGACCGGCGGCCGGCGCTGATCGCGCAATGCCGGGGCGCTGCCGATATCGTCGATGCCATTGGCCTCGCGCGCTCGCGCGGCCTCGCGGTCGCCGTCCGCGGTGGCGGGCACAATGTCGCCGGCCATGCCACGGTGGATGGCGGCCTGATGATCGACCTCTCGCCGATGCGCGGCGTCCATGTCGATCCGCGCAAGCGCACCGCGCGCGCGGAAGGCGGGGCCACCTGGAACCGCTTCAACCGCGAGACGCAGCTGCACGGACTTGCGACCACGGGTGGGGTCGTGTCTTCGACCGGTGTCGGCGGGCTAACGCTGGGCGGCGGCCTCGGCTGGCTGATGAGCAAGCATGGTCTGGCGCTCGACAACCTGATCTCGGCCGACGTCGTCCTGGCCGACGGCCGCGTCGTCACGGCGAGCGAGTCCGATCACGCCGACCTCTTCTGGGGCCTGCGTGGCGGCGGCGGCAATTTCGGCGTCGCGGCATCGCTGGAGTTCCGGCTGCACCCGGTCGGGCCGATAGTGACGGGCGGCCTCATCGCCTATCCCTTCTCCGCCGCGCGCGACATGATGCATTTCTATCGCGACGCGACGAAGTCGCTCTCCGACGACATGACGCTGTTCGCCGGCTTCGTCCACGCGCCGGACGGGTCCGGAACGAAGCTGGCGGCGATGGTCATGTGCCATGTCGGGCCCGCGGACGAGGCTGCGGCGGCGGTGGAGGGCATCCGGCGCTTCGCGACGCCGGCGATGGACGCGCTCGGCCCGATCCCGTACTCGGCGCTGAACGCGATGCTCGACGGCGCCTATCCGGCGGGCGCGCGCAACTACTGGAAATCGAGCTTCCTCTCGCGCCTCGACGACGCAGCGATCGACGCGATGATCGCCGCCTTCGCCGGCTGCCCGACCCCGATGGGGCAGCTTCTCGTGGAGCATTTCCACGGCGCGGTGACGCGCGTCGGCCCGACCGACACGGCCTTCCCGCACCGGACGACAGGATACAACCTGCTGGCGCTTTCGGAGTGGATGGAGCCGGCCCATGACGCGGGCTGCATCGCCTGGGCGCGGGATTCCCATGCGTCCATGCAGCCCTTCGCGGGCGCCGGCCGCTACGTCAACTATCTCACCGACGACGAGCGCGCCGACGCGATCGGCGAGGCGTACGGTCCGAACTATCGACGGCTGCAACAGGTCAAGTCCCGGTACGACCCTGGCAACTTCTTCCGCCTGAACCAGAACGTCGTTCCCGCGGCGTAGCGCGATCGGCTACCTTTCGGGAAACGAGGGACGCAGTCGAACCGCGTCCCCCCGGGAGAGGACGTCCGATGATCGTGCGAACGCTGGCGGCGGCGCTGGTCGCCGGGCTGGTCGCGGCTGCACCCGCCGCGGCCGGCGAAAAGCTCGCCCTGGTGCTCAACTTCGTCGCCTCGGGCGACCACGCGCCCTACTACTTCGCGCGCGCCCAGGGCTGGTATCAGGCGGCCGGAATCGACCTCGACATCGAACTCGGCCAGGGGTCGGGCGTCGCGGTGCAGAAGGTGGGCGTCGGCAAGAACGCGGTCGGCATCGCCGACATGGGGTCGGTGCTGGTCGGCCGCGGGAAGGGGGCCGACGTGGTCGCCGCAATGGCGATCTACGCGAATTCGCCCTTCGGGATGTACTGGCTGAAGAGCAGCGGCATCACAGGCCCCAAGGATTTCGCCGGCAAGCGCCTGGGCGCGCCGCCGGGAGATGCGGGCCGGGTGATGTGGCCCGCCTTCGCGCGCAAGGCGGGGATCGACGCGGCCTCGGTCACGATGGTGAACGTGGCGCCGCTCGCCAAGCTGCAGATGCTGAAGTCGGGCGGCATCGACTTCACGCAGAGCTTCTACAGCGGTCATGCCTTCTTCGCGAAGGCGCTCGGCCAGGATATGGGCTACCTCGCCTGGAAGGACGTCGGCATCAACCCGTA
>JBFWXJ010000417.1:0-5399 GCA_050187535.1 Alphaproteobacteria bacterium | reverse complement strand
GGCTCGGCCAGGCCCATCTCGGTCGCCCGATAACCGTCCTGGCCACCGATCTCGCTGATGTTCCAGCCGATGTTTCCGCTCTCGACCATCGCGCGCAGCTTGCCGAAGTCGACCGGGCTGGTGTCGACCACCTTGATGCCGGTCTGCTTCTCGAAGTCCGACCAGTAGTTCTGCCGCAGCGATGCAGCCTGGGCGCCGCCCGACGCGTTGATGACGATCTGCCGCGGCTTCGGCGGCTCGTTCTGCGCGACGGCCGGAACTGCCGCGAGCATCGCCGCGACCGCGGCGACGATGTGGATGCGGTCCGCTCCCATCCTCGATCCCTCCCTGTGCTTCGGGCGGCCCGCGCGCCCGGCCGGCGGAGATTGCCGGTCACCGGTGGGGCCATGCAAGCCGTTCGGCAGGAACCGGCGAACCGCCCGCGCGTTGGCTCGTCGTCAGCCCGGATCGGAGGTTCATATGGCGGTGCAGGAAGGCACCTCGGCGCCCGAGGAGGTGGTCCGCGAAGTCGTCGGCACCTTCACCTCGCACGAGGCGCTCGAGGATGCGATGAGCGAGCTGGAGAGCTCGGGCTTCGACCGCGCGGCGCTCAGTCTTCTCGCCGCGGACTCGATGGTGGCCCCCGGGCTCACTCGGGCACCGGTATCGACGCCTGCGGCGGCGGACGACGACAGCGCGCCGCGAGCGGCGGCGGTCTCCGACACCGACGTACGCCAGGGGCGCACGCTCGCCACGAGCATGGCGGGCGTCATCGCCGCATTCGCCGCGACGGGTGCGACCATCATCTCCGGCGGCGGAGTGCTGGCGGCGATCATCGGCGCAGCGGCGATCGGCGGTGGCGCGGCGGCGGCGGTGAGCGCCATCGGCCAGCGCGTCGCGGGCAGCCGGGAGGACTTCCTCGGCCAGCAGATCGACAGCGGCGGCATCATCCTGTGGGTCCGCCTCCTGAAGCCAGGGCAGGACTCGATCGCCATGGACGTCTTGCGGCGGCGCGGCGCCTCGGACGTCCACATTCACGAAGGCGGGGCCTGACCGCCATGTCGGGCCGGCGTATGCGGGAAGCGCGGAGCGCCGTTGCGCGCTCGTACCGGGCGGCGCGCGCGCGGGCGCGGCGGCTTGGCCAGCGTATCCGCGGCGAACGCCAGGCGGCGGACGCCGGGGCTCTTGCTTCCGGCCGAATCATCCGGCCGGGATGGAACTGCTGGCGCGTGCCGCGAAGTGAACGGATGGCCGTGCTGGTGGACGGCGCCCAGTATTTCGCCGCCCTCGAGAATGCCTTGCTTGGTGCCGCACGCTCCGTGCTGATCGTGGGATGGGACTTCGACGCCCGAATTCGGCTGCGCGCCGGCGAGGACGCCAAGCCGCTGGGCCAACTGCTGCGCGAGCTCGTCGAGGTCCGGCCCCAGCTGGAGGTCCGCGTCCTGGTGTGGAGCCTCGCCGTGCTGCACGCTCCAGGGGCACCCTGGCCCCTGGTGCTGGGCGCCCCCTGGCAGGATCATCCGCGCATCCAGGTCCGCCTCGACCGCCGCCACCCGCTCTACGGGGCACACCACCAGAAGATCGTGGCGGTCGACGACGCCATCGCCTTCGCCGGCGGCATGGACCTCACTGTCGGACGGTGGGACACGCCCGAGCATCGGACCGACGATCCGCGGCGGGTCGATCCTGACGGGACGCCTTACGGTGCCGTCCACGACGTCCACATGGCCCTCGATGGCGAGGCGGCGCGCGTCCTGTCGCAGATCGCCCGCCATCGCTGGCGCGCGGCTACCGGCGAGACCGTTCCTTCGGTCGCGACCGATGCCGATCTCTGGCCCGCCTGGCTCGAACCAGATTTCCGGGACGGCGAAGTCGCGGTGGCCCGCACGGGACCGGCCTGGGGCGGAGAGCCGCGCCGGCGAGAGGGTATCGCCATGGCCGAAGATGCCATCCGCGCCGCCCGCCAGGCCATCTACATCGAGGCCCAGTACCTGACGGCACGCCGCATCGGTGCCGCCCTCGCCCACCGCCTCGCCGAGCCCGACGGACCCGAGGTCGTCGTCATTTCGACCTATTCCTCCCGCGGGTTCCTGGAAGAATTCGCCATGGGGAGCAACCGCGACCGGCTGATCCGTCGCTTACGGGGCTACGATCGCTTCGGCCGCCTGCGCGTCTTCTATCCCGTCGTCTGCGCCAGCGACGGGGGCGGGCGCCTGCTCGTCCACGCGAAGGTGCTGATCATCGACGACACGTTCGTGCGGATCGGATCGTCCAACCTCAACAACCGATCGGTCGGGCTCGATACCGAGTGTGACCTCGGGATCGAAGCGGGCGGGGACCCGGAGCTGCGCCACGGCATCGCCGCGCTGCGCGACCGTCTGTTGGGCGAGCATCTGGGCGTCGATCCTTTCGCCGTGGCGCAGGCCCGGGAGGCGGTCGGCGGATCGCTCATCGCCGCGATCGAACGGCTGAACCATGGAGAGCGCTGCCTGCGGCCCTTCGCCTCGATGTCGGACAATGGCCCGACCAAGCCCATCTTCGGGACGTTCCTGCTCGATCCCGAGACCGTGCTCGATCCGCTATGGTTCCTGCGCAAGCGCCGTGCGCCGGCGCCCGGCGCCGTCGGTCGCCATTCCTGGGCGTGACCGGCGGATCGCCTCGGTCGCCAGAAGAAGCGTGACGCCGATCGCCAGCGGCACGAAATAGTAGACGACGCGGAAGAGGACGAGGGCCCCGATGAGGCTCTCGTCGCGCAGCAGCACCAGCACCACGCTCTCGATGACACCGAGGCCGCCCGGCACGTGGCTGAGGATCGAGGAGACGTTGGCGATCACGTAGACCGCGGCCACGGCCGGGTATTGCACCTCCGCCACTGCCGCCAAGGTCTGGTGCAGGCAGGCGGCGACACAGGCGAAGTTCGCAGCGCCTACCGCGATCTGCGCCAGCGCCGCCCGCACCGGGGGCACGGCGATGGACCATCTGCGGATGCGCAGCGGCCGTCGCAGCACCGCTGCCGCCGCGACGTAGGCGAGCGGCAGAGCCAGACATGCCGCGGCCAGCACCGCCACCGCGGCCCCGCCCAGGCCGGTGACTTCCTCGGCCAGGCTCGGATGGGTCGCGAGCGCGATACCGCCGAGCGTGGCGAGGCCGAGCCCGACCGTCACGCCGCACAGCACGATCACCCGGGCGATCTGACCCGCCGACAGGCCCCAATACCGATAGTAGCGATAGCGCACTGCGCCGCTGCTGAGGGCCGCCAAGCCGACATTGTGCCCGATCGACAGGCTGACGAATGACGCAAGCGCGATCCGCGGGTAGGGCAGGTCGCCGCCGGCGAGCCGCACGGCGATCGTGTCGAACAGGGTGAGGCAGAAATAGCTGGCTGCCGCGAATGCGGCCGCCGCCGCGAGCCGGGTGCCGGGCACCGTCGCCACCGATTGCCCGATCTCGGCGAGGGAATAGCGGCCGAGCGTCCGGCCGACGAGGAAAAGGGCGATCGTGACGGCCACGACGGCGAGGACGGGGCCGATCCAGCGACGGATGCCGGATGGAAGCGTCACGCGTCCGGCTCGATCTCGATGTCGACCACGACCGGTCGATGGTCGGAAGCGACGCGTGCGAGCGGCGTCGACAGCACCTCGGCGCGATGCACGCGTACGCCGCGTCCGACGAGCACGTGGTCGATGCGGAGCACCGGCAGGCGCGCCGGAAACGTCGCCCGCCGCGGCGTCGACCCCGCGGCCACCTGCGCGTCGGTGAGATGTGTCACGAGCCGGCGATAGGCGCGCGATCGGGGAATGGCGTTGAGGTCGCCCAGCAGGACCGCCGGCCCGCGGCAGGCCGGGTTACCGAGCCAATCGGGCCCCAGCAGGGCGTCGGCCTGGGCGATGCGCTCCATGGCCAGCAGGCCGAGATGGGTGTTGATGACTTGCAGCGTGGCGCCCCCGACGGTAATCGCGGCCCAGAGCGCGCCGCGCCGCTCGATCCGGGCGAGGCGGCGATGACCGGGAAGCATCGCGGCATGGACCATCCGCGAGGGAAGCGCGGTCAGGATCGCGTCGCCGTACTGCTCCTCCATGACGTTGAGGACCGAGTGGAAGTGCAGGCGCATGTCGAGTATGCGCGCGATGGCGTGCGCCTGATCGATCCGCCCGGTGCGGGCGCGGCCGATATCCAGTTCCTGCAGGGCGACGATGTCCGGCCGCCGCGAGGCGATCACCGCAGCGATCCGCTCGGGCGAGAGGGTCCCGTCCATGCCGAGGCAGCGATGGACGTTATAGGTCATCAGGCGAATCACGGACGGTCCGGCGCAGCTTAGCTTCCGCGCGGTTCAACGTCCGAAGTGGGCGAAAGGTGTCGCCGTCCGGTGGCTCGTTCCGCGGCGCGCCGCCTCAGCGGGTGCTGGCCGCGCACCAGTCCGCCCAGATCCGGCGATAGGCGGCCTCGATCTTGCGCGCGAAGCGTTCCGCGTCGCCCAGGTCGGCGCGACGCATTCGCTGGCGCAGGCTGCCGCGCAGCCGCGCCAGCAGCGACCCATCGGTCGCCAACCGGCGCGCCGCCGCGACATAGGCGTCCGCATCGCGGGCGACGAGCGACTCCAGGCCGACCTGGCGCAGCAGGCTGGCGCCGACGCGGGCGGCATGACGGTCGCCGTAGAGCGTCACGACCGGCACGCCCATCCACAGTGCCTCGCAGGTGAGGGCGGCGGCATTGCAGAGCGAAGGGTCGAGCGCGATGTCGATCGCCCGGTGGTCGAGGAGGCGATCCGCCGCCGCGGGCAGCACCGCGATGCGGCCGGGGTCGACTCCCGCCGTAATATACGCGGCGATATGGCGCATGCGCGTCGCCTCGTCGTGCAGGTGCGGGCAGCGCAGGACCAGCCGCGAGCCCGGCACGGCTTCCAGGACGCGGGACCATAGCGTCACGGTTGCAGCCGCAATCTGCGCGCTGTCGCCGAACGCACCGAACGCGACGGTGCCGCTCGTCGCCGATGGCGGCTCTTCCGGTGCCGGAGCCTCGTCGAGCGGCGCGTAGCAATGGAATCCGCCCGGCAGGCGCAGCAACGTCTCCGTCGCGAACGCTTCGGAATCGCCGAGCGGGTCGGCGATGTCGTCCGTGATGCGCCATCCAATCTCGGGCAGGCCGGTGGTGTCGGCATGGCCGAGCCAGGTCGCCTGCACCGGCGCCGGTCGGCGCGCGAAGACCGCGAGCCGGTGGCGGCCGGCATGCCCGGACAGGTCGACGAGGATGTCGATGCGGTCGCGGCGCACGAGATCGGCGACCGCATCGTCCGGGAGCCCGACGATGCGCCGCCAGCGATCCGCGTGGCCCCGGAAGCGCCCGGTCATCTCGTCTTCCAGGACCACGTCCGAGTAGCACACCGCCTCCACGCGCGCCCGGTCGTGCGCCGCCCACAGCCG
>JBFWXJ010000416.1:0-5400 GCA_050187535.1 Alphaproteobacteria bacterium | reverse complement strand
CGGTCGGCGCCGTGCAGACCATCTTGCTGCAGGAGTTCCTGCGCATCCGGTTCGGCACGAAGCTGGTGGGTGCGGCCGCGACGATCTACGGCATCATGCTCATCGTGTTCATCATCTTCATGCCCGCCGGCATCTGCGGCGTGATCGTCGAACGGATGCGCCGGCGATCGGCTCCCGCGCCGCGCCCACGCGCCGCCTGACGATGCCCGCCTTTCGCATCGGCCTGATCGGCCTCGGCGCTATCGGCGGGGACCTCGTCGGGCGCATCGCCGCGGGCGAGCTCGGTGCCGTCGAGTGCGCGGGCGTGCTGGTGCGCCGGCCGCGCGGCGACGGGGCGCCGCCGGGGACGACCCACCATCCCGACCGCTTCTTCGCGACCCGGTACGACGCGATCGTCGAGGGCGCCGGCCACCAAGCGGTGCGCGACCATGGCGAGCGGGCGCTCCGGGCCGGATCGGACCTGCTGCTGACCTCCGTCGGTGCGTTGACGGACGACGCGCTGTTCGATCGGCTGCGGGCGGCAGCCACGGAGTCCGGTCGGCGGCTGGTGCTGCCCTCGGCCGGGATCGGCGCGCTCGACATCCTGGCGGCCGGCGCCCAGGGCGGGCTCGACCGGGTGACCGTGACCGTGCGCAAGGACCCGAGCGCCTGGAAGGGCACCGCCGCCGAGACGCTGGTCGACCTCGACCGGCTCGCGGCACCCGCCGTCATCTACGAGGGGCCGGTACGCGACGGTGCCCGCGCCTATCCGCAGAACGTCAACATCTCGGCGGCAGCCGCCATCGCCGGCATCGGGCTCGATCGGACCCGGCTCGTCATCGTCGCCGACCCGACCATCGCCGTGCATGTCGTCGAGATCGAGGCCGAGGGGACCTTCGGCCGTTTCGCCTTCCGCGAGGAGGTGATCCCGACTGCGGACAACCCGAAGACCGGCCGGCTGGTCGCGATGGCGGTCGCCAAGACGGTGCGTCAGATGGCTTCGGCGGTCGTCGTCGGCGCCTGAGAATCGCGTTACAGTTCCGGGATCGCCCGCGTCGGGCGATCATCCGGAGGGAGAGAGCCGATGGCCAAGGGTCAGCAGCGGAGCAACAAGGAAGCCAAGAAGCCCAAGAAGGAAAAGCCCAAGGTTTCCGGCCCGGAGAAGGCGAGCGGCGCCGGCAAAGACAAGAAGAAGTAAGACATCGGATGGCTGGCGCCGGCGCTGCGGCCGCCGGCGCCGGACGCTCGTCAGCCTCGGCGCAGTCCGTCGGCCATCTTCTCTCCGATCATGACGGTCGTCAGATGCGTGTTGGCCCGGCAGTCGGCCGGCATGACGGACGCATCGACGACCCATAGGCCCGCCACGCCACGCACCCGGCATTCGGGGTCGACGACGCCGCGCGGGTCCTCGTGCGCGGTCATGCGGCAGGTCGAGACGGGGTGTTGCGCGTCGCCGCATTCCGCGAGCATCTCCCGATCGAGCGCCTCGTCCGAGAGGGCGGCGATGTCGGCGAAGGGCCGGCCGCCGAAGCCGAAGCCCACATCCTCCGCGATGCCGGCGACGGCCGGCTGGGCGGCGATGGCCGCCAGCCGCCGCACGCCGTCGCGCAGGCGCAGGCGGTCGCGCGCATCGTCCAGCATGTTCGCCTCGACCAGCGGATCATCCGCGGGATCGCGCGAGCGCAGGACGATCTCGCCCTCCGAGAAAGCCTGGAAGACGGCGACGGCGATGCCGCCGTCCGCCTGCTGCGCAGGGTCGTCGTCGGCGAAGCCGCGATGGTTGAAGCCGATGAAGATCATGTCGTTCCGACCGCCGCCGCCGAGCCCCGACGAGTACGTGACGCAGCAGTTGGTGTGGCGGAAATCGACGTCGGTAAGGCGGTTGGCGGGCTTCGTGCGGATCAGTGCCCGCACCGTCGGATGCTCGAGCATGTGGCGGCCGACATGGGGGTTGGCGGCCACGACCGGGATGCGGAGCCGGCCGAGCACATCAGGGTCGCCGACGCCCGAGCGCATGAGGACGGCCGGCGAATGGACCGCTCCCGCCGACAGCACGATGCGCCGGCCGCGGAAGGTCCGCGCGGCACCGCCGACCGCTGCCGCGACCCCGGTCGCGCGGGTGCCGTCGAAGAGGATGCGGTCGACCAGGGCGCCGCCCACGATGGCGAGGTTCGCCCGGCCGCGCGCCGGCTCCAGATAGGCGTCGTTGGTCGAGACGCGTCGGCCGTCGCGGCTGTTGATCGGATAGCAGGCCACACCCGAGCTGTCGGGAGCGTTGAGGTCGTCGTTCCAGGGATAGCCCAGGGCCAGCGCCGCGTCGGCGAGCGCCCGGTCGATCGGCCCCCATTTTTCACGAGGCGCGCGATACACGGGGATCGGCCCGGCGGCGCCGTGATAAGCGGCGCCGGCGTGGTCGCCGTCGGCCTCCAGGCGCTTGAAGTAGGGCAGGACATGGTTCCACGACCAGCCTTCGCAGCCCTGTTCGGCCCAATGGTCGAAGGCCTCGGGCACCCCGCGGATCGCGATCTGCGCGTTCATCGCGGACGACCCGCCGAGGCCGCGGCCGCGCCAGTAGTGCCTGGCCTCCTGCGCCCGGGTGCGGCGCGCCAGCAGTCCCGGCCACTGCCATTCGGCCTGCAGGCGCGGCGGCAGGATGATGCGCAGCGGATTGGCGCTCGCCATCTCCGGCGGCACCTCGGCCGCGCGGTAGTCGCGGCCCGCCTCCAGCAGCAGCACGCGGTGGGCGGGGTCCTCGGACAGCCGCGCGGCGACCACCGCCCCGGCCGAGCCGGCGCCGATGACGATGGTGTCCCAGGTGACGGATGCGGCTTCCATCAGCGTCCTCTCAGCTTGTCGAAGGCCGTCACCGGCGGATAGGCGTCGGGGTCGGTCACGACGTCGATCACCGTCGGCAGGTCGGCGGCGAGTGCCTCATCCAGGGCCGGGCCGTATTCGGCCGGGTCCTCGACGCGCACGCCGCGACAGCCACAGGCGCGCGCGATCGCCGCGTGGTCGACGGGCGTGAAGTCGACGGCGTCCGTGTAGGCGCCGAAATTCACCGTCTCCGCGTGCTTCTGGTAGCCCAGGATCTGGTTGTTGAGGACGGTGAGCGCGATCGGCGTGCCCATGCGCCGGGCCGTCTCCAGCTCGGCCCAGACATGGGCGAAGCCGCCGTCGCCGGCGATGCAGATGACGGGCGACGTGGGCGACGCGATCCTGGCGCCGATCGCCATCGGCAGGCCCCAGCCGAGGCCGGCGAGGCCGCGCGGCGTCAGGAAGCGCTGCCCCGGCCGGCGCGCGCGCAGGTAGTTGTTGACCCAGATCGAGGCGTAGCTGGCGTCCGCCACGACGATGGTGTCGGGCGTCAGCCGACGGTCGATCTCGGCCATCAGCCGCTCGGGCCGGACCGGCGTGGCGGTCGAGCCGGTCACGGGGGCCGCCTCCTCCGCATGGGCGCGGCGCCCCTCGGCGATGATCGCTTCCGTCGCGGGCCGGGCCGCCGCCCGGCGGCCGAGGTCGCGCGCCCCCATGGCGGCCGCCAGCGCCGCCAGCGTCGTCCGCGCGTCGCCCTGCAGGCGCAGGGCCTCGTAGTTGCGGCCGATCTCCTGCCCGTCGATGTCGAGATGGATGAAACGGGCGGCGCGCGGGAAGAGCTTCCAGGAATCGGTGCCGTTCTGGTTGGTGCGGTTGCCGATCAGCAGCACGACATCGGCGCGGTCGACGAGCGGGCGCATGAACTTGCCCATGCCGCGCCGGCCCATGAAGTAGCCGATGACGCCCAGCGACAGCGGGTGTTCCTCGTCGACCGCGCCCTTGCCCATCGACGTGGTGCCGACCGGCAGATGCGCGCGCTCCTGGAGTGCGGCCAGCACGTCGGCCGCGCCGGAGAGATGGACGCCGCCGCCCGCCACGACGAGTGGATGGGCCGCCCCGGCCAGCAGGTCGGCCGCGGCCGCGACCATCGCCGGGTCGGCGGCCGGCCGGTCGAGCGGGAAGGTGCCGAGATCGGCCACGCGACCGCTCTCGGCCGGCGAATCGTCGCGGAAGAGATCGATCGGCACGATCAGCACCGCCGGCCCCGGCCGCCCGGAGGCGGCGGCCGCGAAGGCCATGTCGACATAGTCGTCGATGCGTTCGGGCACCGCCACGCGGCGCACCCATTTGGCGACGCCGCGGAACAGCTCGAGGTGGTCCAGCTCCTGGAAGGCGTTGCGGTCGGTCGTCGGCCGGGCCACGTCCTGCACCAGCGCCACGATCGGCACCGAGGCCTTCAGCGCCTCGGCCAGGCCCGGCACCAGCAGCGTCGCCGCCGGCCCGTTCTGCGCCGTCACCACGGCGACCCGGTTGGCGATCCGGGCGTAACCGTCGGCCATCGCCGCGCCGGCGTTCTCCGTGCGGTAGGCGATCTGGCGGATGCCGTAGGATGGAGCAACCAGATGGAAGGCGGTCGGGATGCTCTGGCCGAAGGCCACCTCGACGCCGTGGCGCCGGAAGGCGCGCACGACCGTGTGCGCCGCGTTCTCGTTGCGGATCATGGGTCCCGCCCGTGTTCAGGTCATGGAGAGGCCGCCCGCGACGTCGAGCGTAACGCCGGTAATGAAGGCGGCGGCATCGGAGGTGAGGAAGAGGACGGCCTCCGCGCAGTCGGCCGCCGTGCCGAGCCGGCCGAGCGGTGTCGCGGCCAGCGCCGCGGCGTTCACCGCGCCCGGCACGGTGTGGATCATCGGGCTCTCGATGCGGCCGGGAGCGATCGCGTTGACGCGGATGCCGTGCGGGCCCAGCTCGCCCGCGAGGTGGCGCGTCAGCCCGACGATCGCGGACTTGGTCGCCGCGTAGTGAACGCCGACGATCCCGGAATAGTGCTTTCCCGCGACCGAGGAGAGATTGACGATCGCTCCGCCCCCGTTGGCGATCATACCGGGTGCGACCAGCCGCACGCCGTGGAACGAGCCGGTCAGGTTGACGTCGACGACCCGCCGCCACTCGGCCGGGTCCATCTCGTGGGCGGGGACGCGGGCGCCGTCGCGCTTGGGCGAGATGCCGGCATTGTTCACGAGGATGCCGACGCGGCCGGCGAGCCGTTCGACCGCCGCATGGGCGGCGCGGAAGGATTCCCAGTCGGCGACATCGCCCGCCACCGCCACCGTGCCATGGCCGATCGCGGCGGCAGCCGCCTCCGCCTCGCCGATCACGAGGTCCATGACCGCGACCCGGGCGCCGCGGGCCGCAAGCCGGTCCGCGATCGCCCGACCGATGCCGCGCGCCGCCCCGGTCACGAGTGCGACGCGCCCGCAATGGGTCAGCTCCAAGACGGCACCTCCCGATATCCCCGACGGCAGGGGGCGATCTTGGGCCATGGTCCGCGGCCGATCAATCCGGGCGGCGCGCATCCGCCCGCCGCGATATCCTGCCGCGCAAGGA
>JBFWXJ010000415.1:0-5444 GCA_050187535.1 Alphaproteobacteria bacterium | reverse complement strand
GAGGCCGAGCGCGCAGGGGCAGGCGATGATCAGCACCGCGACCGCCGCCAGCAGGCCGTGCGCCAGCCGCGGCTCCGGACCGAAGGCGGCCCAGGCAGCGAAGGCGGCGACGGAGGCGGCGATCACCGCGGGGACGAACCACCCGGCGACACGGTCGGCCAGCCGCTGGATCGGCGCGCGGCTGCGCTGGGCGTCCGCCACCATGCGCACGATGCGCGCCAGCATGGTGTCGCGGCCGACCTTCTCGGCCCGCATCACGAAGCCGCCGGCGCCGGTCATGGTGCCGGCGATGACCGGCGACCCCGGCTCCTTGGCGACGGGCATGGACTCGCCGGTCACCATCGACTCGTCGACCGCGACGCGACCCTCCAGCACGACGCCGTCGACCGGCACCTTCTCGCCCGGCCGCACGCGCAGCCGGTCGCCGACGACGATCGCGTCGATCGAGACCTCCTCGTCGCGGTCGTCGGTGCCGATGCGCCGCGCCGTGCGGGGCGCCAGGCCGAGCAGCGCCCGGATGGCGCCCGACGTGCGCTCGCGCGCCCGCAATTCCAGCACCTGGCCCAGCAGCACCAGCACGGTGATGACGGCCGCCGCCTCGAAATAGACGGCGACCTCGCCATGGGCGCCGCGGAAGGCGGCCGGGAACATGCCCGGCGCCAGGGTCGCCACGACGCTGTAGAGCCAGGCGACGCCGGTGCCGATGGCGATCAGCGTGAACATGTTGAGGTTGCGCGTGACCAGCGACTGGGCGCCCCGCACGAGGAACGGCCAGCCGGCCCACAGCACCACGGGAGTCGCGAGCACGAGCTGGATCCACGCAGATGCGGTCGCGCCGGGCCAGATGTGCGCGCCGATGACGTGGCTCGCCATCTCCATCACGAAGACCGGCAACGTCAGGGCGAGGCCGATCCACATGCGCCGCGTCATGTCGGCGAGCTCGGGATTGGGGCCGGCATCCGCGGTCGCGATGTCCGGCTCCAGCGCCATGCCGCAGATCGGGCAGGAGCCGGGGCCGTCGCGCCGGATCTCCGGGTGCATCGGGCAGGTGTAGATCGTGCCCTCCGGTACCTCCTCGGCCTCGCGCGGCTCCAGGTAGCGTGCCGGGTTCGCGAGGAACTTCGTGCGGCAGCCGGCCGAGCAGAAATACCAGGTGCGGCCGGCATGTTCGGCGCGGTGCTCGGCCGTGTGCGGGTCGACGGTCATGCCGCAGACGGGATCGAGCACGCCGGTCGCGGGCTTGTCGTGGGCGTGGCCGCAGCAGCCATGGGATGGGGCGTGGCTCATGGAATCTCCGTGCGGCCTACAGGTTGGGGTGTCGCACCCGGCATATGGAGTTTCCCATCATGGGAAGGTCAAGAGCTGCCGCGGTCGTTGCGATGCGCCCCGGGCGATGCCAAGCTATGGGCACCGCAGTTGGTCAATCCGGATCGGCCTTGTCCCGCGTCGCGCTGTTCCTCGCCGTTATCGCCTGCCTCCTGGGAATCACCTGGGCGGACGGCGCGTGGGCGCATGGCGGCCACCACATATCCCATCCGGCATTGATTGCCGTGGACGATGCGGGCGCCCGAGAGGCGCCCGCGCCGCAGTTCTTCGACCGGGCCGAGGCGCCGCTGGGTGGCTCGCACTCCGGGGGCGCTCACGGGCAGTCCTGCTGCGCCTCCGTCGGTTCGTGCTGCTGCGCTCCTGCCGGTGAGGCGGCGGTCCTGCCGACCATCGGCGCCCGCACGCCAAGCCCGACACGGCGCGACGACGTCGCATTGGGATCGTCTCCTAGCCTCGACACCAGGCCACCGATCTCCCGCACGCACTGACCGCCCGCTCGGGCGGGCGAATGGCGCGGCGTGTCCGCGCCGCGCGATCAGGCGTCCCATGAGATCGGAAATATTCCATGCTTCAGTTCATTCGCGCGGCGGGCGCGGCGGCGCTGCTCGCCGGCTGCGCGCCGCAGGTCGCCCATCCCGGTGGCGATCCGGCCGACCCCCGTGCCGTCGTGCCGGCACCGAGCTTCACATCTCCCCTGATCGGCCAAGGGCCATTCGCGCCCGCGAAACCGCGGTCATGGCGCGACCTCAACAATCGCGCCGGCCGTCTGGGCGGCGCCCGTGGGCAGATGGAGGGCGACCCGGAGGCTGACGCTCCGGCGAAGGTGCAGCGATGAGGCGATCATTGCTCGGCGCCGGGCTGCTGGCCGGCGTGGCGCTTCTCGGCGGCTGCGCCTCCATCCTGGAGGACTCGGGCGTCGCGGCCGTGCAGGAAGACGTGTCGCGCCGGGTCGGGAAACCGGCGCCGCGCATCCGAAGCGAAGAAGATGCGGCGAGCGCGCGTTCACGCACTCGCGCGCTGCTCGCCCGCCCGCTCGACCTCGACGCGGCCGTGGAGGTCGCCCTCCTCAACAATCGCGGCCTCCAGGCGGCCTATGACGAACTCGGCCTCTCGGCCGCCGCGATGACACGTGCACTGACCCCGCCCAATCCGGGGCTCAGCTACAGTCGGTTGCGCCGCGGCGGCATCGTCGAGATCGAGCGCGGCTATGCGTTCGACCTCCTGGGTCTGCTGACGTTGCCGGTGACCGCAGCGATCGAGGAGCGCCGCTGGGAACAGGCCAAGCTGCGCACCGCCGAGGCGGTCGTCCGAACGGCGAGCGACACGCGCCGGGCCTGGTACGAGGCCGTCGCGGCCGGCCAGGTTCTCACCTACATGCGCCAGGTGCAGGATTCCGCCGACGCCGCGGCGGAACTGGCCCGCAGGCTCGGGCATACGGGTGCCTTCGGTCGCCTGGAGCAGGCACGCCACATCCTATTCAAGGCCGAGGCGGCGGCCGGCCTCGCGCGGTCGCAGATCGCAGCGACGGCCGCGCGCGAGCGTCTCACCCGATTGCTGGGGCTATGGGGCGAGGAGGCGTCGTTCCGCCTGCCCGACCGGCTGCCCGAGCTGCCCGAATACATACCCGATCGCCGGGAGATCGAGGCGACGGCGATCGCCGGGCGCGCCGACATCCGCCTGGCGAAGCTCGAAGTCGAGGGCTTGGCGCGATCCTACGGGCTGACCCAGGCGACCCGGTTCATCAACGTCCTGGAGGGTAGCTGGATGGTCAACTCGGAAACGGGAGAGCCGCGCCAGAGGGGGTGGGAGGTCAGCCTGTCCATTCCGCTCTTCGACTTCGGGACGACCCGGGCCGCGGAGGCGGAGAACACCTATCGCGCGGCTGCGAACCGCTTGGCGGAGCTGGCGGTCGACGCGCGGTCGGAGACGCGCGAGGCGTGGGAAGCCTACCGGATCGGCCACGACCTCGCGCGGCACTACCTCAGCACCATCGTTCCCGCGCGCCAGGCGATCTCCGAGGAAAATCTCCTGCGCTACAACGGCATGCTCGTCGACCCGTTCGAGCTGCTGTCCGACGCGCGGGACCAGATCGCCGGCGTGATCGCCGCGATCCAGGCCCAGCGCGATTTCTGGCTCGCGGGGGCCGAACTCGAGACCGTCATGACCAGCGGTAGCCCGCGCGCGCTCAGGGCCGCGGCCGATGCCGTGCCGTCGCGCGCCGGCGCCGCCCACTGACCAAGGGAGAGGATCGATGATCGATCGCCGCAGCTTCATCGGCGGCAGCGCGCTCGCCGTGCTGGGGGCAGCCGCCGTCGGACATGCCGACGCAGCTCCGCTGCCGGAAGCCGCCACCCGCCAATCCGCCGCCACAGCTCCGCCCGCGCCGCCGCAGGACGGTCGGCCGTTCAATCCGGTCGTGACCTTGAACGGCTGGTCGGCGCCCTGGCGGCTGCGCGGCGGCTGGAAGGAGTTCCATCTCGTCGCGGAGCCGGTCGAGCGCGAGATCGCGCCCGGGATGACGGCCCGCCTGTGGGGCTACAACGGCCAGAGCCCCGGCCCGACCATCGAATGCGTCGAGGGCGACCGCCTGCGCATCTTCGTGACCAACAGCCTGCCGGAGCACACGACCGTCCACTGGCACGGCCTGCTGCTGCCGAACGGCATGGACGGCGTCGGCGGCCTCACGCAGCCGCACATCCCGCCCGGCAAGACCTTCGTCTACGAGTTCCCGGCGCGTCGTGCGGGCACCTTCATGTACCACCCGCACGCCGACGAGATGGTCCAGATGGCGATGGGCATGATGGGCTCGTTCATCGTCCACCCGCGCGACCCCGCCGTCGACCGCGTCGACCGCGACTTCGTCTTCCTGATCGGCGCCTACGACATCGCGCCGGGCAGCCACGTCCCGAAGGTCGCGACGATGACCGACTTCAACGTGTGGACATGGAATAGCCGGGTGTTCCCGGGCATCGCCGCGCTGCCGGTGCGCCGCGGCGACCGGGTGCGCATCCGGATGGGGAATCTCAGCATGACGAACCATCCGATCCATCTGCACGGCCATCACTTCACGGTCTGCGGCACCGACGGCGGTCGCGTCCCACCCGCCGCTCGCTGGCCGGAGGTGACGGTCGACATTCCCGTCGGCGCGATGCGCGCGATCGAGTTCGTCGCCGACGAGCCGGGCGACTGGGCGTTCCACTGCCACAAGTCGCACCACACCATGAATGCCATGGGTCACGACGTGCCGACGATGATCGGCGTCGATCACCGCGGCGTTGGCCGCGCCATCGGGCGGCTGGTGCCGGACTACATGGTGATGGGCGAGCGCGGCATGGCGGACATGGGATCCATGGAGATGCCGCTCCCCGACAACACGCTGCCCATGATGACCGGGGCGGGACCGTTCGGCCCGCTGGAGATGGGCGGGATGTTCACCGTCGTGAAGGTCCGCGACGGGCTCGCACCCGGCGACTACCGCGACCCCGGCTGGTACCGCCACCCCGCCGGCACCGTCGCCTACGAGTGGACCGGGCCGCTGCCCGGTCGTTCCTGAACCCCGTCTCCCGAGGATTCGATCATGCTGTCATACGTCCCCATCCTCGCCGCCCTGCTCGTCCTGTCCACGCCCGCGGCCGCGGGGCCGGGTGCTGCCGGCCACAGCCACGACCACGGCGGCGGCGAAGCGCCCTATGGCGTGCCCGGCGATCCGAGGGCGCCGGCGCGTATCGTCCCGATCGTCATGCGCGACGAGATGCGCTTCGTGCCGGACCGCTTCACGATACGGCGCGGCGAAACGATACGTTTTGTCGCGCGTAACGTCGGCGAGGTGCGGCACGAGATGGTGCTGGGCACGATGGAGGAACTGCAGGAGCATGCTGCGCTGATGCAGCGCTTCCCGGAGATGGAGCACGACGATCCCAACGCCAGGACCGTCGAACCGCGCCGCACGGGGGACCTGATCTGGCGATTTACCCGCCCGGGCACCTTCCACATCGGCTGCCTCGTGCCCGGCCACCTGGAGCTGGGCATGGTGGCGACGGTGGTGGTCCGATGATCGCGCGCCTTCTCGCCACCGGCCTGGTCCTGGCGGCAGCGCTCCCCGCGGCGGCGCAGCTGAC
>JBFWXJ010000414.1:0-5451 GCA_050187535.1 Alphaproteobacteria bacterium | reverse complement strand
CATGGCTCATCCACACCTGCTCGCGCGAGCCTTCGGGCCACACGCCGTGGAAGAGGGCGCAGTCGTCGGTCACGTCGATGAAGGCGCGGCCGAACTCGCGCTGGTCGGAATGCTCGACCTCGCCGCCGAGCTGCGCGCACATCGTCGGCTGGCCGTAGCAGATGCCCATGACCGGCAGGCCCATCTCGAACACGCCCTGCGGCGCGCGCGGCGTCGTCGCCTCGACGACGGAGGCGGGGCCGCCCGAGAGGATGATCGCCTTGGGCGCCATCTCGCGGATGCGCTCGATCGGCATGGAGAAGGGGTGGATCTCGCAATAGACGCCGCTCTCGCGCAGGCGGCGGGCGATCAGCTGCGTCACCTGCGAGCCGAAGTCGAGGATGAGGACGCGGTCGGTCATGGGCGTGCTCCGTCGAGTGGCGGTTCGGCGAGGTGGGCGGCCAGGGCCGGAAGGTCGGGCCAGTCGTAGGCGATCTCGTCGATCTCGCGCCCGCCGACGCGCAGCCGCCGCGTGTCGCCCTCGATGCCGCCCATGCGGGCGTAGAAGGCGCGGGCCGGCGCGTTCTCCACCAGCGCGCGGATGACGAGCGCCGCGTAGCGGTCGGCGAGGCCGCGCGCGGCGGCGGCCAGCAGCCGCCGGCCGATGCCGCGGCGCTGATGCGTCGCCAGGATGTAGAAGGTGTAGACCTCGGCGACGCCGCGCGTGTCGGACGGGCCGCCATGCACGAAGCCGACGACGGCCTCGCGCTCCAGCGCGTCGTCCTCGGCAACCAGGGTCAGGAAGCCGGGGCGCTCCAGCGTCTCGGCCCAGCCGACGGCGACGCGGATGTCGTTCAGCCCCTCCAGGTAGTCGGCCGGGAAGATGCCGACATAGGCGCTGCGCCAGGTCGCCACCTGCACGCGCGCGATCGGCGCCGCGTCGTCGATCGTGCCTTCGCGGATGGCGATGGTCATGAGCGCCCGGATCGCAACGCCGTCATTGCGTCCCTCGACGATGCTCGGGATGAGGACCGCCGTCGGATGGCAGTAAGACAGTCCCTCATCCCGAGCATCGTCGAGGGACGCACCGGCGACCATCCCATCCTCATGCCGCCCGCTCCAGCACGGCCGCGAAGAAGCCGTCGGTGCCATGGCGGGCCGGGGTCAGGCGGAGCGCGCCGTCGACGATGCAGACGTCCGGCACGCCCGGCGGCACGACCGCGCGGAACTCGGGGTGATCGGAGAGGAAACGGGCGACGCGGCCCTCGTTTTCCTCGGGCAGCAGCGAGCAGGTGGCGTAGACCAGCCGCCCGCCCGGCCGCACCAGCCGGTGGCAGCTCTCGACGATGCGGCCCTGCAGCTCGACCAGCTCGGCGATGTCGGTCTCGCCGAGGCGCCAGCGGCCGTCCGGGTTGCGCCGCCAGGTGCCGGTGCCGGTGCAGGGCACGTCAGCCAGGACCCGGTCATAGCCGCCGGCGTGGCGCTTCACCCACTTGTCGCGCTCGTTCTCGATCACCCGGCGCTCGACATTGTGGACGCCGGCGCGGCGCAGGCGCTGGGTCGCGTTGTCGAGGCGGCGCTCGTGCACGTCGCAGGCGATGACATGGCCCTTGTTGGCCATGGTCGCGGCGACCGCCAGCGTCTTGCCGCCGGCACCTGCGCAGAAGTCGACGACGCGCATGCCGGGCTCGGCACCGGTTGCCAGCGCCACCAGCTGCGAGCCCTCGTCCTGCACCTCGACCAGCCCGTCGCGCCAGGCGGCCACGGCCTGCAGCGCCACGCGCTTGGCCAGCCGCAGGCCCCAGGGCGACAGCGGCGTCGGCACGGCCGTGATGCCGTCCCGCTTCAGGGCCGCGATCGCCTCTTCGCGCGTCGCCTTCAGCGCGTTGACGCGCAGGTCGAGCGGGGCAGGGGCGTCGAGCGCCGCCATCTCGTCCACCACGCGCTCGCCGAACACGTCGGCCAGCCGCGGGTGCAGCCATTCGGGATAGTTGGCGCGCACCCAGGGCGGCTGGGCCGCGTCGTCGATCGCCTTGCCGGCGAGTGCGGTCGCCAGCCCCGCCTCGTCCATCGTCGGGCGGGCGGGGTGGTAGGTGCCGCCGTCGAAGAGATGGTTGATCTCATGCTCCGCCACCCGGCGGTCGAGCAGCAGCAGGGCGATCGTCCGCCCGCGGGTGGTGGCGCAGACCGCACCCCAGCCGCTGCGCTCGATCCACCAGTCGAGCTGCGCGCGGCGGCGCAGATAGGCATAGACCGTCTCGGCGATGGCGCCGCGGTCCTTCGCGCCGATGAAGCGGCGGGCGCGGAAATGCTCGGCGAGGATGGCGTCGGTCGGGACTCTCGTTCCTTCGATCCGGTCGACGAGCTCGATCGCGGCGGCGATGCGGGCGGCGGGCGTCAATGCTTCACATCGGCCGGTAGTTCGGCGCCTCGCGGGTGATGGTGACGTCGTGCACGTGGCTCTCGCGCAGGCCGGCGTTGGTGATGCGCACGAACTGGGCGTTGGCGTGCATGTCGGCGATGGTGCGGCTGCCGGTGTAGCCCATCGCCGCCTTGAGGCCGCCGACGAGCTGGTGCAGCACCGTGCCGGCCGGGCCCTTGTACGGCACCTGGCCCTCGACGCCTTCCGGCACCAGCTTGAGGGCGGTCTGCACCTCCTGCTGGAAGTAGCGGTCGGCCGAGCCGCGGGCCATGGCGCCGATCGAGCCCATGCCGCGATACGACTTGTACGACCGGCCCTGGTAGAGGAACACCTCGCCCGGCGCCTCGTCGGTGCCGGCCAGCAAGGCACCCACCATGGCGCAGTTGGCGCCGGCCGCGATCGCCTTGGCGAGGTCGCCCGAATACTTGATGCCACCGTCGGCGATGACCGGCACGCCGTCCTTCCGGCAGACCTCGACCGTGTCGAGGATGGCGGTCAGCTGCGGCATGCCGACGCCGGCCACCATGCGCGTGGTGCAGATCGAGCCCGGCCCGATGCCGACCTTGACCGCGTCGGCACCGGCATCCAGCAGCGCCCTGGCACCGTCGCCCGTCGCCACGTTGCCGGCGATGAGCTGGGTGTAGTTCGAGAGCTGGCGGATGCGGCGCACGGCATTGACGACGCCTTCGGAATGGCCGTGGGCGGTGTCGACCACCAGCACGTCGACCTCGGCGTCGAAGAGGGCCTCGGCGCGGGCCACGCCGTCGTCGCCGGTGCCGGTCGCGGCCGCGACGCGCAGGCGGCCCTTCTCGTCCTTGGCGGCGGTCGGGTGGCGGGCCGCCTTGTCGATGTCCTTGACGGTGATGAGGCCGATGCAGCGATAGGCGTCGTCGACGACCAGCAGCTTCTCGATGCGGTGCTGGTGCAGGAGGCGCTTGGCCTCCTCGCGGGTGACGCCCTCCTTGACGGTGACCAGCCGGTCCTTGGTCATCAGCTCGGCCACGGGCTGATTCGGCTCGGTGGCGAAGCGCACGTCGCGGTTGGTCAGGATGCCGACCAGCCGGCGCGACCCGCGCTCGACCACGGGGATGCCGGAGATGCGGTGGTCCGCCATCAGGCGGAGCGCGTCCGCCAGCGACTCCTCGGGATGGATGGTGACGGGGTTCACCACCATGCCCGCCTCGAACTTCTTGACCTTGCGGACCTCGTTGGCCTGCGCCTCGATCGAGAGGTTCTTGTGGACGACGCCGATGCCGCCCGCCTGGGCCATGACGATGGCGAGCCCGGATTCGGTCACCGTGTCCATGGCGGCCGATGCCAGCGGAATGCCGAGCTCGATGGTGCGGGTGAGGCGGGTGCGGGTGTCCGCCTGGCCGGGCAGCACCGCGGACGCGGCAGGGACCAGGAGCACGTCGTCGAAGGTGAGAGCCTCGCGAATGACCATGCCGCCTCCCCTGCCCGGATGAGGCGGCGCATCATACACATCGAAGGCCGGAAGGGAAGGGCGCGACGCGCATTGCGGCCATGCGTCTTTCGACGGGCCGCTGACTCGGGGCCGCCCAGCGGCCACGCAACCTTCCCACTATAGCCGCACCGACGCCCGCGCGCGACGGGGAAAATGCAACGCGCCGATGCGCGTCGACTCGGGACGCCCTCTACACGATGTAGAGCAGCAGGCTGCCGTCCGACCCGAGCGCCGTGTCGGTGTGCAGCGTGCCCGCGAGGTCGTCGAACAGGATGGTGCCGCCGCCGACCTTGCCGAGCGACAGCACTCCGCCCGTGATCGCCAGGCTGTCGAGCAGCTTGCCGGCGGTCGCGGCCAGGCCGGTGATCGCGATGACGTCGCCGCCCTTGCCGGTCTCGAACCCGGTGATCGTGTCGCCGGCGAGATGGGCGACCGAGCCGTACACCGTGTCCTTCGCGTCGTCGTGGCCGAGCACGACCCAGTCTCCCGACGCCTCGCCCAGCAGGCGGTCGGCGCCGGCGCCGGCGACCAAGGTGTCCGTGCCGTCGCCCCCGGAGACCGTGTCGGCTCCGGCGCCGCCATCCGCCCTGTCCGACCCCATGCCACCCTCGATGCGGTCGTCGCCCGCATCGCCGGTCAGGGAGTCGTCGCCGGCCTCGCCGTAGATCGTGTCCTTGCCGTTGCCGCCCATGGCGGTGTCGTTGCCGTTCCCGCCCCACAGGGCGTCCTGGTCGCCGCCGCCCGATAGCCAGTCGGCACCGTTGCCGCCCTTGACCGTGTCGTTGCCGGCCTCGCCGAACAGCGCGTCGTTGCCGTCCTTGCCGTCGAGGCTGTTGCCGCCCGCCCCCATGGCGATGACATCGCCGCCCGCTCCGGGCGATGCCTTGGTGTCGATCACGAACACCGCGAACGGGCCCGACAGCCCGCTCTCGTTGCCCGTGCCGCCCGTCGCATAGGCGGTGTAGGCGTGCTTGCCGAAGCCCAGCGTCGTCGCGTCGGCGATGCTCCAGGTGCCGCCGCCCGAGACCGTCGCGGTGCCAATCTCCGTGGCGCCGCGGAGCAGATGGACCGTCGTCCCCGGATCGCCCGTGCCGGACACCGTCAGGCTGCGGTCCGTGGTCACGCCGTCGCCGGTCTCGCCCGTGTCGTCCGCGATCGCGGTGACGACCGGCACCGAGGGGACCGAGGTGTCGACCGTCCACACGTACTCGGCCGGCGTCGTGTCCTCGTTGCCGGCCGCGTCGGTCGCCCGCACCTGCAGCGTATGCGTGCCGTCGGCCACCCCGGTGAAGGTCGCCGGGTCGGAAACCGCCGACCAGCCGCCGCCGTCCATGTTCGCCTGGAAGGCGATGCCTGCCTCCGCCGGGCCGAAGTCGAAGGCGGCCGTCGTCTGGTTCGTCGCCGCGTCCGGGCCGTCGACGATCGTCGTCTCCGGTGCCGTCGTGTCGACGGTCCACACGAAGGTCTCCGGCGTCGCGTCCGCGTTGCCGAGGCTGTCGGAGGCCTTGACATGCAGCGTGTGGACGCCGTCGGAGAGGCCGGTCAGCGTCAGCGGATCCGCGACCGCGCCATAGCTGCCGCCGTC
>JBFWXJ010000413.1:0-5460 GCA_050187535.1 Alphaproteobacteria bacterium | reverse complement strand
GAACTACTACGAGGACATGCTGGCGAAGCTGAAGGTCGACAAGCCGTTCGCCACCTACGAGGAGTTCATCGAGCACTGCGTCAAGGCGAAGAAGGACGGCATCTGCCGCTACCCCGTGCTGTGGGTCGCCGGCGTCGGGCTCGAGCAGCTTCCCGGCACCTGGTACTCGATCGTCGCCAACAAGGGCGGCCGCTTCTTCGACAAGGACGGCCGCCACATGCTGGGCCCGGGCTCGATCGCCCGCGAGGTCCTGAAGTGGTGGGCGAACACCTTCGAGAAGGGCCTCGACATCTCCGACCCGGAATCGCTGAAGCTGCAGTTCACCACCTCGGCGAAGGCTTTCGGTGCGGGCAACAACCTCTATCGCGGCCCCAACCACCACTACGGCCTCAACGTCGTCAACGACCCGGCGCAGTCGCCCATCGCGGGCAAGGTCAAGGTCCACGGCTTCCCGGGCGACGGGAAGACGATCGGCGTCACCCATGTCTATTTCCTCAACGCGGCCAACCGCGACAAGGAATGGGCGTGGAAGCTGCTGCAGTACCTGGGCGGCCGCACCAAGGACGGCGCCTACACCCAGGCCGTCAACCTCGCGAAGGACGCCATGCTGGGCTCGGGCTACCGCTCGGTCATGGGCTCCGACGTCATCAAGACCGGCTGGAAGCCCTGGGGCGACCCCGATGCGATTCTCGCGATGTGGGACAAGGCGACCTACATCGGCGAGATCTGCAGCTCCGTCTACCAGCCCTGGCACTTCCCCTGGACCGACCAGCTCAACATCGAGGTCCAGAAGACGCTGACCGGCCAGATCACCGCCGACCAGTGCTGCGACAACCTCATCAAGGGTATCGACGACGCCAAGCGCAAGGCGCGCTGAGCGCCGCCCGCCGGTGAGCCAGGAGACCGTCATGCCGGCCGCGGGAACGACCGTTCCCGCGCGCCGGCCGTTCTGGCGCCGCGAGCCGTCGGTCGGCTGGCTCGCCTTCCTCATGAACACGCCGTCGATGATCGTGCTCTTCGGCGTGCTGGCCTACCCGATCTACTACGCGGGATTTCTCTCGCTGCACCAGGTGGGCCTGGCCCAGATGCGGCGCGGCGTCTTCCCGTTCTACGGCCTGCAGAACTACGCCAACCTCTTCGAGGACCCGCTGTTCTGGCTCGCCCTCAAGAACACGGTGATCTTCACGATCTTCGTCGTCTCGGTAGAGATCGTGGCCGCCATCGCGATCGGCCTGCTGCTGATGCAGGCGAGTGTGTGGACGTCGCGGGTGACGCGCTTCCTGATGCTGCTGCCCTACGCCGTGCCGCCGATCGCCAACGGCCTCATCTGGTCCTTCATCTACAATTTCAAGTTCGGCTTCCTGAACCGGGTGCTGCTGACGTCGGGCATCACGTCCGAGCCGATCAACTGGGCCGGCAATGCCGACACCGCGCTGATCGCCGTCGCCATCCCCTATATCTGGCGCACGCTGCCCTTCGCGGTGCTGCTGGTCTATGCCGCCCTCCAGGGCATCAACCGCGAGCTCTACGAGGCGGCCGCCGTCGACGGCGCCTCGGCGTGGCGGCGCTTCTGGCACATCACGCTGCCGATGCTGCGGCCGATCATCGTCGTCGTGCTGATCCTGCGCACCAGCTTCGCCTTCGCGGTGTTCGAGGAGGTGCTGGCGATCACCCAGGGCGGCCCCGGCGACGCCACCTGGGTCTCGGCCTGGTACGGCTACAAGGTCTCCTTCGCGCCGCCGTTCAACATCGGCATGGGGGCGGCCTCGGCCTATGTGCTGGCGCTGATCGTGGGTCTCTTCGCCATCGCCTACGTGAAACTCTTCTATCGGCGGATGACGTGAGCCGGAGGTCGCCGTGCTGAAGCCCACCCCGCTCGGCCGCGTCCTGCTGCACGCGGCCAACCTGCTGGTCATCCTCTTCCTCGTCTTCCCGCTGATCGCCGTCGTCATCGGCGCGGTCCAGTCGGAGCGCACGCTGCAGGCCGATACCCGCGCGATCCTGCCGGCCGAATACACCTTCGACAATTTCCGGGTCATCCTGACGCAGGGCGAGCAGAAGGGCCGCGTCTTCGAGCAGGCGACCTACCTGCCGGACAACATCAAGACCTTCTACCGCGCCTGCCTCAACAGCCTGATCGTGGCGCTCAGCGTGACGCTGCTCACGCTGATCCTGGGCTCGCTTACCGCCTACACCATCGCCCGGCTGCGGGTGCGCTGGACGGTCTGGCTGATGCAGCTCAACATCGCCGCGCGCTTCGTGCCGATCATCGTGCTGATGATCCCGCTCTACGTGATGTTCCGCACGGGCGGGATGCTGAACTCGCTGGGTGCCGTCATCCTGGCGCAGACCGGCTTCCTGCTGCCCTACGCGATCCTCATCCTCGCCCCCTACTTCGAGACGATATCGGGCGAGCTGGAGGAGGCGGCCCGCATCGACGGCTGCTCGCGCATCGGCGCCTTCTTCCGCATCGTCCTGCCGCTCAGCACGCCGGGGCTCTCGTCCTGCGGCGCCATCGTCTTCATCATCTCGTGGCAGGACCTGCTGATCGCGATGATCCTCAACTCGCGCCGCGAGTTCATGACGCTTCCCGTGGTCATCGCCAGCCTCGTCGGCGACGTCCACGTCTTCTTCAACCTGCTGATGGCGATCTGCCTCCTGGCGCTGCTGCCGTCGCTGGTGCTGGTCATGCTGCTGCAGAAGTACGTGGTGCAGGGGCTGTCGGCGGGGGCGCTCAAGGGCTAGGCTCCGGCCATGGCCCTACTGACCGGCGACGACTATCGCCTGAGCCTGCGCGACGGGCGCAAGGTGTGGATCGGCGGCGAGCCGGTCGACGACGTGACCACCCATCCGGCGCTGAAGCCGATGGTCGACACGGTCGCGCGCATCTACGACCTGCACTTCGATCCCGCGTGCCGCGAGGAGATGACCTTCGCCTTGCCGGAAGGCGGGCGCGGGGCGCGCTTCTACAAGATCCCCGAGAGCCGCGAGGACCTGGCGCTGCGCCGGCGCATGACCGGCGCCATCCTCGACCGCGTGTCGCCGACGATCGACCGCTTCGGGGACGAGACGGTGACGCCGCTCTTCGTCATGGTCGACCGCCGGGCGCTGCTCGACGAGTACGACACGCGCTACTACCCGGCCGCGGCCGGCTGGCTGCACCGCCTGCAGCGCGAGAACCTCTTCCTCTCCAGCGGCAACACCGACCCCAAGGGCGACCGCTCCAGGCAGCCCTTCGAGCAGGACGACCCCGACCTCTACCTGCGCGTGGTGAAGGAGACCGACGCCGGCATCGTCATCCGTGGCGCCAAGTTCGAGACGGGCGCCCCCTATGCCCATGTCGCCTGCGTCAAGCCGACGGTCGGCGCCTGGGTCGAGGAGAACCGCGACTACGCGATCAGCGCCATCGTCGCGATGGACGCGCCGGGCGTGCGCCATGTCTGCCGCATGCCGCTGCCGCGCGGCGACGGCTCGGGCGATCCCCTGGTCGGCAGCGACTTCGACCGTCCCTTGTCGGCGCGCTGGGACGAGGTCGACACCCTCATCGTCTTCGACGACGTGCTGGTGCCGTGGGAGAACGTGCTGTTCAGCCGCCAGCCGAAGCTGGCGGCCCTGCTGCGCGCGGACATGGTGCGGTGGGCGCCGCAGGGCTATCTCGCGCGCTGCCTGGCGAAGGCCGACCTGCTGGTGGGGGCCGCACTGCTGACGGCCGAGCAGAGCGGCACCGACCGCATCCCCGCGATCCGCTCGAAGATCGCCCAGCTCATGGTCTTCAAGTCGACGGTGGAGGCGTTCCTGCTGGCGTCGGAGGCGGCGTGCGAGACGACGGTGTCGGGCTACGTCATGCCGAACCAGGCGATCCAGAACGCGGGCCGCGTCTACTGCTCGCAGGGCTACGCGGACATGGTCCACCTGCTGCGCGAGATCGCCGGCGGCGCCGTGGTGATGTTGCCAGACCGCCGCACGCTGGAGAGCCCGGCCACCCGCCCCGATGTGGAGAAGTATTTCCGCATCGGCGCCACCGACGCCGAGGCGCGCCTGCGCACCCTGGCGCTGATCGCCGACCTGACGGCATCGGGATATGCCGGCCGCTCGCAGGCCTACCAGCTCTTCGCCGAGACGCCGATCTTCGCCCAGGAAGCGGCCCTCTACGCCGCCTACGACCGGGCTGCCGCCATGCGCCGGGCGGGCGCCGTCGCCGGACTGGCCGAAGACCCCTGACCTCGGCCCGTCACTTGCCGTTGCAGGCCCAGACCGTCACCTCGCAGCTCGTCCCGCCGCGGGCGCGGCAGGCGGCGAGGCTGGCGGCCTCCACCTCCCGGCGGCTGCCGCCGGTGGCGACGCCGACGGTGGCATTGCCCTGCGCCGCGAGAGCGGCGCAACGGTTCACGAAGTCGACAACGATGCGGCAGTCGTTGGCCCGCCTGGCGCAATGGCCGTTCGCGACGCTGGCGGCGCGGCCGCGGTTGCTCTGGTCGAAGGAATAGCCCCAGGCGCCGGTCGCGTAGGACCAGGCGATGGCGCCGTAGCCGTCCGAGCAGACGGTACGGCAGCCCGACGACGGCCCGCGGATACAGCGCCAGCGCGCGTCGCCCGAAAGATCGTTGCAGTCATTGCCGCCGGAGCAGACCTGGCGGCAGACGGCTTCCGCCCGGCCGGTCCACCCGGGCGCGACGAGCAGCATCAGGGCGACGAACCCGCTCGCGACATGGCGCATGTCAGGCCTCCCGCGGAGTGCCCGACGAGCCTACTCCCGCGCGCCCGTCGCCGCCATCGGCCGCGGATCGCGGTGAGGGCGGTACGGGGCCGCCCGCACCGGCCTATCCCTGCATCAGAGGATGTTGAACAGGTAGAGCAGGATGATGATCGGGATCGGCACGCCCACCAGCCACAGCAGCACTCCGCGCATCTTCAAGCCTCCTTGCCGTTGCGGCGGACGAACGCGCGGATCGGCGCCGCGGTTCCGGCATCAGGGTGCCGGCCGCACCTTGGCCTCGCGCTCCCAGATGCGGTGGCGCTTGGCGGCCGCGATGAAGTCGGCGACGTCGCCGATCGCGTCCAGCGCGACGATGCCCTCGTCCGCCTCGACACCGGCGGCCTCCATCAGGTCGGCCGCGTCGCCGACATGGCCGATGACCTTGGCGTGGGCGAAGGCGTCATGCACGAAGGCGACGGCGCCCGCGTCGCGGGCCAGCGCCGCGCCGCCCTCGGCCGATGGCGCCAGCACCACCGCGTCGAACAGCACCGACGGGCTGCCGGCGAGCTGGCCGTCGGCCGGCATGGGGCGGCCCGCGCGGGTGCGCACGCCGCCGATCGACGGGGCCACGACCACCATCCGGGCGCCGTTGGCCTCGATCGCCTCGCGCAGCGCCTCGACGATCTCCGCGTCGCAGCCGTCGGTGACGAGGTAGGCGACATCGCGGCCCTCGATCGTCTCGGGCGCCTTGGCGAGGATGCTGA
>JBFWXJ010000412.1:0-5529 GCA_050187535.1 Alphaproteobacteria bacterium | reverse complement strand
TCGAGCAGCCGGCGGGCGGCGGCGGCGATCGGCTCGGCGGTCAGGATCGGCTCGGCGAAGGCGAGGCGCACCCGGCGCTCGGGTGCCGGGGCCTGCGGCATCACCGGCTCGGCGAGCGTGCCCAGCGCCTGATCGAGGCGGGTGGCGACGGTGGTGCCGAAGCGGGCGACGAGCGGCGCCCGCGGCAGGGGGTAGAGGTCGCCGATGCGCGCGAGCCCGACCCGGCGCAGGCCGGCGGCGTCCGCCGCGTCGAGGCCGAGCGCCTCGACCGGCAGGGGGGCCAGCGCCGCCCGGGCCGCCCCCGGCGGCAGGACGGCGGGCGACGGCCCCGCCGCATAGCGCGCCGCCGCCCAGGCGGCGCCCGGCGTGTCGGCGATCGCCAGGCGATGGGCGAAGCCGCGCCGGCCCAGCCTGTCACCGAGATCGGCCAGCAGTGCGGCCTCGCCGCCGAAGAGGGCGGTGCAGCCGGTCACGTCGAGCAGCACGCCGGCGGGCGCGTCGGCCCGGGTCCACGGGGTATAGCGCCGGCACCAGCCGGCGAGCGCCTCCAGGTCGGCCGCGTCCCTGTCGGGCACGGCGTCGGCGGTGCGGAGCGCCGGCAGGCGGGCGCGGGCGTCGGCCAGGGCCTCGCCGGGACGCAACCCCGCGGCGGCCGCGGCGGCGTCGACCGCGGTCAGGCGACGGCCGCCCTCGACCGTCGCCACGAGGGCGAAGGGACCTTCAGCCGGCGCGCCGTGCCGCTGGCGCCAGCGGTCGATCGGCCAGCCCGGGAGCCACAGCGAGATGATCCGTCGCATCGTCCCACTCCACCAGCCAGTCCCCTTCCCCGCCGCCGCGGCTGCGCAGCAGCGAGAGCTGCCAGCGCGCGCGGCCGACACCGTCCGCATCCGCCTCGCCGCCGGGCGCGGAAGCGACCCGCCAGCGACTGCGCGCGGCGCTCGCCGTCCTGCGCTCGGCGCGGCGGCACAACACCAGGGCCGGGCCGCCGCCCGCTTCGGCCGCGAGCTGCAGCCGCCTTCCGGCGGTCAGGTCGATGCGGTCGACCTCGACGACGACGGCGATCCGACCGGCCCGCAGCCCCTCCTCCGCCGCCCACAAGGCCTCGACCGGCCGGCGCGCGACCAGCAGCAGCAGCCGGTCCGGCGCCAGCCCGACCGCATCCAGGCCGGGGGCATAGAGCACGCCCGCGGCCGGGTCGGCGGCACGCGCCCAGAGCACCGGCAGCCGCGGCGCCAGCCGGCCGAGCAGCGCCGTCGCGAAGCCCGTCGCCGCCCCGACATCGCCCTCGGACGCCGCCGCCACTTCGTGGACGGCACGGCGCGCCAGCCCGCTCGGCAGCAGCCGGTCGATCGCCGGCACACCCAGCGCCACTCCCGCCGCCGCCGCCCGCCCCTCGACCATCCCACGCAGCCGCGCCCGCAATTGCGTCACCGCGGCGACACGCGCGCGGGGGGAGGTGGCGATGGAGACGACGTTCGACATCGGAGGACGACTTGTTGTTCCTGTTTTGTTCTAGTGCGGGCCGACCCTAGGGTCAAGCCGCCCGCCGCCGAATGCGCCTCAGCCCACCAGCCGGACCGGACCGGGATAGCGGGCGACCACCGGGTCGGCGGTAAGGAGCGTCGCGCCCGCGCGCTCAGCCTGGGCGACGAGGATGCGATCGAAGGGGTCGCGATGGATCGGCGGCAGTCGACCGACAGCCACCGCATGCTCGCCCGTCACTGCCATCTCCTCGTAACCGACATCGAGCAGCCCGCTGCGCAGCCGCCGCGGGTCGACCGTGAAATCGTCACGGCCGAGCCCGTTCTTGATCACCACCTCCCAGATCGAGGCAGCGCTGAAGACGAGGCGATTGCCGGGATCCTCGAGCAGGTCGCGCGCCTCGACCGACAGCCGATCGGGCGTGCCGGCGGCCCACAGCAGAAGGTGGGTGTCGAGCAGGAGGAGGCTCATGCGGCGCCACCGAACAGCGCGGCGATCCGCTCGGCCTCCATGCGATCGAAATCGTCGGGCACCGCGATCTCCCCCGCCATGAAGCCGAGCCGTCGACCCACTCGGGTGTCCGCCGGGCCGATCGGCACGACCTTGACCAGCGGTCGGCCGGCCTTGGCGATCACGAAAGGCTCGCCATTGGCCGCCTCCTCGATCAGGCGAGAGAGATGGGTTTTGGCGTAGTGGATGTTGACCGCACGCATGCCAGCCTCTTAGGACTTAGTTTAATTAGTCTAGTTTATTCAACAACGAATGCAATGCACCCATGCGTTTCGCGATAGGTCATACTTATTGACATAAATGGTGCAATCCCCTTCCATCGGCGACAGAAACGATCCGGAGGAGCCGCCGCCATGGAAGATTGGAACCGTCGCTGGGCCAGCCGCGCCGACCGCATGCGCGCCTCGGAGATCCGCGAGCTGCTGAAGCTGCTCGACCAGCCGGACATCATTTCGTTCGCGGGCGGCATCCCCGACCCGGCCCTGTTCCCGGCGGACGCCTTCCGGACGGCATACGACGCGGCCCTCGGCGCCGACGCCGCGGCGGCGCTGCAGTACTCGACCAGCGAAGGCCACCGGCCGCTGCGCGAATGGCTGGTCGGCTACATGGCGGCCATGGGCGTGCCCTGCACGATCGACAACATCGCGATTACCGCCGGCTCGCAGCAGGCCCTCGACCAGCTCGGCAAGCTGTTCCTGTCGCCGGGCGACACGGTGCTGACGACCTGGCCGACCTACCTCGGCGCGCTGCAGGCCTTCAACGCCTACGAGCCGGCCTATGACCGCCTCACCCCCGACCAGGGCAACATGACGCCCGCCGCCTACACCGAGGCGGCGACGGCCGCCGGCGGGCGGGTCAAGCTCGCCTATCTCACCGCCGATTTCTGCAACCCCACCGGCGAGACGGTCGGCCGCGCGGGGCGCGAGCGCGTGCTCGACCTGGCGCACGCCCTGGATATCCCGGTGATCGAGGACGCGGCCTATCGCATGCTGCGCTACGATGGCGAGGCCGAGCCTTCCATCCTCGCCCTGGACATCGCCCGCTCGGGCGATATCGAGCGCACCCGGACGATCCATTGCGGCAGCTTCTCGAAGACGCTGGCGCCGGGCCTCAGGGTCGGCTGGATCTGTGCGGCGACCGAGGTCATCCGCAAGGTCGTGCTGATCAAGCAGGCGGGCGACCTGCATTCGCCGACCATCAACCAGATGGTCATGCACCGGGTCGCCGAAGCCGCCTTCGACGCACAGGTGGCGAAGGTCCGCGCCGCCTACCGTGCCCGCCGCGACCGCATGCTGGCGGCGCTGGCCCGCCACATGCCGCCCGGCGTCTCGTGGACCCGGCCCGAGGGCGGCATGTTCATCTGGGTGACGCTGCCCGACCAAATCGACGGCGCCCGGCTGCTGGCCGACGCCGTCGCCGAGGCACGCGTCGCCTTCGTGCCGGGCGGCGCCTTCTTCCCCGACGGCACCGGCGCCAACACCATCCGCCTCAGCTTCTCGCTGGCGGACGATGCGGCGATCGATTCGGGCATCGCCCGGCTGGGCGCCCTGATCGCCGCGAGGACGACGGCCGCAGCCGCTTGAAGCCGGCGAGCGGCACCGCCATCCTGCCGGCCATGGAGCTTCCCGCCCGCCTGCTGGTGGCGATGGCCGGCCTCTTGGGCGCGGCCGGCGTCGTCACCGCCGCCGTCGCCGCCCATGGCGGCGGCAACGAGACGCTGCGCACCGCCGCCCTGTTCCTGCTGCTGCATGCTGCCGCCATCACCGCGGCGTCCGCGGTCGGCATGCGCATCCAGGCGTCCTGGCCGATCCCCTTCGTGGCGGGCGGCCTCCTGGCCGTCGGCACCCTGCTCTTCTGCGGCGACCTCATCGCCCGCGAATGGCTCGGCTCCCGCCTCTTCCCGATGGCCGCACCCGCCGGCGGCAGCATCCTCATCGTCGGCTGGCTGACACTGGCCATCGGCGCGATCGCGGGGCGGTAGGAGAGCCACACCGCCAGAACGGCCCTTCCCGGCGCCGCGACCCACCAATGGGGCGCGGGGGATGATCAGGCGCAGACGTCTTCCTTCTTCCGCGCCCGGGTCCACTGGCGCGGGAGAACGCCTTTGACGAGATTTTCCATCATCCTCTCCGCCGTCCTGGCGGTGGGGCTGGCACAGCCCGCGCGCGCGCAAACCGACATTCCGATCGGCCTGGCGGTGGCACTGACGGGCCCGATCTCGCCGATCGGCGAGCAGGCGCGCCGCGGCGCCGAGGCGGCGGTGGCACAGATCAATGCCGAAGGCGGCGTCGGCGGCCGCCGGTTGCGCCTCGTCCCGGCCGACGACGCCTGCGATCCCAGGCAGGCGGTCTCCGTCGCCAACCGGCTGGTCGCCGACGGCATCAGCCTCGTGCTGGGCCATCTCTGCTCGGGTGCGGCCATCGCCGCCGCCTCGGTCTATGCCGAGTCGGGGACGCTGATGGTGACCGCGTCGGCCACCAACCCGGCCCTGACAGAGCGCCGGATCGCCGATGTATTTCGCGCCTGCGGCCGCGACGACGAGCAGGGCCGGATCGCCGGCGAGCTGTTGGCGCGGCGCTGGTTCGGCAAGCGGATCGCCCTCATCCATGACAGGAGCGTCTACGGCAAGGGCCTGGTCGACCAGGCGGTAGTGGCGATGCGCGAGCATGGGATGATCCCGTCCATGGCTGCCGCGATCAGGACCGGCGAGCACGACTTCCGTACGATCGTCGCCCGCCTCCGCAAGCAACGGATCGAGGTCGTCTATTTCGGCGGCTACCACAACGAGCTGGGCCGGCTGGTGCGCCAGGCGCGTGAACAGAACGTCGATGCGGTCTTCATCGGCGGCGAGGCGATGGCGACCCCCGAGTTCTGGTCGATCGCAGGCATGGCCGGCGAGGGAACGCTCTTCACCGACGCCCCGGAGGTGAAGCGCAGGCCCGCGGCGGCGGCGGCTGCCCGGCAGCTGCGCGCGCTCGGCGCCGAGCCCGACAATTTCAGCCTCTACCACTATGCCGCCGTGCAGCTGCTGGCCCGCGCGATCGCGGCCGCGGGCAGCGACGATCCGGCGGCGGTCGGCCGCGCGCTCCGCGACGGCAGCTTCGACACGGTCGTCGGCACGATGGCGTTCGACGTCAAGGGAGACTTGAAGGCACCCGGCTACGTCGTCTACGAATGGCGTGCGGGCGCGTTCGAAGCCGCCAGGCTTTAGGACGGCGCCGCGACCGGATGGCAATCCCTGCCGAAAGCCACCCGGTCGCGACACCCCCCGACGATCGACCGATCCGCTGGGTCTTGCGGGACCGCGTCGCCGACGCCGTCCCGCACAGAGCGGGCGATCCCTCGGGGATCCTCGATTCCTCGTCTCTACGGCGTCGCGACCGGGTGGCGACCCCTGCCGATGCGCCACCCGGTCGGACGCCCCCGACGATCGACCGATCCGCTGGGTCTTGCGGGATGCGTCGTCGACGCCTCCCGCACAGAGCGGGCGATCCTCGGGTCTCGTCGTGTCCGCGAGTTGGGCCGCGGGCGCGACGC
>JBFWXJ010000411.1:0-5537 GCA_050187535.1 Alphaproteobacteria bacterium | reverse complement strand
AAGCGGGTCGTGCTGCTCTACGTCCCGCTCGCCTGCTTCGTCTTCATCCTGCTGTTCCCGTTCTACTGGATGGCGGTGACGACGTTCAAACCGAACGCCGAGCTCTACGACTACAAGACCTACAACCCGTTCTGGATCGCCCAGCCGACGCTGGACCATATCCGCAAGCTGCTGTTCGAGACCTCGTATCCGCGCTGGATCGTCACCACCATGTCGGTCGCGGTCGCCGCGACCTTCCTGTCGCTGCTGTCGAGCGTGCTCGCCGCCTATGCGATCCAGCGCCTGCGCTTCAGGGGCAGCCAGTATGTCGGGCTGGCGATCTACCTGGCGTATCTCGTGCCGCCGTCGATCCTGTTCATTCCGCTTGCGACCATGGTCTTCCAGCTCGGGCTGTTCGACAGCCCGTTCGCGCTGATCCTGACCTATCCGACCTTCCTCGTGCCGTTCTGCACCTGGCTCCTGATCGGCTACTTCAAGTCGATCCCCTACGAGCTGGAGGAGTGCGCGCTGATCGACGGCGCCACCCGCCTGCAGATCCTGCGGCGCATCACCCTGCCGCTGGCGGTGCCGGGCCTGATCAGTGCGGGCATCTTCTCGTTCACGCTCTCCTGGAACGAGTTCATCTACTCGCTCGCCTTCATCCAGAGCAGCGAGAACAAGACGGTGCCCGTCGCCATCCTGACCGAGCTGATCTCGGGCGACGTCTACCAGTGGGGGGCGCTGATGGCGGGCTCGCTGCTGGGCTCGCTGCCGGTCGCCATCTTCTATTCCTTCTTCGTCGACTACTACGTCTCGTCGCTGACCGGCGCGGTCAAGGAGTGAGCCCGTGAAGATCGAGAGGGTCGAGCCGATCATCGGCGACGCCGGCTGGCGCACGTTCTCCTATCTCAAGATCACGACCGCCTGCGGCATCACCGGCTGGGGCGAGTACAACGAGGACTTCGGCAGCAAGGGCCTGTCGGAGGTCATCGGCAAGCTGGCGCCGCTCGTCATCGGCATGGATCCCAGGCGCAGCGAGGCGATCCTGGCGCGGCTGCACGTCGCGACCCGGCAGGCCCGCGGCAGCATCAACCAGCAGGCGATCGCCGCCATCGAGAACGCGCTGCTCGACATCCGCGGCAAGGAGGCGGGCAAATCGGTGGTCGCCCTCTTCGGCGGGCCGATCCGCGAGCGCATCCCCGTCTACTGGTCGCATTTCGCCACCTACCGCATCGGGCAGCGGGGCAAGGGCTTCCTGCCGGCGCTGGAGACCTACGACGATCTCGCCCGCCATGCGGCCGAGGTGAAGGCCAAGGGCTTCCGCTGCCTCAAGACCAACATCTTCCGCTGGCGCGACGGCAAGCTGCATCCCTACGTGCCGGGCTTCGCGCGGACCGCCGGCTGGCCCGAGCTCAACTGGGACAACGACCTCCTGGCCGACCTCGCGCGCCAGCTCGGCGTCATCCGCGAGGCGGTCGGTCCCGAGATGGGGCTGATGCTCGACACCAACTTCAATTTCAAGACCGAAGGCTACCAGCGCGTCGCCGAGACGGTTGCGCCGTTCCGCCTGACCTGGCTCGAAATCGACACGCACGACCCGGCGAGCCTGGCCCTCATCCGCCGCGACGCGCCATGCCCGATCGCGTCCTGCGAGACACTGCATGGCCGCCGCGAATTCCTGCCCTACCTCCAGGCCTACGCCATGAACGTCGGCATCGTCGACGTGCCGTGGAACGGCCTCGGCGAGAGCCTGAAGATCGCGGCGATGGCGGAGACGTTCGAGGTCAACTGCGCGCCGCACAACTTCTACGGCCACCTCTGCTCCTACACGAGCGCGCATTTCTCGGCCGCTATCCCGAACTTCCGCATCATGGAGATCGACATCGATTCGACGCCGTGGCGCGACGAGTTCGTGACGCGTCCGCCGGTGATCGAGGACGGCATGTTCGTGCTCGATCCCGACCTGCCCGGCTGGGGCACGGACGTCGACGAGAAGGCGGTGAGGGCCCGTCCACCGAAGAGCTGACAGTTCGACCCTGAGGAGAGCGACCCTTGGCGAAGTTCCGCGTGCTGACCCCTGCGGGGGCGTCATTCACCGTGGCCGGCGGCGGCTACGACTACGAGATGGAGGCGCTCGAGCCGATCGGCGCGGAGATCGTCGAGTGCCCGGCGAGCGAGGCGGCCTTCGTCGAGGCGGCGAAGGATGCCGACGCCGTCTACGCCAAGGGCATGAAGTTCACCAAGGCGATGATCGACGCGCTGGACAAGGCGAAGGTCATCACGCTCGGCACCGTCGGCGTCGACTATGTCGACGTGGCCGCCGCGACCGCCAAGGGGATTCCCGTCACCAACTGCCCCGACACCTTCATCGAGGAGGTGGCGGACCACGCCATGATGCTGCTGCTCTCGACCCATCGCCGCGCCATCGAGCAGGACCGCATGGTCCGCGAGGGCCGCTGGAGCGAGGGGCGGCCCCAGCTCCTCCAGGTGCCGCGCCTGATGGGCCAGACGCTGGGCTTCATCGGCTTCGGCCGTGTCGCCCGCGCCACGGCGGAGCGCGCGAAGCCCTTCGGGCTGCGCCTGATCGCCTATGACCCGTTCATCGACGAGCTGACGATCTCCGGCACCGGCGTGCAGCCGGCGAGCCTGACCGAGGTGCTGAGCCAGTCGGACTTCGTCTCGATGCACGTCCCGGCGACGCCCGAGGCGCAGGCGATGCTGAAGGAGCAGCATTTTCGCCTGATGAAGAAGACCGCCATCTTCATCAACACCGGCCGCGGCCCGACGGTCACCGAATCCGCGCTGATCAAGGCGCTGGAGGAGGGCTGGATCGCCGGAGCCGGCCTCGACGTTTTCGAGACCGAGCCGCCGCTCCAGGACAACCCGCTGCTGCGCATGGACAAGATCATCCTGTCGCCGCACAACGCATCCGCCTCGGCGCGCTTCGACCCCGCCCGCAAGCGCCGTGTCGGCCAGGAGCTGGCCCTGGTGCTAAGCGGCCGCTGGCCGATGTCCTGCGTCAACCCGACCGTGCTGCCGACGAGCGGCCTGCGCCGCTGGCAGCCGGTCTCGATGGAGCGCGGCCCGAACTCCTGAGCGGAATCGGCCGGGGACGCGGCCTGTCGGATCAGGCCGCGTCCACCTTCTCCAGGTAGCTCTGGAAGACGCTGACATGGTTGAGGGCGTCGTCGCAGGAGTCCGGCCACAGGTCGCGTGAGCGAAAGCGCACGTCGTAGGTCGGCTCCATCGCGGCCTGCATGCGGTGGGCGGCGGCGTCGGGATAGGGGTAGGGCGGCGTGATGCCGACGACGACGCCGGTTTTGCCGCGGATATAGCCCGGCATCCGCACATGCCCCGGCACGAACTCGTTCTTGACCCGCACCCGCTCGCCGATCGTGAAGCTCTGCGGCGGCGCGGCCTCGCGGCCGGGGCCGATCGGGGCGGACAGCGGGAAGGCGCCGCCGGCCAGTTTCTCCAACTCCTCGCGGGTAACCAGGCCCCGCTCGACGCAGAGTGTCGCGACGGCGGTCAGGTGGCGTTCGAAATATGGGGCGGTCATGTAGTGGCGGGGCGCCATGCGCTCGATGGCGTGGCGGAACTCGTCCATGTTGTAGAGGTGGCTCTTCACCGCGAAGGCGGAGAGGGCGCGCACCAGGGGCTCCCAGGTCTCGTCGTGGGGTGGCGTCGGGTGCTGGACGCGGCCGAAGCCCTGCTTGCCGCCGAGGTCGTGGATGCCGTCCATCGGGTCAGCCCTCCACGCCGTCGAGCCGGGACGCGCCGATGAGGGCGTCCTGCGTCACCACATCGACAAGCCTGTCGGGCGACCAGCCGAGCGTCGCCGGCGGCTGTACCGGCAGCACCATGTAGCGGGTGTCGGCCGTCGTGTCCCAGACTCGGATTTCCGTCGTGGCCGGCAGGTCGAGGCCCATCTCGCGCAGCACGGTGCGGGATTCGCGCACCACGCGGGCGCGGTAGTCGAGGTCCTTGTACCAGCCGGGAGCCGCCCCGATGATCGTGTAGGCGGTGCAGGAGCACAGCGTGCAGACGATCACGTTGTGGACGTCGGCCGTGTTCTCCAGCACCACGAGGTGGCGGTGGTGCTCGGGGAAGGCGAAGCCCATCTCGCGCGCTGCCGCCGTGCCGTCGGCCAGCATGCGGGTGCGGTAGTCGGGGTCGGTCCAGGCGCGCGCCACCATGCGGGCACCGTTCTCGGTCACCCAATGGTCCTCGGCATGCTCGGTGAACTCGGCGACGAAGCCATCCGGCATCTGCCGCGCGCGCTTGAGGACGATCTCCAGCGCCGCGGCGCGGCTCTCGATCGAGGCGGTGCTCCCGGCCTCATGCTGTGCCATGTGACTGTCCTCCCGGCATCCGACCGCGGGCTTCCTTGAGAAGCTCGCCGTTGACGCAGTTGCGCAGGCGGCCCTGCTTCAGCATCAGGGCGACGGTCTCAGCCGCCTTGTAGCGGATGTCCCACAGGCTCTGGGCGCTGTAGAAGGCGGCGTGCGGTAGCAGCACGAGGCAGCCGCGGATCCACTCCTCGTCGCGGCGCCAGGCGGCGATCAGCTTGTGGTCCGGGTCGGGCGGCTCCTGCGGCAGCACGTCGAGGCCGGCGGCCGCGATCCGGCCGCTCTTCAGGCCGTCGTGGATGGCGTCGAGGTCGCAGATCGGGCCGCGCGCGGTGTTCACCAGGATGGTGCCCGGCCGCATCGCCGCCACCGCCTTGGCGTCGATCAGGTTGCGCGTCTCGGCGTTGAGGAAGGCGTGGATGGTGAGCGCGTCGACGGCGCCGAGCAGGCTCTCCAGCGTCTGGTGGCGGGTGACGCCCAGCGCCAGCTCGATCCCGTTCGCGACATAGGGATCGTAGAAATGCACGGGCATGTCGAAGGCCTTGAGGCGCAGGGCGGCCGCCGTGCCGATGCGCCCGAGGCCGACGACGCCGACCGGCATGCCCTTCATCCGGCGGATGACCGGTGCTTGGGTGATGCTCCAGTTGGCCACGACGTCGCGCTTGAGCGCCGCGTCGTAGGCCGGCAGCCCGCGCGCGAAGCCCGACAGCAGGGCGACCGCCGTATCGGCGATATCGGTCGTGCCGTAGTCCGGCACGTTTGCGACGGGGATGCCGCGGCGGGCGGCAGCGGCGATGTCGATGTTGTCGTAGCCGACCCCCATCCGCACGATCAGCCGGCAGGAGTCGAGCACATCGACGATCTCCGGCGTCACGGTGATCCCGACGCCGATGACGACCGCATCGGCGCCACGCCAGACCTCGTCCGGAATCTCGGCGCGTGTCGTGGCGTCATAGGTCAGGAGCTCGATGCCGTCGCCCGCACCCGCCTTGTCCGCCTCCGCGCCGCCGAGCGCCCTGGTATCGGGATAGAGAACGCGGAGCATCAGTGGCTTTCGCGCGCGACATGGGCGCCGCTCTTGCCGACCAGGAAGTCGAGGTCGACGCCGCGGTCGGCCTGCATGACGTGCTCGATGTAGAGCCGGCCGTAGCCGCGGTCGTGCATCGGCTCGGCCGGCTTCCACGCCGCCTTGCGCCGCGCCAGCTCGTC
>JBFWXJ010000410.1:0-5565 GCA_050187535.1 Alphaproteobacteria bacterium | reverse complement strand
GCCCGGAGAGGTTGGTCGCCAGCACGCCGCCGATCGTCTGCACGCCTTCGGCACCGCCGTAGAGCGGGCCGATCTCCGGCGGCTCGAAGGCCAGCATCTGGCCGCGCGCCGCCAGCGTCGCCTCGATATCGGCCAGCTGCGTGCCGGCCCTGGCGGCCATCACCAGCTCGTCCGGCTCGTAGAGGGTGACGCCGGCGAGCCCCGACAGGTCGAGCGTGGCCGGCGTCTGCGCCGGCCGGCCGAGGCCGCGCTTGCTGCCGCCCGCCACCACCTCCAACGGCGATCCGTCGGCCAAGGCGCCTGCCACCATCTCGGCCAGGCGCGCCACGTCGTCCGGTCGGAGATGCATCAGAAGCGCGGGATGTCGGGGAAGGGCAGCTTGCCGCCCGACACGTGCAGCCGCCCCAGCTCGGCGCACCGGTGCAGCACCGGGAAGACCTTGCCCGGGTTGAGGAGCCCGTCCGGATCGAAGGCGCATTTGAGGCGCTGCTGATGGGCGAGGTCCGTCTCGTCGAACATCGTGCCCATGAGGTCGCGCTTCTCGACGCCGACCCCGTGCTCGCCGGTCAGCACGCCGCCGACCGCCACGCAGAGCTTCAGGATGTCGGCACCGAAAGCCTCCGCCCGCTCCAGCTCGCCCGGCCGGTTGGCGTCGTAGAGGATGAGCGGATGGAGGTTGCCGTCGCCCGCGTGGAAGACGTTGGCGACCCGGAGGCCGTGCGTCGCTTCCATCTCGCGCATGCGCGCCAGCACGTCCGGCAGGCGGCGACGCGGGATGGTGCCGTCCATGCAGAGATAGTCGGGGCTGATGCGGCCGACCGCTGGGAAGGCCGCCTTGCGCCCGGCCCAGAAGGCCAGCCGCTCGGCCTCGCTGGTGCTGACGCGCTGCATGACGGCACCCTTGTCGCGGGCGATCGCCTCGACCGCCGCGATCAGGTGGTCGACCTCGGCCGGCGGGCCGTCCAGCTCGACGATCAGCAGGGCCTCGACGTCGCGCGGATAGCCCACCTGCACGAAGTCCTCGGCGGCGTGGATCGCCGGGCGGTCCATCATCTCCATGCCGCCGGGGATGATGCCGGCCGCGATGATCGCCGCCACGCAGTCGCCGGCCGCCTCGCTGGAGGGGAAGCCGATCAGGACGGCGCGCGCCACGGCGGGCTTGGGCAGGATGCGCACCGTCACCTCGGTGACGACGCCGAGCAGCCCCTCCGAGCCGACGACGATGCCGAGCAGGTCATAGCCCTCGGCATCCAGGTGCCGGCCGCCGAGCCGCACCACCTCGCCCGTGATCAGCACCATCTCGACGCCGAGCACGTTGTTGGTGGTGAGGCCGTATTTGAGGCAATGCACGCCGCCCGAGTTCTCGGCCACGTTGCCGCCGATGGTGCAGGCGATCTGGCTGGACGGGTCGGGCGCGTAGTACATGCCGAGATGGGCGACCGCCTGCGAGATGCCGAGGTTGGTCACCCCCGGCTGCACCACCGCGCAGCGGTTGTCGGTGTCGATCGCCAGCACGCGGTTGAACTTCGCCATGCCCAGCAGCACGCCGTCGGCCAGCGGCAGGGCGCCGCCCGACAGCGACGTGCCGGCGCCGCGCGGCACCACCTTCACCTTGTGGGCGTGGCACCAGGCGAGCACGGCCGCGACCTGGGCCGTCGTCTCGGGCAGGACGACGACGAGCGGCATCTGGCGGTAGGCGGTGAGCGCGTCCGTCTCGTAGACGCGCATCGCATCCGGCCGGTCGATGACGCCGCCCGGGACGATGGCGGCCAGTGCCGCGACGATCTCCGCGCGTCGCGCCAGCGTCGCCGCGTCCGGCTCCGGCATCTTCATGGTGCTGTCATCCGCTCCGCCCCCGAAGCGGGAACGTAGCAACAGGCCGATGCCGCCGCCAGGAGGCGCGCGCAAACGAAAAGGCCGCGCCCGGAGGCACGGCCTGCGGCCTGCGGGCCTGGCGGCCCGCTATGCCGGATCGACGGCGCGGGTCAGCCCTGGCGGGCCTTGAACCGCGGGTTCGACTTGTTGATGACGTAGACGCGACCCTTGCGCCGCACGACGCGGCAGTTCTTGTCGCGCTTCTTCATCGACTTCAGAGAGTTGACGACCTTCATCGGACTATCCCCGGGGGCGCCCATGCCGGGCGAAAAAGAGCGCGGACCATAGTGAGGGGGTCGGGCGGTGTCAACGACGGCGAAACTTCGGTCGTGTCTCGATTCGAAATCCGCGGCCCCCGACGCCGCTCGCACCAGTGCCCCGGCTCAGGTGAGCGCGGCCCTAGGAGAAGCCGGCAGCCTAGGGCTCGTCGGAGCGCGTCTTTGGACTATGGCCAACGGGGCATAGGCCGGATACAAACGCGGAACGGATGACATTACGCGCCTCTCATCGCATCGAATCGTCATCGTCCCTTGTGAGGAGGATCCCGATGGCCGAACGGAAAGCAGCCCTTGCGCGCGCGCCCGCTCGTCCGAAGCTTGAGGCGCTATTGGAACGTGCCAAGTCCGTCACCGTCGGCGACGAGCAACTGAGAGAGCAGTTGGCGAGCTTCATCTACGGGAACGCACCCTTCGGCTCTCGCATCACGAAAGATTCGGCCCGCAAAGCCGTTGACAGAGTACGTTTGGTCGAAGCCGCCAACTGATCGAGCGACTGTCCGGAACGACCGTGTTCATTTTGGAGCAGGAGAATCAGGAACTTTACGATCGCGTCCAGGAGCAAAACCTGAAGCGGCAGTATGAGTTACTGACTAATTGCATTGAGATCGGCCTCATGAAAGGGCCGGTCTCTTTCGACAAGTACCTGCTTTGGGCACTCAATCATGTTGCTGTAGCGAATATCTCCCAGTTCGGGGGCCGATTCCGGCGTGAGCCCATCTATGTCGGAGATCATAAGCCCCCGCATTTCAACGACGTCGACGATTGGATGGACCGCTTTATCTCGACGGTCCAGGAGAATTGGTATGTCTGGACTCCGGCCGAGCTGGCCGCATACGGACTATGGCGGCTGAACTGGATACACCCCTTCATCGAAGGCAACGGACGGACTGCGCGCGCCGCCTGCTATTTTCTCCTCAGCGTTCGCGCGGGCTCAATCCTGCCTGGGCGGAAGACGGTGCCGGAGCGAATCAGGGAAACGCGGAAAGAGTATGAGGCCGCGCTGACCGCCGCCGATCGTGCGTGGGACGCAGGCCATCTCGATTTCTCCGTCATGGAAGACTATCTGGCCGGCCTGCTCGAGGCTCAGTTGATGGATGACGGCCTGTCGTACGAGGGAGCGTCGTCAGTCTGATCGCACCGTTATCGCGGCCGGCGCCGGCTGTCTCGTACGGAGACGGGTCGGCAGACATTCAAGCGTTGACACTCCCGAAACTTCCGCCCCCCGGGTTGTGGCGTCGCCCGCCGCCCTCAAGTAGATAGGCGATGGTCTTCATCCTGCCCCGGGCCGCCATGCGATTCGCCGCCTTCGCCGCCGTCGTTGCGGCTTCCATCGGATTCCTGCCGACGCTGGCGCTGGCGCAGCAGCGCGGGGCGGCACCTGCCGCCCAGCCGCAGGCCTTCGGCAGCTGGCAGCGCGGCTGCGAGAAGACGGGACGCACGGAGATCTGCTCGCTGCGGCAGTTCGTGGCGCCCAAGGACAGGCCGAACAACCCGCTGGTGGTGGTGGCGATCGGCCGGCTGGCGCCCGACCGCAAGATGGCGATGGTGTTCAAGCTGCCCGTGCAGATCGACCGCGCGGCCGGCATCGCGTTCCGCGTCGACGAGAACCCGATCATCCAGATCCCCGTTCAGAGCTGCGACGCCGGCTCGTGCACCGCGGCGGTGACGCTGCCCGACGACCAGCTGAAGCAGCTGCGCGCGGGCAAGCAGGCGATCGTCGCCTTCCGCGGGCCCCAGGGCCAGGCGGGCGCGCTGCCGGTCTCGCTGCAGGGCCTGAGCCGCGGCCTCGCCTCGCTGAAGTAGCGGGCCGATGCCGTCCCCGGTGCGCGCCCTCCTCGCCGCGGTCGGGCTCCTGGCGGCGGCCTCCGCCGCGGCGGCGGAGACACCGGCCGACACCCTGACGCGGCTGCTGGGTCCGCTGGCGCCGCAGGGGCTGACCGGGCGCGCCGGCGACTGGGAGATGGCGGTCGCCGACGACGCCTATGTGCTGGCGAACCGCGCCGGCCCCTACGGCGCCCGCTTCATGTCGATGGTGCCGCCGGCGGGGCCGCTGCAATTGTCGGCGACGGTGCGCCTGGAGGCCGGCAACGCGCCCGCCGACGCGCTGGTCGGCGGCGGCCTGCTGTTCGACCTGCACGGCACCGGTGCGGCTCGCCGCTATGCCCTGCTGCTGGTCGAGCGCACCGGCGAGATCGGCATCTACCGCGGCGACGCCGCCGGCCTGAAGCGCGAGGCCGGGATGCGCCTGCCTGCAGCGACCGGGTTCGTCCGCCTGTCGCTGGCCGAGGCCAACGGCAAGCTGGTGGCGACCGCCAACGGCGTGCGCGTCGCGGAGACGGCACGCGACCGCGCCACCGCCGCACGCGCCGGCATCGCCGCCGTCGGCCCCGGCCGCTTCGCCTTCCGCGACGTGCGCATGGCGACGACGGCCCCGCCCGTTGCCGCCGCCACGGAGCGTCATCTCGGCCGCCTCGTCCTCTCCGCCCCGCCCGGCTGGGTAGTCGAGCAGCGGCCGGACGGTCTGGCGACCGCGGCCGGCGACGGCATCCGCGTCGCCTGGTGGCCCTTCCGCCGGACGGGCGGCATGTCCCCCGAGGCCGGCCGCGCGCTGCGCGCCGCGCTCGTCGAGAAGGCGGTGCCGGGGACGACGGCCGGGCCGGCCGAGGCCGCGGCGGACGGACAGATCGCAGGCCCGCTGGTGGCCGACGGGCGGGTGGCGGGGCACGCGGTGCTGCGGTGGGCCGCGGCCGGCGACGGCCTCGAGGGCCTCTTCGCGGCCGCCACCGCCGCCGACTGGACCCCATCGGCGGCGGCGGCCGCGGCCGCCGTGCTGCGCTCCGTTCGCATCGCCGGCGCGCCGCCGGCCGCGGCGGCGGCACCGCGCACGCGCCGCTGGTCCGACCCGGCGGGTGGCTTCTCGGCAGAGGTGCCGCAGGGGTGGACGGTGGAAGGCGGCACCCGCATCGGCCGCGACGGCGCCCCGGCATGGCATCTGGCCGCCACCTCGCCCGAGGGCGTGCGCATCTTCCTGGGCGACCCGGAGCTGCCGCTCTTCCTGCTGCCGACCGAGCGCCTGAAGGCGGCGGGGTTCCAGGAGGGCGCCACCTTCCGCCACGCCGACGGTACGCCCGTGCTGGTCGCCCGGCACATGCCGGGCCTCGGCTATGCCGAGGTGCACGGGATGCGGATCCTGGCCGGCCGCTGCGCCGGCGACCCGACGGCCACCTATCGCCGGCGGCGCGCCGACCTCGAGCAGCCGCTGGAGCAGGGGCTGATGCCGGTGCCGTCCACCGTCGGGCTGGAGGTCGGCGAGGTCGCCATGTCCTGCACCGGCCGCGTCGGCAGGCTCTCCACCTATGTGCTGGCGGCGACCGACGGCGATCCCGGCTCCGGCCGCGAGGCGTGGTCGGTA
>JBFWXJ010000409.1:0-5615 GCA_050187535.1 Alphaproteobacteria bacterium | reverse complement strand
TCGTTCGAGAGGTTGGTGCCGCCGAACAGCGAGTCGTTGTCGGGGCCGCCGCGGATCGTGTCGTTGCCGGCACTGCCGAGCACGAGATCGTTGCCGGCGCCACCGTCGGCGGTGTCGGCGCCGGGGCCGAGGTCGAGGAAATCGTCGCCGCCGAAGCCGGCGACGGTGTCGTTGCCGTCGAGCGCGAAATACTCGTCCGCGCCGTCCGTGCCGATGAAGCTGTCGTTGCCGCTGGTGCCGTTGGCCATTGTTCGTCTCCTCGCCCCGGGTGCCGACAGAACCGTTCGCGGTGTCGCGGCGACCCTCGGGGCAGTGGTGGTGGTGACCGGCGTTCCCGGCGCCGGCCGAGCCTCCTTGCCTGCTCGGTCGCAATTCAACGCGCAGCGGTTCATCCCGATGCGTGGTCGATATCTCGCGTCCTGGAGGGAGCGGCGCCGCTACTGGTAGGGCGCGATCACGCAGCGCGCGAAGGCGCGCAGCCGCGGCACAATCCTACGTATGTGCCGGCGGCCGTCGGGCCGCAAAGAATCTTCAGAAGAAGGCGAAGTTGGCCGCGCTTACCTGTTCCGGCGTGACGCCGTCCAGCAGCAGCGAGTGGCCGCCGCCGAGATCGACGAAGGTCGAGCCGTCGCGGAAGGCGAGACGCTCCAGCACTTCGCCGGCGGTGTCGATGCCGGTGCCGTTGATGTTGCCGCGCAGCGCGATCACGTCGTCCTTGGCCGCGAAGCCGAGGATGATGTCGTCCTCGCCCTCGTCGTCGATCTCGAAGCGGTCGCGGCCGGCATTGCCGGCGAGCGTGTCGTCGCCCGCGCCACCCGCGATCGTGTCGTCGCCGTCGCCGCCGGTCAGGCTGTCCTCGCCATCGCCGCCCTGGATCAGGTCGTCGCCGGTATCGCCGGCCACGGTATCGGCGCCGTCGCCGCCATCGATGACGTCGTCGCCGCCGCCGCCCGAGAGGCGATCGTCGCCGGCCCCGCCGTCGACCGTGTCGGCGCCGCCGCTGCCGACCACCGTGTCGTTCCCGTCCTGGCCGGCGAGGTGGTCGTCGCCGTCGTCGCCGGCGATGTTGTCGTCGCCCGATCCGCCCTCCACGGTGTCGTCGCCGGTGCCGCCGAAGACGATGTCGGCGTCGGGCCCGCCATAGACGCGATCGTCGCCGGTGCCGGCCGTCACGAAATCCTGGCCGCCCTCGCCGTAGACGATGTCGTTGCCGCCGCCGCCGTCGAGGGCGTCGCTGTCCTTGCCGCCGTAGAGCGAATCGTCGTCCTCGTCGCCCGCGAGTATGTCGCTGTCGGCACCGCCGTAGATGATGTCGCGACCGGCTCCGCCCGTGACGTAGTCCTGGCCGAGATCGCCCGAGATCTCGTCGTCGCCGGCCTGGCCGAACAGGAAGTCGGCGTCGGCACCGCCATACATCGTGTCCGCGCCGAGGCCGCCATAGACGAAGTCGCTGCCGGCGTTGCCGTTGAGGTGCCAGTCGTCCTCGCTGCCGCCCATCACGGTGTCGTCGCCCGCGCCGCCGCGCACGAGGTCGGCGTTGCCGCCGCCGACCACCATGTCGTTGCCGGCATTGCCGTTGATCTCGTCGTCGCCGCCCTGGCCGAGGATCGAATCGTCGCCGTCGCCGCCGAGGATGAAATCGTCGCCGACGCCGCCCGTCAGCACGTCGTCGCCGCTGTCGAGATTGTCGAGGTTGGTGCCGCCGAAGAGCGAATCAGCGCCGTCGCCGCCGTCCAGCGTGTCGTCGCCCGTCCCGCCGAGCACGAAGTCGTCGCCGGCGTCGCCCGAGCCCGTGTCGGCGCCGGGACCGAGGTCGAGGACGTCGTCGCCGTCCAGCCCGTGGACCGTGTCGTCGCCGCCCAGCGCGAAATAGAGGTTCGCACCAGGCGTGTCTTCGTAGAAGTCGGGTCCGCTGCTGCCTTCCGCCATCGCGGCTCGCTCCCCGGTTCTTCTCGGTCGCCCGATTCGCCCCAGATCGTGAATCGGGCGCCATGCCGCGGCAACCGAAACCTGCAAGCGGGGTGGGCGGCCGCTGGCCTTCGGCCGGCCCCGCCGCTATACCCGGCCGCCGGCACCAGCGGCAGCAGCGAGGAGGAAGACGCCATGCGCACCCACAAGATCGCCGTCGTCCCGGGCGACGGCATCGGCAACGAGGTCGTGCCGGAGGGCCTGCGCGTGCTGGAGGCGGCCGGCCGCCGCTTCGGCTTCCGCTGCGAGTTCACCCATTTCGACTGGAGCTGCGAGCGCTTCCAGAAGACCGGCCGCTTCATGCCGGACGACGGCATTCAGCAGCTCGGCCGCCACGATTCGATCTTCCTCGGCGCCGTCGGCTGGCCGGGCGTGCCGGACCACGTCTCGCTGTGGGGCCTGCTGATCCCGATCCGCCGCGAGTTCGAGCAGTACGTGAACCTGCGCCCCGTGCGCCTGATGAAGGGCGTACAGTCGCCCTTGCGCGGCCGTGAGCCGGGCGACATCGATTTCTACGTCGTGCGCGAGAACTGCGAGGGCGAGTATTCGGAGATCGGCGGCCGTCTGTATGCCGGCACCGAGCAGGAGACGGTGATGCAGGAGACGGTGTTCACCCGTCGCGGCGTCGACCGCATCCTGCGCTTCGCCTTCGACCTCGCCATGAAGCGCGGCAAGCATCTGACCTCGGCGACCAAGTCGAACGGCATCATCCACACCATGCCGTACTGGGACGAACGCTTCGCCGCGATCGGCGCCGAGTATCCCGAGGTCCGGCGCGACCAGTATCACATCGACATCCTGACGGCGCATTTCGTGCGCTACCCCGACCGCTTCGACGTCGTCGTCGGCTCCAATCTCTTCGGCGACATCCTGTCGGACCTGGGACCGGCGGTCACCGGCTCCATCGGCATCGCGCCGTCCGGCAACATCAACCCCGAGCGCAAGCACCCCTCGATGTTCGAGCCGGTGCATGGCTCCGCACCTGATATCGCCGGCAAGGGCATCGCCAACCCGGTCGGCCAGATCTGGTCGGGCGCCATGATGCTGGGCCACCTGGGCGAGACGGAGGCCGCGGCCGCCATCGAGCAGGCGATCGAGGCCGTGCTGTCCGAAGGCGGGCCCCGCACCCCCGATCTCGGCGGGCAGGCGCGCACCTCCGACGTCGGCGAGGCGATCGCCGCGGCGCTGCGCTGAGGAGGGCGGCGGCCATGGCCTCCGGCATCGGCTTCATCGGCCTCGGCGCCATGGGCGCCGGGATGGCCGCCAACCTCGTGAAGGCCGGCTTCGCGGTCGCCGGCTACGACGTCGTCCCGGCCGCGCGCGAACGCTTCGCCGCGGCGGGTGGCACTGCCGCCGGGTCGCCGGCCGAGGCCGCCGCCGGTGCCGGGCTGCTGGTGCTGGCGGTCGCCTCCGACGCGCAGGTCGAGGCGGTGCTGTTCGGCGCCGACGGCGCCCTGCCGAAGCTGGCGCCGGGTGCCGTCGTGATGATGCACGCGACCGTGCCACCGGCCTACGCCGTGGCGCTGGCCCCGCGGCTGGCGGCCGCCGGCTTCGGCTTCGTCGACGCGCCGATGAGCGGCGGCATGGCGCGCGCGGCCGAGGGCACGCTGACGCTGATGGTCTCCGGCACCGACGCCGCGGTGGCGGCGGCCGAGCCGGCCATGAACGCTTATGCCCAGCGCATCATCCGGGTCGGCACCGAGGCCGGCCAGGGCTCGACCATGAAGATGGCCCACCAGCTCCTGGCGGGCGTGCATATCGCCGCTGCCGCCGAGGCGCTGGCGCTGGCGGCGCGCGCCGGCATCGACCCCGCGCTCTTCTTCGACGTGGTGTCGAAGGGGGCGGCGCAGTCCTGGATGTTCGAGAACCGCGGCGCGCGCATGGTCTCGGGCGACTTCGCGACGACGAGTGCCGTCGAGATCTTCGTCAAGGACCTGGGCATCGTGCTCGACGGCGGACGGTCGCTGCGCTTCCCCTTGCCGATCGCCGCCGCCGCCCACCAGCAGTTCCTGGCCGCCGCCGCCGCCGGCCTCGGGCGCGACGACGACGCGGCCGTGGTCAAGGTCTACGAGATGCTGGCCGGGATCTCCGTATCGGGGGCGGCGAAGAAGCCGTGACCGTGCCGCTGCTGGCCCTGATGCAGGTCCTGCAGGCCGCCGGCGTCGATCGGTCGGCGGCCACCGCCGTGCGCTATACGGGTGCCGACCCCGTGCTGCCCTCGGCGTTCCTGCTGGGCATCGCCGGCGCGGCCACCCAGGGAGCGCTGGGGCTCGCCGCCGACGCGCTGTGGTGCGAGCGCGGCGGCGCGCCGCAGACGATCGCCGTCGACCTGCGCGAGGGTGCGCTGGCGCTGCGCACCGAACGCCACGTCACGGTCGACGGCGCCGCGCCGGCGAGCCCGTGGAACCCGATCTCCGGCTTCTACCGCACCCGCGACGACCGCTGGATCCAGTTCCACTGCAACTTCCCGCACCATCGCGACGGCGTGCTGCGGCTGCTGGGGGCGCCCGCCGACCGCGCGGCCGTGCAGGAACGCGTGCTCGGCTGGGATGCCCAGGCGCTGGAGGATGCGGCGGCCGAGGCCGGCATGTGCGCCGCCATGCTGCGCACGAAGGCGGAGTGGCAGGCCCATCCGCAGGGGCGGGCGGTCGCGGGGTTGCCACTGATCGACATCGCCCGCATCGGCGATGCGCCGCCCGAGCCGGTCGACCGCCGGCGGCCCGGTCCGACGCGGCCCCTCGACGGCATCCGGGTGCTCGACCTCAGCCGCGTCATCGCCGGGCCGGTCGCCGGCCGCACGCTGGCCGAGCACGGCGCGACGGTGATGCGGGTCAGCGCGCCGCACCTGCCCTTCGTGCCGCCGCTGCTGCTCGATACCGGCCACGGCAAGATCAACGCGGAGATCGACCTGACGGCCCCGGGCGGGCGCGAGCGGTTGACGGCGCTGCTGGCCGATGCCGACGTGTTCCTCCAGGCCTACCGGCCCGAGGCGCTGGCCCGCCGCGGCTTCGGCCCCGAGGACGCCGCGCGCATCCGCCCGGGCATCGTCTGCGTCACGCTCTCGGCCTATGGCGACGCCGGCCCCTGGGCCGGGCGGCGCGGCTTCGACACGCTGGTCCAGACCGCTTCGGGCCTCGCGGCGGAGGAGGGTGGCGACCGGCCCAGGCATCTGCCGGCGCAGGCGCTCGACTACGCGACCGCCCATCTCGCCGCCTTCGGCGCCATGGTCGCCCTGGAGCGCCGGGTGCGCGAGGGCGGAAGCTGGCTCGTGCGCCTGTCGCTGGCCGCGACCGCGCGTTGGCTCGATGCGCTGGGCCGGGTGCCGGACGTAGCCGCCGCCCGGGCGCTGCCCGAGCCGAAGGCGGTCGACCTCGGCGGCCTGCTGATGGAGACGCCGAGCCCCTTCGGCCGCCTCGGCCACCTGCGCCCGGCCTTGCGCATGTCCCGCACGCAGCCGCACTGGACGCGCCCGCCGGCCCCGCTCGCGAGTTCTCCGCCCGAGTGGCCGGCGGATTGATGGGACGCGCGTAGTTGCGTCCCTCGACGATGCTTGTGTGATTAGATCGGTGTGCCGGGTGGGGGTGGCCACCCCCACCCGGCGCGGACGTGAGGCCGATCGACGAGTTGGCAGAAAGATGCCGGTCCCG
>JBFWXJ010000408.1:0-5618 GCA_050187535.1 Alphaproteobacteria bacterium | reverse complement strand
TCGCGGCGGGGGCCATGGGCACCTTGTTCAAGGCGTTCGCGGTGACCCGCCCGGACGCACCGGCGCCCGCCGGCTTCGCCATGCCGGTTCCCGACGAGGAGCAACGCCCGTGATCACCATGGCCCCGTTCGCCCGGCAGCCGGGCGTGCGCCACGCCTTCTTCACCCGCGAGGGCGGCGTCAGCCGCGGCATCTACGCGGCCCTGAACTGCGGCTTCGGCTCGGGCGACGCGCCGGCCGACGTGGCGGAGAACCGTGCTCGCGCCGCCGGCCGCCTGGGCGTGCGCGCCGACGCGCTGGCGACGCTGCATCAGGTCCACAGCCCGACCGTCGTCGTCGCCGACGCGCCCTGGCCGCACGGCGAGTCGCCCCGGGCCGACGCGCTGGTGACGACGCGGCCGGGCCTCGCCATCGGCGTGCTCACGGCCGACTGCGCCCCGGTGCTGCTGGCCGACGCGGCGGCCGGCGTCGTCGGCGCCGCCCATGCCGGCTGGCGCGGCGCGCTCGACGGGGTCGTGGAGGCCACGGTCGCCGCCATGGAAGGAGCGGGTGCGAGGCGCGAGCGGATCGCGGCCGCCGTCGGCCCCTGCATCGGCCCCGCCTCCTACGAAGTCGGAGACGAGTTCCGCGACCGCTTCGTCGCGGCAGAGCCGGCCAACGCCGCCTTCTTCGGCCCCGGCCGCCGGCCCGGCAAGGCGATGTTCGACCTGCCCGCCTACGTCGCGTCGCGGCTCGCGGCCGCCGGAGTGGGGAGCTTCGCGACGTCGGAGGCGGATACGGCCGGCGACGCGGCGCAGTTCTTCAGCTACCGCCGGGCGACGCTGACCGGCGAGCGCGACTACGGCCGGGCGCTCTCGGCGATCGCACTGGTCGCCTGACATGCCGCATCTGCTGCTCTTCCTCGCCGTCTGCTTCCTCGGCGTCGTCGCGAGCTGTGTCATCCTCTAGACGCCTGCCGGGCGCCCTTCTCGCCACGGCCGTGCTGCTGGCCGCCTGCCAGCCGGTGCCGCGGCCGCTGCAGGACGTGGCGCCGCCGGGGCCGGAGCTGCTCAACCTGCCGGGGCGTGGCGGGCTCGTCGTGCTGGAGCCGGCCGGCCTGCCGGAAGGCCGCGCGCGCGCCTTCGCCGAGGCGCTCGCCGCCGCGCTGCGCGACCGCGAGGTCCAGGCGGTCGCCGGCACCAGCCTGACCGAGAGCCTGTTCCTGCTGGGTCGGGTGGACGCGGTGCCGCAGGGCGCGGGGGAGGTCGAGCTGGTCTTCGACTGGGACCTGGTCGATCCGCAAAAGGGCAGCGTCGGCCGCCGCCTCGACCACGAGACGGTGCTGCGCCGCGACTGGGAGCGCGGTTCCGCCGGCTGGCTGGCCCAGCATGCGGCACCGGGGGTCGCCATGCTCTACAACGGGCAGATGCCGTCCTCGGCCACCGGGGCCGTGCGCGTGCCGGTATTCCTCGGCACCGTCACCGGCGCGCCCGGGGACGGCGCGCGGACGCTGCCGCGGGCGCTCGCATCCGTCATCGAGAGCCGCGAGATGGTCGTCGTCCCCGACCGGGCGGCGGCCGTCGCGGTGATCGAGGGCACGATGACGGTGAAGCCGGTGCAGCCCGGCATAGAGGCGGTCGAGATGCGCTGGCGGGTGACACGCCCGAACGGCGAGGAGGTCGGCGTCGTCACCCAGGCCAACGAGATCCCGGCGGGCACGCTGAAGGGCGCCTGGGGCGAGATCGCGGCCGCCATCGCCACGGCCGCGGGCGAAGGCATCGGCGACCTCGTCGCCCGCATCCCGCGGGACCGGGCGGCGCCCGCGCGCTGAACCTTTCCGATCGTTTACAGCCGATCGCGCCGCTGATATGGTCCCGCGCCATTTCGGCCCGGCGCGCCGTGCGGGGAATACCCGTCCGTGCCGGGCCTGTGCTTTTCGGCGACCCCGCACGGACCCGATGAAGATCCTCACCGGCAACAGCAACCGGCCGCTCGCCGAGGCGATCGCAGCCTATCTGAACCTGCCCATGACGAAGGCGAGCGTCCGCCGCTTCTCGGACATGGAGGTCTTCGTCGAGATCCAGGAGAACGTCCGCGGCGAGGACGTCTTCATCATCCAGTCGACGTCGTACCCGGCGAATGACAACCTGATGGAGCTGCTGGTCACGCTGGACGCGCTGAAGCGCGCCTCGGTCCGGCGGTCGACCGCGGTCATCCCCTATTACGGCTATGCGCGGCAGGACCGGAAGTCCGGCTCGCGCACGCCGATCTCGGCCAAGCTGGTGGCCAACCTGATCACGGTGGCCGGCGCCAACCGCGTCCTGACGCTGGACCTGCACGCGGGGCAGATCCAGGGGTTCTTCGACATCCCGACCGACAACCTGTTCGCGGCACCCGTGTTCATCGCCGACATCAAGGCCAAGCACGGCGAGGGCGGCGACCTGGTGGTGGTGTCGCCCGACGTCGGCGGCGTGGTGCGCGCGCGCCTGATCGCGCGGCGCCTGGACGCCGACCTCGCCATCATCGACAAGCGGCGCGAGCGCGCCGGCGTGTCGGAGGTCATGAACATCATCGGCGACGTCGCCGGGCAGCGCTGCATCCTGGTCGACGACATCGTCGATTCGGCCGGCACCCTCTGCAACGCCGCCGAGGCGCTGATGGAGGCGGGTGCCAAGTCGGTCTCGGCCTATGTCTCGCACGGCGTGCTGTCGGGCGGCGCGGTCGCCCGCGTCACCGCCTCGCCATTGCAGGAGCTGGTCATGACCGACAGCATCCAGGCGACCGAGGCGGTCCGGGTCGCGCGCAACATCAGGCAGCTTTCGATCGCGCCGTTGATGGCCGAGGCCGTCCGGCGGGTCAGCGAGGAACGTTCGGTTTCGAGCCTGTTCGACTGAAGAGCCAATCTTCCGTCAGGCGGGCCCGGAAGGGCGCGTGCGGCACCCCTGGAGGCCGGCGCCCGGATCGCGACAGGAAAGGAGCATCCGATGCAGGAGACCACTACCATCGCCGCCCAGCGGCGGGAGCGGGCCGGAAAGGGGGCCGCCCGCGCGACCCGCCGCGACGGCCGCGTACCCGGCGTCATCTATGGCGACGGCAAGGAACCCGCCCTCGTCTCGCTCGAGCCGCGCACGCTCGAGCGCGAGATGCACAAGCCCGGCTTCTTCGCCCGGCTGTACAACCTCGACGTCGAAGGCGGCAGCGAGCGAGTGCTCGCCCGCGACGTCCAGCTCGACCCGGTGACCGACCGGGCGCTGCATGTCGATTTCATGCGGGTCGGCGCCAATACGCGCATCCGCGTGTTCGTGCCGGTGCAGTTCACCGGCCACGACCGCTCGCCCGGCCTGAAGCGCGGCGGCGTGCTGAACGTCGTGCGCCACGAGCTCGAGCTCTACTGCGCCGCCGACGGCATCCCCGACATCATCACCGTGGACCTGACGGGGACCGACATCCACGACTCGATCCACATCAGCCATGTGAAGCTGCCCGAGGGCGCACGGCCGGTGATCTCCGACCGCGACTTCACCATCGCCAGCGTCGCGGCCCCGACCACCGGCACGGTGGAGGAGGCGGCCCCGGCCGCGGCCGCCGCCCCCGCGGCGGGTGCCGCACCGGCCGCCGGCAAGGGCGACGCCAAGGCGGCTCCGGCCAAGGCGGCGGCCCCGGCGAAGGGCGGCGGCAAGAAGTAAGGACGGCGTCCGCGTGCGGCGGACCGGGATCGACCCATGCGCATCATCGCCGGGCTCGGCAATCCCGGTTCCCGCTACGCGGGCAACCGCCACAACATCGGCTTCATGGCGGTGGACGCCATCGCCCGCCTCCACCGCTTCGGGCCGTGGCGCGAGAAGTTCCACGGCCTGATCGCCGACGGCACCATCGGCGGCGAGAAGGTCCTGGCCCTCAAGCCCATGACCTTCATGAACGATTCCGGCCAGTCGGTGGCCGCGGCGATGCGCTTCTACAAGCTCGTGCCCGACGACGTGATCGTCATCCACGACGAGATCGCGCTGGCGCCCGGCAAGATGCGGGTGAAGAAGGGCGGCGGGGCCGCCGGCAACAACGGCATCCGCAGCATCGACGCCCATATCGGGCCGGACTATCACCGGGTGCGGCTCGGCGTCGGTCATCCCGGCGTCAAGCATCTGGTCCATGATTGGGTGCTGCAGGATTTCCCCAGGGCGGACGAGCCCTGGCTGGAGAAGCTGCTGGACGCGGTGGCCGCCGCCATCCCCGCGATGGTGGCCGGCGACGGCAACGGCTTCATGAACAAGGTGACGCTCGCGATCAATCCGCCGCCGCAGAGGCCGGCGCGGGAGAACGCGGCGGCGGAGAAGTGAATTGGGCTTCGAATGCGGCATCGTCGGCCTGCCGAACGTCGGCAAGTCGACCCTCTTCAACGCGCTGACGGCGACCGCCGCGGCCGAGGCGGCGAACTATCCCTTCTGCACGATCGAGCCGAATGTCGGCCGCGTCGCGGTGCCGGACGCGCGCCTCGACCGCTGCGCGGAGCTGGCGAAGTCGGCGAAGATCATCCCGACGCAGCTGGGCTTCGTCGACATCGCGGGGCTGGTGCGCGGCGCCAGCCGCGGCGAAGGGCTGGGCAACCAGTTCCTCGGCCATATCCGCGAGGTCGACGCGATCGTCCACGTGCTGCGCTGCTTCGAGGACGCCAACGTCACCCATGTGGAGAACCGCATCGACCCGGTCGGCGACGCCGACGTGGTCGAGACGGAGCTGCTGCTGGCCGATCTCGAGTCGGTCGAGCGGCGGCTGAACAATCTCCAGAAGCGCGCCAAGGGCGGCGACAAGGAGGCCAAGGCGGCCGTCGCCGTGCTGGAGCCTGTGCTGGAAGCGTTGAAGGCCGGCCGGGCGGCCCGCACCGTCGATCTCGGCCCCGGCACGCCGGCGCTGCTGCGGCCGCACCAGCTGCTCTCGGCCAAGCCCGTGCTCTACGTCTGCAACGTCGAGGAGGCGTCGGCCGCCACCGGCAACGCCTTCTCCGCCAAGGTCGCCGCCAAGGCGGCCGCCGAGGGTGCGCGCGCGGTGGTGGTCTCGGCCGCCATCGAGGCGGAGGTGGCGCTGCTGGAGACGGCCGAGGACAAGGCCGAGTTCCTGGGCTCGCTCGGCCTGGAGGAAACCGGCCTCGCGCGGGTGATCCGTGCCGGCTACGACCTCCTGGGCCTGCTGACCTTCTTCACGGTCGGCCCCAAGGAGGCGCATGCCTGGACGATCGCCGCCGGCACCAAGGCGCCGCAGGCGGCGGGCACCATCCACACCGACTTCGAGCGCGGCTTCATCGCCGCCGAGACCATGGCCTACGAGGACTTCGTCGCCTATGGCGGCGAGGCGGGGGTCAAGGAGGCCGGCCGGATGCGCCTGGAGGGCCGCGAATACGTCGTCCGCGACGGCGACATCCTGAACTTCCGGTTCAACGTGTAGGCGGCGCGCCGGCCCGAACACTCATTCCGCGGCCTCGGCCCCTTGCGCGCCCGCGGCCATGAACGTGAACCGCACGCCGGCTTCGTCGTCGATTCCCGCAGGATCGATCGCGCCGCCGGCCAGTCCGAGAACGCGCTCCGCATAGGCGAGCCCGAGCCCGGAGCCTTCCAGGCCGCGACGCATGAACTCCGGCGAATCGGGAGC
>JBFWXJ010000407.1:0-5627 GCA_050187535.1 Alphaproteobacteria bacterium | reverse complement strand
GGCTATCCCTGTGCAGTCGGCATTTCGGCGCCCCTGTCGATCGTCCGCGGCGCCGGAGAGGCGGCCGAGAAGGGCATCCTGATGCGCACGGGCGAGGCGTTCCAGGGTTATCGGCTGGTCAGCCAGATCGCCTTCGACAAGACGGGCACGCTGACCGAGGGCCGACCGCGCGTTCACGAGATCGAAGCGGTCTTCGGGGATACCGAGGAACTCCTGACCCTCGCCGCGGCGGCCGAAGCCGCGTCGGAACACCCGCTTGCCGAGGCCTTGGTCGAAGCGGCCTTCAAGGCGGGCCTGAGCCCGCCCGATGCAGAGACCTTCGAGGCGACGCCGGGCAAGGGGATCACGGCCCGCATCGACGGCGAGGATGTCCTGGTCGGCAGCCCGCGCTTCCTCACGGAGCGCGGTGTCGATATCAAGCTGCTCGAGGAACGCATCGGCGAACTGGAGGACAAGGGACGCACGGTCGTCGCGGTGGCTCGGGATGGCGGCTTTGTCGGACTTCTGGCACTCGGCGACGCACCTCGCGACGAAGCGGCCGAAACCGTCGCCAGGCTGCGCGACGCCGGCGTTCGTACAGCGCTCATCACCGGCGATAACGCGCGCACGGCAGCCCGCGTTGCTCGCGACCTCGGGCTCGACGAGGTGTACGCCGAGGTGCTGCCGGGCGAAAAGGCCGCGTTGATCCGTGACCTTCAGACGCGCGGGCGCACGGCCATGGTCGGCGACGGCATCAACGACGCTCCGGCTCTGATGCAGGCCGATGTCGGGATCGCCATGGGTTCGGGCACCGACATCGCCATCGACGCCGCCGACATCATTATCCTGAACAATCGGATTTCGAATGTCGTCGAGGCGCGTGAGATCAGCCGCGAGGGCTATCGGAAGATGCTCCAGAACGTCTCTCTCGCCTTCCTGTTCAATGGCGTTGGCGTACCAATGGCCGCGACGGGACTGCTCTATCCGGTGTGGGCCATGGTCGCCATGGCAGCGAGCGTCACGGCGATCTTCGTCAATTCACTGTGGGGCCAGCCGCGCCTGTTCCTAGACGCGATTCTCAGCGTGGGACGGCCGCTTGTAAGCGCCGGGGAGAAACTCCCTCATTGAAGCGGCCGGGTTGTCCGGTTGCGCCGGAGTAAAAGTCCGGCAGCAGGTAGCTCTTTGCGATGATCGCAGAGGGCTTGGGGATGAAGGGCGTGGAGCTTTACGGTCGGGTTCGCTACGCGGTTCAGCGGGAAGGGATGAGCCGCCGGGAGGCGGCGCGGCGGTTTGGGATAGACCCTCGGACGGTGGCCAAGATGCTGTCGTTCTCGGTGCCGCCGGGATACCGGCGCGGCGCACCGCCGAAGCGGCCGAAGCTTGATCCCTTCGTCGGCATCATCGATCGGATCCTGGAGGAAGATAAGAGCCGGCCGGCGAAGCAGCGGCATACGTCGAAGCGGATTTTCGAGCGTCTGCGCGACGAGCACGGCTACGCCGGCGGCCTGACGATCGTGAAGGATTACGTGTTGGTGCAGCGTCGGCGGCATCGCGAGGTGTTCGTGCCGCTGCGGCATGACCCCGGGCATGCGCAGGCGGACTTCGGCGAGGCGCTGGCGGTGATCGGCGGGGTGGAACGGAAGATCCACTTCTTCGCGATGGACCTGCCGCACAGCGACGCGGGCTTCGTGCAGGCCTACCCGGCGGAGACGACGGAAGCGTTCTGCGCCGGTCATGTGGCGGCGTTCGCCTTCTTCGGCAAGGTTCCGCAGTCGATCTTGTATGACAACACCAGGATCGCGGTGGCGCGGATACTGGGGGATGGGACGCGGCAGCGGACGCGGGTGTTCAACGAGCTGCAGTCGCACTACCTGTTCGCCGACCGGTTCGGCCGCCCGGGCAAGGGCAACGACACGGGCAAGGTCGAGGGTCTGGTCGGCTGGATCCGGCGGAACCTGCTGGTGCCACTGCCGCATGCCGCCAGCCTGGAGGCGCTGAACGGGAAGTTGCTCGGGGATTGTCGTGGCCGTCTCGGCGCTCCGCCGCGCGGCTGCGACGAGACGATCGGCGCGCGTCTGGCGCGGGACCTGATGGCGTTCCACGAGTTGCCTGCGGTCCCGTATGACGCCTGCGAGAAGCGGGCGGGCCGGGTCAGCTCGCTGTCGCTGGTGCGCTACCGCGGCACCGACTACTCGGTGCCGACCGCCTACGGCCATCGCGAGGTTCTGATCCGCGGCTACGTCCACGACGTGGTGATCTCGTGCGGCGCCGACATCATCGCCCGGCATGAAGCCGCTGGACTTCCCCGGCAAAGGAAGCATTGCTTGCCGTCATGCACGGGCCGCCTCCGGCCCGCCCACCCCGACCGGCAACCGGCGGGGCTTCGGGTGGTGCAAGCGCCGCGATCGTCGCGGCGCCGGACGCACGGAGGTCCCGATGCCCAAGCTCACAGACACCCAGCTCGTCATCCTCTTTACTGCCGCGCAGCGCGACGACGGTGCGGTCCTGCCGCTGCCGACCACCATCAAGGCGAAGGGCGGCGCCGCGAGCGCCGTCCTCAAGGTCCTGCTCGGCAAGAAGCTCGTCGCAGAGGTGCCGGCCCGCGCCCAGGCGCCGGCCTGGCGCGGGGCCAAGGGCAAGCGCCTCGGCCTCGTCATCACCGACGCTGGACGCCGCGCCATCGGAATCGAGGTGGCGGAGCCGGTATCGGCCGCACCGCCGAAGTCGAAGCGCTCGCGTCAGGCCGCGGCATCGGCAGCCTCCCCTCGCGCCGGCACTAAGCAGACCCTTCTGGTCGACCTATTCCGCCGTGACGGGGGCGCCACCATCGACGAGGCGGTCACCGCCACCGGCTGGCAGCCCCATTCGGTCCGCGGCGCCATCAGCGGCACCCTCAAGAAGAAGCTCGGCCTCGCGGTCGCCTCCGAGAACGTCGAAGGCCGCGGGCGCGTCTACCGTATCGCCGGTTGATCGCGCGTCGGAGAAACGCCATGACCCAGGATGAAGAGGACTACGTCAGCCCGTACCTCCAGCGCCCGACCCGGAGCTACGCCGAGTACCTCCGCGAGCAGGCCGAGCGCGAGCGCCGGCACCGGACCGAGATCGGCCCGGTGCCGGCAAACGACAATGAACCCGCCTCCCCGTCTGCCGACAATGACAACGAGAGCCCGGCCGATGGCGCGTCGGACCCGTGATCGGCCGGCGACACCCACGGGCCGCGGGATATCGGCTGCGACCCCAGCGACGGTCGCCGCCCGCCTGCAGGCTCTCGAAGCCATGGACCACGCCACCCTGCGATCCGAGTGGCGGCGGCTCTATCGCGTCCAGCCGCCGAAGCGCATCGGGCGCGACCTACTCATGCTCGGCGTGGCCTGGAAGATCCAGGAGAGGGCCTATGGTGGCCTCGGCGCGGCGACCAAGCGCCGGCTGGCCGACCTGGTGAATACCCTGCAGCGCGATGGCGACGTCACCCGGCAGCGTGTTGCCCGTCTCAAGCCGGGCGCGAAGCTGCTCCGCGAATGGCACTGCGAGACCCACACCGTGGTCGTCCATGAGGACGGCTTCGAGTGGCGGGGGACGCGATGGCGCTCGCTGTCGTTGATCGCCCGCGAGATCACCGGCGCCCGCTGGTCCGGCCCGCGCTTCTTCGGCCTCAAGGCGAAGGGCGCGCCCGCGGTCGCGTCCCTGCCGGTGGACGCAGCCGATGCGTAGGGCGACGGCGGCGATCGACCGCAAGGCCTCCATCCGCTGTGCGGTCTACACCCGGAAATCATCCGAGGAAGGGCTCGAGCAGGCGTTCAACTCGCTCGACGCGCAGCGCGAGGCATGCGAGGCCTACATCCGCAGCCAGCGGCACGAGGGCTGGGTCTGCCTTTCCGAGATGTACGACGACGGCGGCATCTCCGGCGCGACGATGGAGCGCCCCGCCTTGAAGCGCCTCCTGGCCGAGATCGAGGCCGGCCGGATCGACGCGGTGGTCGTCTACAAGGTGGATCGGCTGACCCGCTCGCTGGGCGACTTCGCCAAGATCGTCGAGGTGTTCGACCGCCGCGGCGTGTCGTTCGTCTCGATCACCCAGCAGTTCAACACCACCACCTCGATGGGCCGGCTGACCCTCAACATGCTGCTCTCGTTCGCCCAGTTCGAGCGCGAGGTCACCGGCGAGCGAATCCGCGACAAGATCGCCGCCTCGAAAAAGAAGGGCATGTGGATGGGCGGCTACGTACCGCTCGGCTACGATGCGAAGGATCGGAAGCTCGTCGTGACCGAGACCGAGGCGGCGACCGTCCGGCATATCTTCCGCCGCTATGCCGCGCTGGGATCCGTGATCACCTTGAAGGACGAGCTCGACCGGGACGGCGTGGTCAGCAAGCGGCGGACCGACGGTCAGGGCCGGACGAGCGGCGGCGCCCGGTTCTCGCGCGGCGCGCTCTATCTGATGCTGCAGAACCGCGTGTATCGCGGCGAGATCGTACATAAGACGGCGTGTTATCCCGGTGAGCACGAGCCCATCATCGACCAGGCGCTGTGGGACGAGGTGCAGCGGAAGCTGGCCGACAACCGGGTCGAGCGCGCCACCGGCGTTGACGCCGCGCAACCGAGCCTCCTCGCCGGACTGATCTATGACGACACTGGGGAGCGCATGACGCCGAGCCATGCCAACAAGAAGGGCACGCGTTATCGCTACTACGTCTCGCGCGGGCTCGTCGTGGGCACCCGGCGTTCGGCGCCGGGTGGGCGGCGGGTGCCAGCCGGAGACATCGAAGCCCTGGTCGAAGGCCGCCTGATCCGGTTCATCGAGAGCGAGACCGAGATCTTTGGCGCCATCGGGACGGCGGTGCGGGACGCCCATGAAAGCAAGCACCTGATCGACTGCGCGGTGCGCCTTGCCCGTCGTTGGCCTGAGCTGCTGCCGCCGGAGAAACGAGCCATCCTGATGACGCTGATCGATCGCGTCGATCTCCTGCGGGACTCGCTCGAGATTCACCTCCGCGCCGCCCTGCTACCGGCGGTTCTCCGTGAAGAGGTGCCCTCTCCGGAGGGTCCCCGTTCCTCGCGCGACGAGGGGCCCACAATCACCCTGACCGTCGCGGCCCGCCTCAAGCGCGCCGGCATGGAGACGATGCTCCTGGTCGAGGGCGCCGGTGACAGTCCGCGCCGAAAGCCGGACCACAGCCTGAACCGGCTTCTCGCCCAGGCCTGCCACTACATTCAAATGGTGATGGACAACCCCGGGAGAACCGTGGCGGACCTCGCCGCGCAAGCCGGCGTCAGCGGCTCCTACTTCACGAGGATCCTGCGTCTCAGCTTCATGGCCCCCGACGTCGTCCGAGCAATCCTCCGGGACCAACATCCGATCGAGCTCACTGCCAAGCGGCTCGCCAATGAGATCCGCCTTCCGATGGCATGGGATGAGCAGCGTTCGCTGCTCGGCTTCGGCTGATCGCCCGCGGCATCACCGTCAGGACAGGACTTGCGTCGACCACTCGGGCGTATCGGCCGGTGTGCCAGCCGTCAGCCCTCGCGATCACCGCGTCAGCCGTACCACCAAAAAGCAGCTAAGAGACTTTGGCCGCTACAGCGGCACTTCGCCGCACCACAGCCGTCTCACGGGACGCCCGCGGACGCGTGCGCGTGCTAAGTCCCGG
>JBFWXJ010000406.1:0-5635 GCA_050187535.1 Alphaproteobacteria bacterium | reverse complement strand
AGGATCGGCGTGTCGACGTCGGCCGGGCAGATCGCGGTGGCGCGGATGCCGTTGCCGCATTCCTCCTGGTTGAGCGCCTCGTTCAGCACCAGCATCCCGTGCTTGGAGGCGCAGTAGGCGACGCCTGCACCCTTGCCGACATAGCGCCCGGCCCAGGAGACGAGGTTGACGATCAGCCCGTCCTGCTGCCGGCGCATCGCCGGCAGCACGGCGGATACGGCGTTGTAGGCGCCGGTCAGGTTGACGTCGACGAGATGCTTGAAGTTCTCGCGCGTCAGGACGTCGAGCGTTCGGTCGGTCGTGTTGGTGCCGGCGTTGTTGAAGAGCAGGTCGATGCGGCCATGCTGCGCCAGGATCGCGTCCGCTGCCTGCTGGCAGGCGTCGCCGTCGACCACGTCGAGCGGCGCCACGGTCGCCGACCCGCCGGCGGCCCGGATGCGGCCGGCGACGGCCTCCAGCGGCCCGGCGCGGCGGCCGGACAGCGTCACGGCCATGCCGGCGGCGGCCAGCGTCTCGGCCGTCGCTTCGCCGATGCCCGTCCCGGCCCCGGTGATCCACGCGATCTTGCCAGCGAGCGATTCCATGATGATGCGTTCCCCCGTTGCGGCAGGGGACGGAGGGGATCGCATGGGGCGCCCCCGCGTCAAGCCGCGGGGCGGTCGCGCCCCAGGCGCTCGCAGATGCGCTCGGCGGCGCGCAGCGCGGCTGCCACCACCTGGTCCATGTTGTAGTAGCGATACTCCGCCAGCCGGCCGACGAAGGTCACGTCCGGCAGCGCGTCCGCGAGATCGCGGTAGCGGCGGTGGAGTGCGGCGCTCTCCGGGCCGGGCACGGGATAGAAGGGCGGCCCCTCCGCCGTCGGGTACTCGCGCATAAGCGTCGTGCCGGTGCTGACCTGCCCGGTCATGTGCTTGAACTCGGTCACGCGCGTATAGGCGTGCTGGTTGGGGTGGTTGATCGTCGCGACCGGCTGGACCAGCGTCCGGTCGGCCACGTGCTCGGTCTCGAAGCGCAGCGAGCGGTAGGGCAAGGCGCCGAAGCGGTGGTCGAACCATGCGTCGATCGGGCCGGTGTAGACGACGTGACGCCACCCGGCCGCATCGCGCCGGGAATCGAACTCGGTCGCGAGCTCGAGGCGGATCGCCGGGTGGTCGAGGATGTTGCCGAACAGCGCCGCGTAGCCCGCGGCCGGCATGCACTGGTGGACATCGGTGAAGTAGCGGTCGTCGTCGTCGGTGCGCACGGGGATACGGCCGACGACCTGCGGCGACAGTTCCGAGAGCTCGCGGCTCCACTGCTTGCGGCTGTAGCCGCGGAACAGCAGGTCCGACAGCTCGCGCCCGACCGTCGCCAGGAGCTGCTCCTCGCTGTTCGCCGGCCGGTCGATCGCGATGCGCGCCGCCGCCAGGAAGCGCGCGGCGCCGTCGGCGTCCAGGTCGAGGCCGAACAGGCGATTGATCGTCGTGCGATTGACAGGCACCGGCACGAGCTGGCCCCCGACCGATGCCAGGACGCGGTGCTCGTAGGGCCGCCAGCCGGTGAAGCGCGACAGCCACGCCAGCACGCGATCGCTGTTGGTGTGGAAGATGTGCGGGCCGTAGCGGTGGATGACGACGCCGTGCGCGTCCGGCGCGTCGAACGCATTGCCGGCGACGTGATCGCGGCGGTCGACGACGCGCACTGCCAGCCCCGCGTCGGCCAGCGTGCGCGCCGCGACCGCGCCGGCGAATCCGGCGCCGACGACCAGGATCTCGCTCACGCCCACATTCCCGGAACCGGCCAGATCGCCTCGTCGAAGAGGGGCGACAGGTCACCCCGGTCGAAGTAGCGCCGGCAGACCGACGCCGGCGAGAAGGGATTGCGCGATGGCGGCGTGCCATCGGTCCAGAGCCGTTCCTCGGCCGCGACGAGTTCGTGGGCGAGCGGCAGGAGCGCCGGGTCGAGCGGCGGGATGCCGTCTTCGTCGTGATAAGGATCCATCGCGCGGGCCCGCTTCTGGTCCGAGACGGCGCCGTAGAGATTCAACGGCGGGACCCGGCCGGGATGTGACGACGCGGGCAACCGCTCGAGGCCGATGAGCGTGCCGAGCTGGAACAGGAACGGCTTCTGCAGGTGCCAGAACGCGACCGGCCGGCCGGCGATGAGGTCGACGCCGCCGACGCGTTCGTAGCGCATCGGCGTCGGCACGCGCGCGGGGGAGCCGCGCGTCCTTACGAAGCTGTAGAGCCGCGGCAGCAGGTGCGGCTGCGGAATGATCCAGTAGGGGAAGTCGTCGGGCAGGGGGTCCTGCCGCAGGCTGCCGTCCTCGATCAGGACCTTGGCCAGGAACTCCTCCGGCGACCAGTTCGGCAGGAAGCCTGCCGATGCCACGGGAGAGGGATGGTCGCGGGCGAAGGCCCGGGGGTCCGCGTCCAGCGTGTCCAGCGCCCTCTCCCAGGTGCGGAACCAGCCGGGGTCGGAGATGGCGGCGAAGCAGGTCGAGGTCGCCGTGGTCGTCAGGCCCGCGAAGGCCCGCCCGAGATCGCCGAGCTGCACCATGTGCAGGATGTCGCCGTCGTAGCAGAGCACCGGCTCGCCCGGAAACAGCCGCTCGACCAGCAGCCAGCGCAGAAAGGCGAAGCCGAAGGTGGAGTAGGGGCCCCCGACGGCGTCGACGACGCTGCGATAGCGGGTGGCCAACCCGTCGTACTCCGCCTGCGGCCGGTGCAACCGGCAGGGGGGCGTGTCGAGCAGTTCCAGGATCGCCGGCGGCAGGGCCGCCGCGTCGCCGACCAGGACGATCTCCAGGCGCGCATCGCGGGCGAGGCCGCGGCGGCCGAGACGGATCGCGTTCTCGACGACGCAGGTCGCCCGCCGGAAAGCGGTGGCGCCGCGCCCGGGCTGGTCGAAACGCACGAAGTTGACGGTGACGTGGCGCAAGGGGGCTGCGTACAGGGATGTGGGTGGACGAACCTGTTACATGCAGAATGCGTGCGCAGGAAGACGGCGCGCGGCTCACCAGCCGATCGGCTCGCCCCCCATGCGGACGAGGGCGGCGTCGACGGCGCGGAACGGGTTCGCCGCGGCGAGGAAGCCGGTGGCCGCCGGGTGCGGCAGTGCCACGGCGTCGACGCCGCGGCCCCAGCGGTGGCCCGCCGCCTCGCGGATCCCGGCGGCCAGCGCCAGCCGCTGCGCCGGCGCCCCCAGCAGCAGGAAGACCACCGGCCCGCCCGGTCGGGCGGCGACGTGGCGCAGCGCATGACCGACCACCGGCCGCCAGAAGGGAATGTGCCCCGCCATCTGTTCGCGCGCGCCGCCCTGGGCGTAGCGGGTGAGCGTGAGGCCGGCGTTGAGACAGAGCACGCCCCGCTCCTGCCAATGGTCGAACAGGCCGCGCGGCGTGCCGAGGTCCATCGTGCCGGCCCGCATCCCGGCCGTCATCGCGGCCCAGCCGCCGGCCGCGCTGAGGGAGGGATCGCCGGTCCGCACCTCGGCCAACTTCTGCAGCAGGACGCGCAGGCTCGTGGTGACCGCCGGCTTCTGGAACCACGTCGCGAGATCGCCCTGCTCGAAGGACCGCCCGGTCGCCCGCGCGATCCGCGGATAGGGGTCCTGGCCCAGCAGGACGCAGCGCACGTCGGCCGGCGCCAGGCCGTCAAAGGCGCGGAAGGCATGGGCATCGGGCCGGGCGGCCGGGAGCGGCGCCGCGCGGCGCGCCGGAAAGATCGGCTCGGCCGCGTCGAAGGTGAGGTCCGGTGCGACGGATGCGGCGTCGGGCTCGACCGTCCGAAGCGCATCGGCCCATCGGTCCGGCAGGTCGTCCCGCCAGCCCCGCGCGAAGCCGGCGAGCGCGTCGGCGAGCCGCATCAGAAGGAGGAGTTGGGCTGCTTCAGGAACGCCTCCTCCTCCGGCGTCGAGGCGCGGCCGAGGGCGGCGTTGCGGTGGGGAAAGCGGCCGAAGCGCCGGATCACGTCGCGGTGGCGCTCCGCATAGTCGACGTAGGAGGCGCCGTTCTCCTCGCCCGCGAGCTGGCCGAAGAGCGCGCAGGACCGGTCCTGGTCCGCCATCAGCTCGCTGTGCTCGAACGGCAGGTAGAAGAAGATGCGCTCGCAGGCGGGCCGGCCGCGGTCGCAGCCGCGGGCGAGCGCCCGGTCGGCCACGGCGCGGGCCCGTGCGTCGCCGGCGAAGGCGCGCGCCGTGCCGCGAAAGAGGTTGCGGGGGAACTGGTCGAGCAGGATCAGGAGTGCCAGCGTGCCGTCGCCGGTCGCCTCCCACTCCGCGAAGCCGCCCGCCAGCGCCCGCCCGACCGCGTCGGCGAAGGCGGTGCGGATGGTCGCGTCGAAGTCCGGGTCCTTGGTGAACCATTCCTGGCGGAAGCGGCCGCGCGTCTCGCCGCCGGCCGCGCCCAGCCAGAAATCGAGGACGGCGGCCGGGGTGGTCCCGGCCGCCTCGCCGTCGGTGCCGGCGGTCAATTGGCGACCGCGCCGGCTGCCTTGAGGATCGGCGTCCAGCGCGCCACCTCGGCTTTCACGAACTCGCCCAGGTATTCGCCGGTGCGCTCGCGGCCTTCCGGGATGACGCCGCCCAGGTCGTGCAGGCGCTTACGCGTCGCCTCGTCGTCCAGCGCCTTCGAGAGGGCGCCGCTCAGCTTCGCCACGATCTCCTTCGGCGTGCCCTTGGGCGCGAACACGGCGTTCCAGGCGCTGACCTGATAGTCCGGCATGCCCGCCTCGGTGGTGGTGGGCAGGTCCGGCAGGGCCGGCGAGCGGGCGGGCGTCGCGATGGCGTAGGCCTTGATGGCGCCGGCCTTCACCTGCTCCACCAGGTTGACGATCTGGTCGCACATGAAGTCGACTTGCCCGCCCACCAGATCGTTGAGGGCGGGGCCGGTGCCGCGATAGGCGACCTGGGTCGGCTTGATGCCGAGCTGGTGGTTCAGCATCGTGCAGGTGGTGTGCGAGACCGAGCCGACGCCGGCATGCGCCTCGTTCACCTTGCTGGCGTTCGCCTTCAGGTAGGTCACGAGCTCGCCCAGTGTCTTGGGCGGGAAGTCCTTCCTGGCGACGATGATGATCGGCGTCCCGGCCGCCAGCCCGATCGGCTCGAAATCCTTGGTCGGGTCGTAGCGCAGCTTGGGATAGAGGGCCGGCGCCGCGCCGTGGGTCCCCATGTGGCCCATCATGATGGTGTAGCCGTCGGGGGTCGCCTGGGCGCCGCGAGTGATGCCCGTGGTGCCGCCGGCGCCGGCCACGTTCTCGATCACGACCTGCTGGCCCAGCGTGCGCGACATGTGCTCGCCGACGATGCGCGCGATGACATCGGTCGGGCCGCCGGCGGCGAAGGGCACGATCATCACGATCGGGCGGGTGGGATAGTCCTGGGCCGCCGCCGGCGCGGCCGCGAGTCCGATGGCGGCCGCGAGGCCGATCAGGATGCGTCTCATGGGGTGTTTCCTTTCGCTTGAAACTATTCCTGGAAGGCTTCCTCGCGCCGTCGCCGGATCGCCGGGGTGACGGCGACCACCATCACAACGGCCGCGATGAGCAGCAGCCCGGCGGAGACGGGACGCTCGACGAAAGTGACGAAGCTGCCGCGCGACAGCACGAGGGCCTGGCGCAGCTTCTCCTCCATCAGGCGGCCCAGCACGAAGCCCAGC
>JBFWXJ010000405.1:0-5648 GCA_050187535.1 Alphaproteobacteria bacterium | reverse complement strand
CCCCAATGCCCGACATCTCGATCGACGCCCTCGACGGCGGTTCGTTCACCGGCTACCTCGCCCTCCCCAAGGCCGGCAAGGGCCCGGGTGTGGTCGTCATCCAGGAGGTGTTCGGCGTCAACCAGGCGATGCGCGCGATCTCCGACGAGATCGCCGCCCTCGGCTATGTGGCGCTCTGCCCCGACCTCTTCTGGCGCCAGGAGCCGGGCGTGCAGATCACCGACAAGACCGATGCCGAGTGGCAGAAGGCGTTCCAGCTCTACGGCGGCTTCGACGTGGACAAGGGCGTGGGCGACCTCGTGGCGACGCTCGGTCACCTGCGCGGCCGGCCCGAATGCACCGGCAAGGTCGGCAGCATGGGCTTCTGCCTCGGCGGCAAGCTCGCCTACCTGATGGCGACGCGCAGCAACTCGGACTGCAACGTGTCCTACTACGGCGTCGGGATCGACACGATGCTCGACGAGGCGGCGAAGATCACCAGGCCGCTGATGCTGCATATCGCCGAGAAGGACAAGTTCGTGCCGCCCGAGGCACAGGCGAAGGTGAAGGCGGGGCTGGCCGGCAACCCGCATGTCACGATCCATTCCTATCCCGACGTCGACCACGCCTTCGCGCGTATCGGCGGCCAGCACTACGAGAAGGCGGAAGCCGACCTCGCCAACGGTCGGACCCGCGATTTCTTCAAGCAGCATCTCGGCTGACCGCAGCCGCAAGGGAGAGCAGCCATGGTCCAGGCGATCCGGTTCCACGAGAAGGGCGGCCCCGACGTCCTCAAGATCGAGGACGTCACCGTCGGCGATCCCGGCCCCGGCCAGATCCGCATCCGGCACGGCGCGATCGGCCTCAACTACATCGACACCTATCACCGCAGCGGCCTCTATCCGCTGCCGCTGCCGTCCGGCATCGGCATGGAGGGCGCCGGCACGGTGACCGCGGTCGGTGCCGACGTGACCGGCGTCAAGGTGGGCGATCGCGTCGGCTATGCCTCGGCACCGCTCGGCTCCTACGCCGGCGAGCGGCTGATGACGGCCGACCGCTGCGTCGTGCTGCCCGCCGGCATCTCCGACGACACGGCGGCGGCGATCATGCTGAAAGGCATGACCAGCCAGTATCTGCTGCGCCGCACCTACAAGGTGAAGCCGGGCGACACCATCCTGGTCCATGCGGCGGCCGGCGGTGTCGGCCTCATCATGTGCCAATGGGCCAAGCATCTCGGCGCCACCGTCATCGGCACGGTCGGCTCCGACGCCAAGGCCGCGCTCGCCAAGGCCCATGGCTGCGACCATCCCATCGTCTACACGCGCGAGAAGTTCGTCGACCGGGTCAAGGAGATCACCGGCGGCAAGGGCCTGCCGGTCGTCTACGACAGCGTCGGCAAGGATACCTTCATGGGCTCGCTCGACTGCCTGCAGCCGCTGGGCCTGATGGTGACCTACGGCAACGCGTCCGGCCCCGTCACCGGCCTCGACACCGGCGTGCTCGCAGCCAAGGGCTCGCTTTACTTGACGCGGCCGACGCTCAACACCTACGCCGCCAAGCGCAGCGACCTCGAGGCGACGGCGAAGGATCTCTTCGACGTCGTGCAGTCAGGCGCGGTCAAGATCGAGATCGCCCAGCGCTACCCGCTGAAGGACGCGGCCCAGGCCCATCGTGACCTGGAGAGCCGCAAGACCACCGGCTCGACACTGCTTATGCCGTAGCGCCGGCCAACGAATAGGGCCACACCCGGTCGGGTGTGGCCCTTCTTCCTCGCAAGCCGCGTCCCGTCGAGACGCGCCGGCACCGATCCCTACGTATTCATCTGCTCGAAGAAGTCGCCGTTCGTCTTCGAGTGCTTCAGCTTGTCGAGCAGGAACTCCATGGCGTCGGTCACGCCCATCGGCATCAGGATGCGGCGCAGGACCCACATCTTCTGGAGGGTCTTCTTGTCGACCAGCAGCTCTTCCTTGCGGGTGCCCGACTTTGTGATGTCGATCGCCGGGAAGGTGCGCTTGTCGGAGAGCTTGCGATCGAGGATGATTTCCGAGTTACCGGTGCCCTTGAACTCTTCGAAGATCACCTCGTCCATGCGGCTGCCGGTGTCGATGAGGGCGGTCGCGCAGATCGTCAGCGAGCCGCCTTCCTCGATGTTGCGCGCCGCACCGAAGAAGCGCTTGGGCCGCTGCAGCGCGTTGGCGTCGACGCCGCCGGTCAGCACCTTGCCCGAAGAGGGCACGATGGTGTTGTAGGCCCGGGCCAGGCGGGTGATCGAATCCAGCAGGATGACGACGTCGCGCTTGTGCTCGACCAGGCGCTTGGCCTTCTCGATCACCATCTCGGCGACCTGGACGTGGCGGATCGCCGGCTCGTCGAAGGTCGAGCTGATGACCTCGCCCTTCACCGAGCGGGCCATGTCGGTCACCTCTTCCGGCCGCTCGTCGATGAGCAGCACGATGAGATAGACCTCGGGATGGTTGCGGGCGATCGCGTGGGCGATGTTCTGCAGCATCACCGTCTTGCCGGTGCGCGGCGGCGCCACGATCAGGCCGCGCTGACCCTTCCCGAGCGGCGAGATCAGGTCGATGACGCGCGTCGTGTACTCCTTGCGCGTCGGATCCTCGATCTCGAGCTTCAGGCGCTCGTCCGGATAGAGCGGCGTCAGGTTGTCGAAGTTGATCCGGTGGCGGACCTTCTCCGGCTCCTCGAAATTGATCTCGTTGACCTTGAGGAGGGCGAAGTACCGCTCACCGTCCTTCGGCGCGCGGATCTGGCCTTCGACAGTGTCGCCGGTGCGCAGGCCGAAGCGGCGGACCTGGCTCGGGCTGACATAGATGTCGTCGGGACCGGGCAGATAGTTCGCCTCGGGCGAGCGCAGGAAGCCGAAGCCGTCCTGGAGCACTTCCAGCACGCCGTCGCCGTAGATGGCGATATCGTTGTCCGCAAGCTGCTTCAGGATCGCGAACATCATGTCCTGCCGGCGCAGGCTGCTGGCGTTCTCGATCTGGAGCTCTTCGGCATAAGCCAGAAGATCGCCCGGGGATTTGCGCTTGAGGTCTTGCAGGTTCATCCGGGAAGCCTGGACGAAAAAGGAAAGGGGAAATCCCGTCTTCCTGCCGGTAGACGTTGCCCGCGGCGTGGTTGCCGCCAAGGCTGCGGCCGGTGACCGGCCGCTGGTTCCGAAAGCAGGAAGTGGGAAGAAGGATCGCCGCTCGAACGGCGTTGCTGGCTACTTAGACACGACGGTGCCGCGAGTCAAACGGAAACGGGCGATTCCGGTTCCCGGGCGAGCCTCAGAAAGGCCGGGTCACCACAAGAATCACGATCGCCACCATCAACAGCGTCGGCACCTCGTTCTGGAGACGGAAGAATCGCTGCGGATGGCGGTTGCGATCGGTCGCAAAGCCCTTCCACCAGGCGACCTGGAGATGGTGATGGACGGTCAGCGCCGCAACCAGCGCCAGCTTCGCCCATATCCACCCGCTGCCCCAGTCGACGATGCCCGGCGTCGCCGCGACCGACGTGCCGAAGACGTAGGTCGCGACCATCGCCGGGTTCATGATCCCGCGCAGCAGGCGCCGCTCCATCACCTTGAACGTCTCGGACTGGGCCGACCCCGTCTCGGCGGCCGCGTGGTAGACGAAGAGGCGCGGCAGGTAGAGCAGCCCCGCCATCCACGAGATGACCGAGATGATGTGCAGCGCCTTGGTCCACGGATAGAGATGAAGGAGAAGATCGGTCATCGCGCCGCTCCGATGGGACAGGCCGAAAAGCCCTGTGAGCAGAGCCGGCTGCCGCCGGGCGGCGCGTAGCCTTCCGGCGCGACCATCGCGCGCCGCACGAGGTCGGCCAGTCCGGCGATGAAGGCCGTCTCGACGCCGACGGTCGGCAGCCGGACGTAACGCGGCACGCCGGCACGCTCCGCGAGCTCGCGATACTCCATGTCGAGCTCGACCAGCGTTTCGGAGTGCTCCGACACGAAGGCGATCGGCAGGACGACGACCGTGCGGCCCTCGCGGCCCGCCCGGGCGATTTCCTCCTCGGTCGAGGGTCCGATCCAGCGCAGGGGCCCCACCCGGCTCTGGTAGCACACGACCCAATCCTCTCGCGCGAGACCCGATCGCTCGGCGACCGCGGCCGCCGTCCTCTCGACCTGCCACTGATAAGGGTCGCCCGCCGCCACAATCTTCTCCGGCAGGCCGTGCGCCGAGAACAGCACGCGCCATGGCTCGTCCGGCGGCAATGCATCGAGACCGTGTCGCACCAGGCCGGCCTGGGCGTCGACCAGCCCCGCCTCCGCCGGCCAGCAGCAGACGGCGGTGGTGGGAGCCGTGAGCCCCGTCTTCGCCGCTGCCCGTCGCCATTCCGCGAGGGAGGACGCGGTCGTCGTGGTCGAGTACTGCGGATAGAGCGGCAGCAGCACCACGCGATCGGGCCGAAATGCGCGCACGGCCGCCACCGTTTCGGTCGCGCGGGGGTGCCAGTAGCGCATGGCGACGAAGGTCGCGACCGTGCCGGCGTCCGCCAGCGCCGCAGCCAACGCGTCCGCCTGCGCCCGCGTGTTCGCCAGGATCGGCGATGCGCCGCCGATCCGGTCGTAGTTGGCGCGGGCGACCGGCGCACGGCGCCGCGCGATCAGGCGGCCGAGGAGCGGCCGCAGCGGCCACGGGACGCGGATGATCGCCGGATCGGTGAAGAGGTTGGCGAGGAAGGGCTCGACCGCCGTCGGGCCGTCGGGGCCGCCGAGGTTGAAGAGGACGACCGCGAGCCGCATCTCAGTGCCCCCGTCCGCGCAGCGCCGCCACGGCCCGTGCGACGTTCCCGGGCGGCGTCTCCGGCACGATCCCGTGGCCCAGGTTGAAGACGAACGGATGGCCCGTCATGGCATCGGCGATGCGCGCCACCTCCGCGTCCAGGCCGCCGCCGCCGACGACCAGCCAGCGCGGGTCCAGATTCCCCTGCAGCGCCACGCCCGGCATCGCCGACCGCGCCCAGGCGAGCGGCACCGAGGTGTCCAGGCTCACGGCATCGACGCCCGCCCCGCGGGCGTAGTCCGCGATGGCGGCACCCGCCCCGCGCGGGAAGCCGATGACCGGCAGGCCGGGGTGGCGGCGCCGGAGCTCGGCGACGATGCGCCTTGCGGGTGCGACCGACCAGCGCCGGAATGCGTCCTCCGATAGGGCGCCCGCCCAGGAATCGAACAGCTGGACCGCCTCCGCCCCGGCCGTCGCCTGGGCGTCGAGATAGGCGATGGTCGCCTCGGTGATGCGATCGATCAGCGCATCGAAGCCCGCGGGGTCGCCATAGGCCCAGTCCTTGGCGTGAGAGAACTCGCGGCTCGACCCGCCCTCGACCATGTAGGTGGCGACCGTCCACGGTGCGCCGGCGAAGCCGATGAGGGCGGTCGTGGCCGGCAGGGCCGCGGCGACGCGGCGCACCGTCTCCATGATGGGCGCGGTCCGCTGCGCGAACTGCTCCCCATCCCAGGCCGGTGGGACGGCGCCGCGCCGCAGCGGCGGCAGCACCGGACCCTCGCCTTCGCGGAAGCCGACGTCGATCCCGAGCCCATAGGGCACGATCAGGATGTCGGCGAAGAGGATCGCCGCATCCATGGCGAAGCGGCGCACCGGCTGCAGCGTCACCTCGGCCGCCTTCTCCGGGTCGAGGCAGAG